>NZ_VPDZ01000035.1:0-6715 GCF_013417465.1 Acinetobacter sp. YH12251 | reverse complement strand
CAAATGGCGATTCAGCGTTTAATTGGTTTTGGGAAAAAAGAAGAGTTTAAGGAAATTTTGGCAATTTTAAGAAAGCAGAATCCTGATAGGATAAGGGTTCTGTGAAATTTGTCGTGTACAGAGAAATGCATTATAAGCTAGGTCAGGAAGAAACCTTCTCGGATTAAATATTAGTGATGTTATCAAAGGATAAATCTCCATTTTTAACCTGCTTTTTATGGAAGGACTAGCCATGAATGCGTAGCCTACTCAATAAATTCACAAAATTAGGCCGACCGCATATTCAGGTTGCACCCTAAATTTAAGTTAATTAGAGGAAACTCTCCCTTTTCAGCTCTTTATACAGCAAAGCTGATTTAACTAAAAGTTTTAATCATAAATTAGGTTAATCACACTTACACTTTTAACAATGCCAGGTGTAACCGGTATTACATCTGCGTAATATGATGCATTAAATGATTTACTGACAGATTTAGAGCTACTAAGCGTTCCAAATGCAAACTTATTATTTAAATTTAAAGGGCCAATAGGTATAGGAACGTTTGAAGTATCTGTTAATTTAATTTTAATATTTGATCCGCCAGATGTCGAATCGATACCATTAAGAAGAATACCATTCTGATTACTCGCACTTGTATAATTATCAGTAATTGTTGCTGAGTAACGTGTATTCGCAGCATCATCATTACAAATGGCAGTTATCGTTAGACCAGTTGCCCCGCCTAAAGACCCAATACTTGGAAAATCAGAGATTCTCATTGAAGGAAGGTTGACTGCAGGGCTATTTAAAGTACATGTAGATGAAGTAATCGTATATGTAAGGCTTGGAATCGTAATTGGTTTGCTGGCTGATCGGCTTCCTCCTGTAGCAGTATATGTGCCCAAAATTATATTGCTAATACTATATGTACCAGGAGTCAAATTTGTACCCCGTATAAGCACACTGACATCTTCTAATCTCATCCCGCGAGTGTCACTACTCCCAGTATACATATTGATCTGATTTCCATTATTAACTGGATAGAGCTGGGCGATATCCTGATTATCTTTTACGCTAAAAGCGATATATACTTGCGCAGGATTTGCTGAAGTCGGTGTTGCAGAATTTGAGATATGAAAGTAAGTTCTACCATTAAGAATAATAACATCAGTAGTACTTATTGTAGCAATAGATGTTCCCCCTAAAATCCTAAATATATTAGAGCCAGAGTTAGTACAATTATTAATAATTGTTCCATAACGGTTAGGAGTAACTGAAGGTGTCAAAATTTGATTGTTTGCATTTGACTTAAAAGAACCAAGATTCGCAATTGTAAAAAGTGGATTCTCTGTTCTAGTTGTATTACAAGCATAAACAGCACAGGGAAATGATAAAACCAGAATCCCTAAAACCAGAAGTATTCTCTTCATTATTAATGGCACTCCACGTTTAAAATTTCAAAATGATAGTTCTTCCTTGTTGGCTTTGCTTTTAAAGGAGGAATAGGATCAATTTCACAACTCTGGTTCATTTCTGTTCCCCAAAGAACCTTCAAAGGCTGCTCAAATACATCATTTCGATTTTCAAGAATCACTTGATTGGATTGCCCCATCATTCCTAATACGGTACCATCACTTTTTAAAACCTGACTGCCAATAGGCAATTTGACGCTATTCTTAATCATTATTCTAAGTAAAATATTTGAAGTCTGTTTAGCATTAAATACTGCTAAAGTTGAACTATATTTTCGAGGAATAACTTTAATTTGATTTGATTCTAAAACTACATCTATCGGCAGATCTTGCGGATTTACACTAATGTCATTCTCACTGTAAGCCGAGCTTGTTGGATAAATAGCATTACCGAATCTATCAAGTTTTACACCCCATGCATTATTTAATCTTGCACCACCACCATTTTCCACATGCACAATGGTGTAGGTATCTGCAAGTGTATTGACTGGGGTAATACCATATTTGTGCGCGACCAATGCACCTTTAGCAGAGAAAGAGTAATGCTGCTTATCATCAGTAGCAAAAACTGTAGCGCCTAATGAAACTTTAGGTAATAAATAATTCGCATTAGCTTGGATTGAAGTTTCAGCATGATCATGATAGTAGGTACTTAAGATGCCCGCACCAAAATTGAAGTTGTTCAACTCACCCAAAGAACCAGATACATTTACATTCCCAGTAGTAAAATCATTGTCATTCTGAGTAGTCTGAATATTTGAAGTCAAAAATAGTTTACTTTTCCTCCAGTCCAAAGGCAGAGAAAAACTTAAATAAAATGTTTTATCATCTTCATTAAAAGATGAATAATCAGTTTGTGAATAACCTAGTGTATAACCGATTTTATTCCACAAATTACTGTAGCTAATATTAAATTGCTCAGCATCTTTTGCGCTATCCCAATATGTATTTTTTGAATAACCAAAACTAAAATTCGACGAATTATTCAAAAACTTATTTTTCATAAAATTAATAGAAATCTGATCTTTCAAATTATTTGTTATTCTGTAGTTATTCTGCTCAGAATCTGTAAGGTATTCATAATTTAAGCGAGAAAATGTATTTGAAACAGTTAGGTAGCTTTTACTTTGATGTAGTGCATTTAAAAATACACTAAAATCATATTTATCAAAATTATACCGATAATCGAAATTATATTGCTCACCATTGAATTTTTCAGAGAAAACTTTAGCTTGGCTTGAGCTAAACTTAAGGTTTATCCCGCCAATACCAGAATTGATAGCAGCACCAAATAATAAACTATTGTAATTTTCAGAAAGATTGATACCACTTAACAATGTTAGATTATTATTCATACCATAGCCATAATTTAATTGTGATATTAAATCATTTGTCGTCTTATTTAAAAAATGATAATTACCAATAGATGCGCTATAATTATAGCGACCAGGTTTAATCATATATACATTCTGCTGCACAGGAACAGTGTAGGTTTTTCTTTCACCACTATTTTCTTCAATTTCAACAATTAAATCACCACTACCTATAGAACCTAGATCTGTTAATTTAAAAGGGCCTGCTGGAACCGTTTTTTCATAAATTTTTACACCATTCTGAAAAACTTTTACCACTGCATTTGAATTAGCAACATTTTCAATAACTGGTGAATAAATTTGCTGTGACCAAGGAAGCATCGTTTGATCTGAGGCAATTTGCACACCTACAATTGGCAGGCTATCAAGCTGATAATTTTGAGTATTGAACTGTCCTAGACTTAAACGAGAATATATTGGCAATATATCTGTATGCAAAACATTTTCATAAGATGTATAGCCCCCTAATCCTGAGTCATTAGAATCAAAATTACCTTGATGCCTAAAATACCAGCCATTAAAATTGACACCACCGCTTACACCCAAATACTGAGTAGTTCTATCATCATTATGAAAAGTATTATAATTATATGAAATAAATCCAGAATTCACGCCTTCATCAAATAACTTTGGATTTATATACCCTTCAGGATGTTCATTTTTTATTGCTTGAGGTACATATAAGTTTAATACTAATTTAGAGCTATCCATATCATAGTAGGCATTTTTATGTATATCATTTATACTTAAGCATTCGTCATCAGGTAATTTGGATAATACTTTTTCATCTAAATCTAGATAATTAAGCAAATCTTTATCGAGACACAAAAATGCTACTTGATCATTTTTTTTCTTGATGAACCTAACTTTAGTATCTGTAACTTTTAATTTATTGATATTTAATTGAACATAGTAAGTACCTTCTTGAATTGTATTTTTACTTTTAAAGCTATCTAAGTTAATGTTTCTATTATCTTGCCCATATAAAGAACTAGGATTGAAGTAAGCAAAATTTGATGCATCTAATACTTGTGTTTTTTCAATTTCATTTACATCCAAACTACTACTTATTTTTACTTTATTAACAGAACCTTGGGGATTTTTAGTAGCTGCTATGTTGTTCGAGTGTGAAACTACTGGCATAAACATTAAAATATAAAGAACATTATATTTAAAATTTTTCATTACTCACATTCCAATAAAACCAGCTAGTTACCGAAAGAAAAATAAAATTAATTCAAAGTTTTAGTAAATTTTTGAACACCACCCAAGTCGTTTAATACTGAATAATCAACTTTATTTAAACTTTTAGGGAGTTTAATCTCGTTAATTATTTGACTGGAAAATGGATTGACCATTATTGCTCGCGTTATATTTTTTTCATTAAAATCATCACTAGCTACAATATTTACAAATGTAATAAAATATGGGGTTGGATTTTTAACTTCTAATCCGCCATTTACTTCACTAATCTTAAATTGAACTTGACTATAAGTACCTTCATCTGCCATCTTAAGCTTACTTGGCCTATAAAATAATTTAATTCGGGTTCTTACAGTAAATGACAGTAAGTTTTTATTTGCCAAATTCTGATTATCTGGTGGAATATCCAGCATATTGAACCAGAATAAAGTTTCTCTATCTTCAGGTAATTTGGGAGATCCCGTTTGGATAATACGGATTATCTGACCCTGATTTGGTTCAACTCGGCTTAATGGCGGAGAAATAACAAATGGTATTTTTTCTGCTTCAGGAATTTCACTTAAATCCCCATCATCAATCCATGTTTGAACTAGTGCTGGGGTGTTGAATTCATTTCTAATTTGCACACCAACATTTGATGAACTTGCAGGAAAAACGATGCGTGTTCCATCAATCGTTACTCCCGCCACGGCAAAGTGAATACTGCATGCTGAAAGCAATGATAAAATAATTTTACGCATCATTTTTCCTGTTCTAATTATTATGGGTAAGTAATATTGTAAGTTACTACTGCTGTAACATCCTGAGCTTCTGGGATTACTGAACCAGTTCCAGCATAGTACTGAGCGGCATAATAAAAACGGTTATTTGTAGAATCATAAGCCGCTTTCGCTTGTGTCGCTGTATTACTGTAATCTACAGCTACGCCCGCGCCTGTTGAGTTTGGTTTAGCTAATATTTGAATATATGCAGGATTAGTTGCTGATTTTGTCGATGCTTTGTTTAATAAAGCCGTTGTTTCATCACTTTTATAGTCAGATGCATTCGCTGTACTTAGAGTAACTACTGGAGCAAGATTTGCACCTAAACCAGCAGCGGTATAGCAAGCTGATCCATCAGTTTTTGTTAATCCCACGTTGAAAGCTTTCAAGCCGCTTACACGATTTAAACTTGTAAAGTTTGAGCTTGGAATAGTATTCAAAGTTACTACTACATTTCCTGTTCCAGTTGCTGTTGAGTCAGCGCCTGAAAGAACACAAGTTTCGTTATAGATTTTACCATTAATTGTAATAGTCCCTGAGGCTGCTAATGCGATAGTTGACATACCCAATGCAGATAAAGCTACCAATGTACTTAAAGCTTTCATTATTTAACCCTAATAAAGATAGATGATTGTTAGACTTGTTAGATAAAACATATAATTCAGACTTATAAGCTTACAAAACCAAACCCATATGCACATTATCCAACTAGAATAGTACATTAATTATACACAATGCATCAATCAAAACATCACTTTTTATAATTAATGTTAAAAAAATCTCATTTATTTGTGATGTTTTATTAATTTACATTAAAAGCTTTTGATCAATCAAAAAAATCTATATTTTATCGATTACTATTACTAAACAATCATGCATAATCTATAGCTGAAATAAATTGATTCTATGAAGCTTTCTAAAAACTTTTTTAGGAAATATACAGGCATCTTATGGTCAACTTTTTATTTAATAGTTGAGTAATTACGGAAGCATGCTTTGAATATCCACCAAAATTCTAGACATACATCACCATCATTTTGAACTGCCACCATTCTCCTAGACAAATTTCGTCTATTATTTTTGCATAGAAGAGGACCTTATGAGTGGACAACGATACACCTCAGAATTTAAAGATGAAGCTGTTAAATTGATGACTGGGTGTGGCTATTCTGTCACTTATGACGCAGAGCGTTTAGGCGTACACAGCGCAGCATTTATAAATGGCTAAAGGCCGTACAGCCTTTGCATAACAATTCTGATGAAAATGAACTGTTCGAAGCAATGAGAGAAATTCTATGCCTTAAAAGTCAGCTAAAACAAACTGAAGAGGAACGGGATATCTTAAAAAGGCCGCAAGGTACTTTGTAAGCCTGCTCGAGTGAAGTATCAGTTTATCCTAGGATACAGACATCAATTTAAGATTAAAACGATGTGTCGGCCCTCGTGCTGGTTACTATGCCTGGTTGAATGCACCCTAATCAGGCAGGGCCATTGACGAAAAACAGCTATTGCAACTGATCCGGTCTTCTTATGATGTTAGCTATGACATTTATGATTATAGGCGTGTCACGCTGGATCTAAAAGAACTGGGTGAAAGCTGCATATCTAGTCTTGTGCGGAAGAACAATAGTATTGCTACTGTTCGAGGATATAAAAGGCATAAAAGCTATGTTCACGATCGTCCTAAGATTGTGCCACCTAAACATTTAAATCGAAAGTTTATTGTAAACACACCTGATTGATCCCTATTGGATGACTGATACCCCAACCTTGGCAAGAGTCACAGAGGTGGTCCCACTTGTTTGAACAACTAAAAGCGTATTTATAAGTGATATTCCGCTCTAGTTAAGCCACCTTGTTTTGTTGGGGTAGCTGATCATAGTAAAACTCATTTGGTGTCATTTTGTCTAGACTCGAATGAGGTCG
>NZ_VPDZ01000034.1:0-8229 GCF_013417465.1 Acinetobacter sp. YH12251 | reverse complement strand
AATGGCTTTTATGGCTTCAGCTTTAAATTCTGCGGTGTAAGTCTTCTGTTTCTTGCTCATGGTAAACTCCTAATGAGTATGTATAGTTTACCAAGTTAAACCCTCCTGTTTTTTAAGCACACATCAGACTCCAGCCTTTAATAATTTAATTTTGTAGCAACCTGCAAGATCACCTCTAAGCATATTCTTTGGAATATGTGGCTGCTCTATGACCTTGGCAAGTTTTTTCTTAAATTGATCTCTTATAGCACTAGGAAGCTTTTCCCATTCAGCTGTGAAGTCCTTATGACGTAAAAGCTTATAAGTCATCTAAAGTAATTTCCTCAAACATTTCTTTAGGATCATTAATACGTTTACGAACAATCGCTAATAGCTCGGTATCCTCTTCTGAGAGTAAGGCTTTTTGTACAGGGAGTTTCCCAGTCGCTGCAATGTATTCAAGGACATTTGTAAAAAACTCAGTAGGTGCAATACCTTGTTCTCTTAGAACTGAATAAGATTTTTCTTTAAGGGCTTCATCGACCCTGAAGTTAACAGTAGCCATTATTTTTCCCATTTATTGAATGCATAGGAATATTGTAATGCAAGTTGCATTACGTGGCTAGTTCGTATAATCCGTATTATGTTAATTTCAGAGAAACTATTACAAATAGAATATTACTTTTATATTCTCAAATGAGCCGCTATCTTTCTTAAAAAATACTATAAATAACTGTTATTACTGATTATTATTTTTTAAATCAGGGCGAATTTTATAAATATTATTTTGGAGTTCAAAAATATGACTGAGAGCTTTTCCTATCAGTAAGATATTTTCTCTATTTTCTAGTGATGGATCTGATTGAATCTTACTAGGAATACTGTCTAATAATATTGCAGCTTGATACAAATCATCATTTATTTTTTTTAATTGATCCATTTTTCTCTTCTATATATGTTGGTAAGGATCCCAATCATATTACATTGAGATCCTGATTTATTAGGCCGTGGTATATCTTGTTGTAGCTTCTCTAGTTTCTGAACTAAAAAGGTTTAATAATCTATCCGATGATGGTACAGGAAGATTTGGTGGATTCCAATCACTTGTAGTGATGCATGTATTTAAAGAGTTTCCACACTCTGACATTCCACCGCTACCAGCAGACCCATAGACATCAATACAGTCTGCATAATATTCTGCACACATCACAATTCTTTCGTTAAATAATATGAAGGCGTTGTAGGATCATATGCAAGAGCAAGACTACTAGTTATTATTGTACTAATTAGAACTATTTTTTTTAAGAACATAAGAAAATTGCAAAAGTGCATATTCTAAAAGCGGACATTTCTACTTTGGGCTTACATCTAAGTTTCGTATAACCGCCATTATGTTAAATGGAGGTTAGATTGGTGGAAAACTCCAGTTTTTGAAACTTCAAATAGAAGCTCTTTCGTTCAATTAGTAATTGTAATTTCTATATAAATTTATATTCTATTGAATAATTATTTCATAAATTCTCCTATCATATTTGGCTGCATATGTAGCTACTTCTTGATTAATCTTTTTATGACTTTTATCTACATATGAAAAGATTATTGAATCCTCATTATGCTGCTCATAGTTGATGGCGTATTTATATTCCGAATAAGGATAAAGAGTACCTAAGCTATAAGTTTTTTGAGCACTGATATAAGTTATTTTAAGATCTGTGATTGGGGCATTGGTCCAATTTTTAATAGAAATATATCCATTCTTTTCTAATGGTTGGCATCCTATAATTAAAACTAATGCAAGACAGTAAAATAGGCTATTCTTCATTTTGGTAGTTCTGTTCAATTGGTCTTATGAGTCGACTAATAACTATAACTTTTGAGGTATCACAGCTAGGATCTACTTCAGTTATCCAAGAATAATTATTTTTTTCTAGAGGATAGGATTCTCCGCCTCCATATGCTGCTTTATCACCTAAAAAATAAGTATCCGAATCTACTTTTAGGCTCTTAGTTTCCATATCCCAATCTAGAGTTTTTGTAGCAAAAATTGGCAGAACTTTAGATCCATCAGCATGTTCTAGGTATAGGCATTTACCTTCCCTAATAAGCTTAGCCTCACTATAACTTGCATTATCTGCTCCCCCCGTATATTGAATACGTGGAACAACTATATTTGATTCAATTTTTTCTGTAACTGGACTACAGGCTGCAAGTAAACTTAATAAAATAAATTCTAATCTTTTCATATTAAAGGAATTTTTTGATAAAATCATAATAGAGAAATTAAAGCAAATTATTCCAAAAGGCTCTGATTAAAAATTGTTAAAATTAATAGATATATGAGATAAAATTATGAAAAAATTTTTATATTTTAATTTCTTAGCAATTATTTTGACCTACGTATCTTTGCTTTATCAAAAAAATATATTAGTTGACCGCATAGTTGTAGATAAGCTTGGAGAAGTTGAAGTCATAGCTGGGGGATTTCCTCTACAGTTCCTTATAGATGGTGAAACCTCTCCAGTCGGAAGTATAAGTATCAATCCTTTATTTATTTTCATCGGCATGGATCAATTTGTTTTTCTCAATTTTTTTATTGATTATTTATTTTGGATAAGTATTTTATTTGCTTTTTCTATGATTGTGAAAAAGTACAGAATTGTATAGATCTCCTAAAATTAACATAATACACCTTATACGAAATGCATTATAATTCTCTATATAAATCAATGTTGTAGCTCCTAGTTGATAGCCCGAGTTTCCATGACCGGGCTTTTTTTATTATTTTTCACGTTCCACGCCTATTATTTAAGCAATGTTTCACAACTTTGATTAGCTCAGTTGAATAATCCCCTTAGCCATTTGGTAAGAAAAACCGGCTTAACCACCCTCTTTTCGGCTGCTCCGGTTCAACATGTTCCGGTACTGGAATACGTTTATTTTCAGTCTGCTCTGGAGTAGTCAATCCGTCATGTTTCGGTTCAGGTTCTGACCGAGGATCCGTTGCTATATCTTGGCTAGGTTTCTGATCGGTAAACGTAGTCATATTGGTTTTTGGGGCTTCTAGCAGTCGTTGGATTGCTTCTATTTGATTGTCTTTTGCTTCTAGTTGTTCTCTTTGGAAAATTTCTCGTTCATGTGCAAGTTCCAGTTGTTTTTTTAGTATGTCTACCTGCTGTTTTAGCATGTCTACTTCTGTCTCTTTTTGTACCGCAGTAGACTGTAACGTGGTTACATCTCTATTTTTATTAGATGGTTCTCCAAATACACGTATTGCTTCCGATAGGTCTATTTTTCCATCACTATTTTTAGATAAATCACCTTTATTTATACGCTTATAGATACTCTGTCTGTTCATCCCATAGAGTTCAGCTAGCTCAATCACAGATAATGCTTTCATCATGTAACCTAAGTAAAAAGATGTATGCCAGTAGATATTATTTAAACATGTAACGTTACATTAGTAGTTTAACGATAGCCAACTTTTTCAAGCATTGGAGAAAACTCTTTTAGCTTTTCAGAGTCCTTAAGCATTTCTGCAATTCTTACTGCAAATTGAGGATAGCTTTCACTGCCTTCTGAATATTTACTCATTTCAGGAAGCTCAGAGAGCTTATTGGCAAATAAATGACGTTGAGGATCTGTCATTTTTTTTGAAAAGAGATTTAAATTCTCCGAGTGCTTTTTATTTTCACTTGATGCACTTCTAGTTTTTTTCTGTGTAAATGAAAAAGAGAAGCCTGATATTGAACGGCCTTTTTTATGCTGCTCATAACTAGCCTCAATATCTGTTTTTTCACTAATTTCTGTAATAGCTAAATCAAGGACCCTCGTCTTGAAGTGATCCATACGCTTATATTCATTAACGCCAATACCAAGCTGCTCTCTAAATGTCGCTAACTCGAATAAAGGTGTTTTTCCAACGGCTTTCCACTGAATCAGTAATTCGTATAGCCTTGCTGAATAGGTACTATTCAGTTGTGCTGTTTGGCTTAATAAATATTGAGTAAAGAAATCCTTAATTCCGTCAATTTTACTTATACCTTGTACAACAGCTAGTGTAAAAACTAACTCAATAGCACCTTCATCATCTAAGTACCTTACTTGCTGAATCCATCTGCTTTTTATTAATTTCCCGTTTTCATCAAAGAAACTAAATCTACGATTAAATAACGAGTCTTCAGCTTCTTTCATCCGTTGATAAGCATTTTGTCTGGTTGTTCCAAAAATTTCTGCATATCTCAGAGCATCTATTCGTAATGGTGTATCTGTACTTAAGCCTGTACCTGTATGCCTAGCATCAACAATAGCTAGTTGAACAATATGAAATTCTGATAAAGACAAAGTCTGGAAAGCTTGGTTTAAGCGATTTGTTTTTACAACTAATTCTTTTGACATGAGATTGATTAAAACATTGTTATACCCACAGATTATAACAATGTAGTTATAACCACAAATATTTATTTGAGGTTAGATGAAGCCATAGGGTAACTAAACGTGGGTAAGTGGTAACTAAACGTGGGTATATAGGTAACTAAACGTGGGTATATAGGTAACTAAACGTGGGTATATAGGTAACTAAACGTGGGTATATAAGATTATTAATTATTGAAATATATAAATTTATTCTGATCTAAAAGCATTTAAAAGCATTAAAAATAATTAAAAGCCCAGGATAAGAAAAATTGCCCTTGGTTTTCGCTGCGCTCAAACTCTATTGAATCTCGCTTTCGCTCGATTCGTTGGGGCAATTTTTTGGCTCATTGGGTTGTGACTTTAAAAAAAAGCAAAAGCAGCTCGGAATTCGCTTCGCTCATGAGCTTTTTACTCGCTTCGCTCGACATAAAGCCATCGTAATCAGTTCGCACCCATTCGGGATGCTCTGATTCTGAGTTCTTGATACACAGGGGAGCCTGTAATCAGGGAAAAACAGGTGAAAAATTTAGATCCCTGTAGTTCGCTCGTAGACACTCGCTAAATGCTCTCATTTGCGATTTAAGAGTTTTTTCTTAACTCAACTATAAATCTACTGTGGTTTAGCAAAACATCGCTAAAAACCCTATTTTTTTGCGTTTAAACAGCATTCACCAAGGTCGGTAATCGTTGTTATTTTCATTTTCTGGTTTTTTAGGCTCGTTTTTCTGCTGTTTTTCCAATTCTTGGCGTTTTAAAAATTCCAAATGTTCTCGTTCGTGTCTTTCTTGTTCATAGCGTTGTTCTTTTTGCTCTCGTTCTTTACGTAATTGCTCTCTAAATTCACTTTCTCTGCGATCATTTTCAATTCTTCGTTGCCGATCTACTTCCGCTTGGCGTACTTGCTGCATTCTTTCTTGTTCAATTTTGAGATCATCTGCCCGTTTTGCTTTAAGGAGGGGACTCATATCATCATTAAAATCATGTAGGGTATCGAATGAATGAACGTACTCTCGTTTTAGCTTCTGCCAAAACGAGGGTTTTATCGTTGGTCGTTCAATCCCATTATTTTCCAGTATCTCTGAGCATTGGCCTAAGCGCTGGACAACATTCTCAATATCGTATTCTTTAGCAAGTTGTTCGACCTCGGTTGCGTATTCTCTCCAGTTCTCATTTTTTGCCTGTTCTACTGATTTTTCAGTCGCATAAAAATCAGGTTTTTTTATATCTCTGTAAGTATGATGATAAGAGTCATAAAACAAATTATTGCTATGTAGGTAAAAATCGCTTTTGTTTTCTGCTAACCATCGTTTTGTCTTGGTGAGATTTGATTCAATCTGCTTTTGATTATCAGCAGCATTGCTTTGAATGGTGTAAAACTGATTGGCAAATTCTGCATAAATATCTTGGCACCGGATGAAGTCATCATATGCGTTGTCGATCTGTTGAACCTGTTGTTCTTGCAGGCGTTCTTCTTCTAGATTGAGATTTACTAATTCTGCTAAAAGCTCTTTTTCTTCTGCTTCGGTTAACTGAAGTTCGTTTTCCAGCTGGGTAATCTGATCTTCTAATCGACTTGGAACAATAATTTCTTGATCAAGGCCCTTGATGATCTGTTGGTATTCTCGTGCAGCATCTAAATTTTTGGCTTTGATTGCATCATTTTCAAGTGCAATTCTTGGTAGCACAATTTCAGTGTTACGTTCTTCAAGCGGTCTTTTTTGTTCCTCGTCATATTGTCTGCGAAGTGCTGTAGCTTCATGCCCTTCATGATGGGTGGGTTCAAGGAAACCTAAGCCTTGATCTTTATAACTGCGGTGGTCGATGCGTTCATCTAGTCCAGCATTTTCCAATACTGTGTTTACAACATTGGCAAAAGTTGCTCGGCTGTCCTTCAGGATCTCGGGACCATGGTCGTTGAAGATTCTTTGTTTCTTTCCTAATTCGCCTTTTTCATTGATGAGTCTGGTCGTGAACATCATGTGTACGTGATAGTTTTTATTATTGGTTTCATCGTTATGTTCATGTGGTGCATGGATGCAGGCATCGACAATAACATTGTGCTTGTTCACAAAGTCTCGGCAAAAGTCATCAACGATTTTTATGCGTTCTGCATCTGTTAATTCATGTGGTAAAGCACAGATATATTCTTTGGCGAGTCGTGCATTGGCTTTCATTGAGCCATTGGCATTGAATTCTTTTTTTTCTACTGTATTCCAAAGTGTTTGACGGTCTAAAAGTTTTGTATTGGTATGTTCTGGTGCATAAATATTTTTGTATGCAAGTCCCTTTTTTTTAGTGTAGTCCTGAGTCTTTCCAAAAGTCAGATCCTCTAATTTTTCACAGGCACGATAAGCAGCACAAGCAACGGCTGAACGTCCGTCACTTCGTGAGATGTTGCTTTCATTCAAATGAAAAATTGCCACTTTAAAAACCTAAATTTCTGCATACCGTGGTTTTGATTTTTGCAACTTTGAAAAAGTTGCTGACCATGCTAAAGCGAGGTCATGGGGTACAGGGGTTTCCCCTGTCGCAACGTCCACTTTTGAATGAAATGATAAAAGTGGGTAAGTGCGCCCTTCGTTTCACTCCGGGAAAACTTCGCTTCGCTACGTTTGATATTGCTCGCTTTGTTTTTTGACTCTATGATGATGTTTGGTTATTGATCATCACGGTTTAATACTATGTCAGATATTCAAGAAAAGAAAGATGCAGTTTTAAAGAAGCTCACTAAAGCACAGCAGAAGAAGTTATCTCTACAAGAGCAAATTGAGTATTTGAAAAAAGAACAAGAGCAGATCTTAGAACAGGCAAAACAGAAACAGAATGAGCTTAAACTTAAGCAGCAAAAACTTTTAAGTGAAGCCAAAGCTCAAGAACGGAAAAATGAAACTAGACGGAAAATTTTGCTTGGCGCTTGGGTTTTGAATAAATTTAAGAATGATGAATCTTTTAAACATCAATGGGCTGATTTTGAGCAGTTTTTAAGTGCGGAAAGTAAGACAGAAGAAAATAGACAGAAAGATAAAGAGCTTTTTAATGATCTTTTTAAGGGATAAGTTCTAAATTTCATATAAGAGATTTTATGTTAAATAAAGGTTAACTACTATGAAATGCTAATGTTTGTATTACAGGAGAGGTAGCTCAATTTGTTTGAACAACTAAAAGCTTATTTAAAGTTGAAATTGGCGTAAAATATATAAAACACTCACTTTGTTGAACTGGTATTTTAAGAATGCGAGATGGTATTTACTTCCTTGAATTTCAAGATAATTTTAATGATTTTGGTAATGGAGTTTTTGTAGTACAAAATAATATAATAAATGGTGGAAACTATGCATTTTCCTTTCAAGGTGAAATCATTAATCAAAAATCGAAAGTTATTATAAAACAACATGATAATAGTATAGAAAAAGCTATAAATGAAACTTTAAATG
Organism: Acinetobacter sp. YH12251; assembly: GCF_013417465.1. Classification (NCBI taxonomy): domain Bacteria; kingdom Pseudomonadati; phylum Pseudomonadota; class Gammaproteobacteria; order Moraxellales; family Moraxellaceae; genus Acinetobacter; species Acinetobacter sp. YH12251. The sequence goes on along the minus strand of NZ_VPDZ01000034.1, from coordinate 403 downwards.
TATCTATTAAAAAGACGAATTATGATTATGAATTATTAGGGAGTATTACTAATAGACCTAATTTAGTCGTTTATATAAAAGCAAAATTTATAGGTGACTTATTTCTAAAATTAACATAATACACGTTATGCGAAGTCAAAAATGGGAGCTCTAAGCTCCCATTTTTAGTCTTTAATGCGCTTTTTCGCTTCGTCATAAACTATGCTGTCAGCTCGTTTCCCAACCGTAATGAGCAAGATAACTACCTGATCATCTTTAACTTGATAAACTAGTCGGACTGATGTGTGCTGAATTAGCAGGAGACTTTCACTTGGGAGATTCTAGGCAGCTAACCGATAAAAGTCTTCTGCCATTTGATTTGGTGTCTTAAAATCCAAGCCTTTTTGAATTCTTCGCTGATTAT
>NZ_VPDZ01000033.1:0-8850 GCF_013417465.1 Acinetobacter sp. YH12251 | reverse complement strand
GTAATTTTACCGTCTTTTAACTCCCATATCTTGTCTACAACCATATCAAGAAAATATCGGTCATGACTGATAACAAGTAATGCTCCATCAAATGCTTTAAGTTGACCAATAAGTAGATCTATTCCATTGAGATCAAGGTGGCTGGTTGGTTCATCCGCTAGAATGCCATGTACTTGTTGGGAAAATGCGGCAGCAATTTTTGCACGAGTTTCCTCTCCGCCACTCATTGTGTCGTTTTGTACATTGGAAACACCAAGGCGAGATAACATTGCCCGGTCTTCGACCGTTTCTATTTCGATTCCGCCCAGTTGGCTGATATGTGCAAAATCACCAAAACGCTGTAATGTCGCTTCGGCTAAAACAATTTCGCCATTAAGTACTTTGAGTAAACTACTCTTTCCTGCTCCGTTATCACCCACAAGACCAATACGGTCATAAGAGTGAATTTCCAATTCATCAATATCCAAAACATCACGCCCAGCATAATCCAAGCGTATGTTTCTCGCTTTAATAATTAAACTCATTTTTATTTACTCCTGTTTAGCTCTTGAAATTTTTTATGCAGCAAACAGGATTTAGGTGAAAACAAAAGCTAGCATCACAGTGTCCTCCCAAAAAAAAAGCTATTCATCCACAGGGTGGACAAATAGCTAGTCAATTAAGTTATAACTGGAAACTATGCACTAAAAGCATACTTATAAATTAAGCATACTTTTACTTTATATATCCGCATATATTCTTAAAGACACAACAAAAGCCCACCATTATAAAATAGTGTCACTATGCAAATAGTTGTGTCTTAACGAATGCGGATAGAATGCATAAACTTACCTAAAAAATAAAATTCAGTTTTATGATAACTTTACTGTTAAAAGAAGTCTAGACAACCTTGTTTTATGCTTGGATATAAGGCTTATTTTAAAATAATAGTAGTGAAGATTTTCTAAAATTAACATAATACACCTTATACGAAATACTGTTTTTTATTCGATATAAATCATAAACTTATACTAAGACGTTCCAGGGTTCAGCGCACTGGAACGGCTTTTTTGTGACTATTCACGTTCCACGCCTATTCTTTGATCAATGTTTCACGGTTTTAATTAAATAAACTGAATAATTCAATCTGCACGATTTAAGCGATTATCTTGAATAAGATCATCCAATTTATCTTCTAAATCTTCAATCTTATATTTGAGCGATAAAATAGAATTTTTTAAACGCTCATTTTCAGGAGCATCAGGATTTTTTAATTGATTAAAAATTTCTAATAATTCGTTGCGATTAGTGCTTAACCTTTCAATGTCACTTTCAATAGCCATTCTTGGTGTCCACAGAGCAAGTAAACTTTGCTCATAGTCTTTGAGTTCTTGATGGCTCATTGCATCTAATTCAGCTCTAGTTTTCATGGTTTAAAATCCGTCTTGCTATGAAGAGCTTTAAAAATCCGCTTTGCTGTTTCCTCTCTTACACTTTTCGGATCTCGTAAGATGCCACTAATCCAAAGGGCAAAACTAGGATAGTCCTGGAAGTTACTTAGGTCTGATAGCTCAGAAAGTTTAGATAAAATAGCACTGTACTTGTTAATTTGAGCATCAGACAGGTTGCAGAATATATCTATTGTTTTTGGATCTCGCTCAGGAGCTATTAATTTTGGCTTAGATTTTTCTTTCACAGTGAACTTAAAGCCGACAACAGAACGTCCTTTTTTAACTGGACTATAGTCAACTGTTACATCGGTAAATTCATTAATTTCATCTAATGAGCTCTTCAAAACTCTTCGTTTTAAGTTCCTCAAATCTCTATAAGATTCTGGTAAACCAAACTCTGTAAACATTTCATCTAGCGTTAATTCAAAGCCATTTTTTGCCTGATTTTTTTTCGCTAAATGGTAAAAGTCTATTGAGTAGTCTTTTTTTAATTTTAGAACTACATCTTTTTTATAACGAGTGTATGGATTGTATTTATCTAAAATTTTCAACATCACCAAAACAATAGATGTAAACCTTAAAGATATCCCTGCATCTTCATAAGTAGCATCAATTACCCAGTTAGAGTAGACCTTTTTCCCCCTATCATTAACGTATGAAAAGGACCGATCTACTAGTTTTTTTGACGCATTTTCAATTTGTTTATAAGCAGAATTGACTTTGATACCACAGTCATCAGCAAATTGTTGAGCAGATATTAAGATTTGATCTTGTTCACTTGCATCGATATTTCTAGCAATCGGAGAAGCCATAATTAAAATTCTTTTTTCATCTACAGACATGCTTTTAAAGCATTCAGTAACTTTGTTTTGAATAGCCATTGTTGTTACTGGATAAGATTTATCATAACTATTTTCTTTATTCATTCAGATATCAAACCTTATAAAAAATGAACATGATTTTTGTACCCTTATGAGAAAACAATGTACACCAATAAACATAAGGGTACAATAATTTATTTGTACCCTTTATCATGCTATTTGTACCCTTTAATCATGCTATTTGTACCCTTTTAAACGATAAAATCATGCTATTTGTACCCTTTATCATGCTATTTGTACCCTTTTAACGCTTGAAACTATTGCTGCATAAGGTTTTCAGAGGGTCTAAAAGCTTTTAAAAGCTTTTTAAAAGAATAAAAGGGAATTTATTTCCAAAGTGAGTTATTAAAACTGCCCTTGGTACTCGCTAAAGCTCGTACTCTATTGAAGCTCGTTTCACTCGCTTCGTGGGGGCAGTTTTTTGCATATATGATCAAGGATTCAAAAAGCAAAACATGAATAATGCATTCGCTATGCTCATGCTTTTTGACGAGCAAAAGCATCAATACTTCGCTCGTAGACACTCGCTAATCACTGTCCCCAGTAATTCAATAAAAAACGGTTTTTCAGAGGGGGAATAAGCAACCTTTCGTTGTGTCGCTCGTAGACACTCGCTAAAAGGCTCTCATTTGCGTTCTAAGCGATTTTATTTTTATCAACTATAGTTTTACTGTATTTCTATCAAAAGTCGCTAAAACCCCCGTTTTTTTGCGCTTAAATGGGATTGCTAAGGCGTGTAGTCATGGTTATTGTCATTTTCTGGCTTTTTAGGCTCATTTCTCTGCTGTTTTTCTTGTTCTTGGCGTCTTAAAAATGCCAAATGTTCTTGTTGCTCTCGTTCTTGTGCATAGCGTTGTTCTTGTTGCTCTCGTTCTTTACGTAACTGCTGTTCTCTAGATTCACGATCTTTTCGGTCGTTTTCGAGCTGTATTGCTATTTTTTGGGAAAACTCTTGCTGCGCTTCGGTCTCAATTTTTTTTGTAAAAGCCGCATGCAATTCTTGGATTTTTAGATCTTCCATTTCTTCTGCATATAGTCGCTTTTGTTTTTCACCATTTTGAGGACTAAAGTATTTATTTCCATAGTTATCTTCTTCAAATATATAACTATTTATGATCTCCAGTCTTTGATCGCGTACATACTCTTGATACTCAGTTTCTCTGCGTGATATTTCAGAAATTTGATGATCTATATTTGAAATTTGATCATTAAGTTTTCGTTGTTTAACAGTGATGTTCGGTTCGTCAAGTTTTGCAAAAGACTTTTTAGGCTGGAGCAGCTGATTTTCTTCTGTCCATTTATTTAAATGATCAGAATATCTCTCTTTTTTTTCTATTTCACTAAGACCAGAAATATGCTTTTGGATGTCTAGTTGGGTGTTGTGTTGGTCGATCAGGTCATTTATTTGATTGATCCATTTTGTTTTAAAAAATAAAGGCTCTTTTTTGCGTAGTTCTGATATTGCAGAACTCATCGTGTCTAATTTTGTTGTTAATTTTGATAATTCTTCATTTTGGAATTCATAAAGTTTCTGAGAAGTTTTTTCTGAATACTCAGCTTGAGAGTATTGAAACTGAAGCTCACTTCGTACTTTTTGAACAAGATCCTCAGATACTTTGATGTTTTCATCCAGTGCGATGACCTTTTTGATTTTTAAATTACGTAGCTTAATTTCATCATTTTTCAGACTAATTTCTGTAAATATCCCTCGTCTCCGGAGGTATGTCGCTTGAGGACCTTCGTGCTGAGTTGCTTCTAGGTCACTTTCCTGGTCTTCATAACTTCTGTGATCGACACGTTCATCAAATCCATTTTGTTCCAGGTGATGATTGCATAACTCTGCAAATGATTCTCTCCAGTGGCTTACAGTTTCTGTGCCATTGTCACGACTGAAGTCCCTATATTTTTTTGCTGAAAAGCCACCCTGCTCATTAATACTTCGGGTTGTGAACATGATGTGTGCATGGTAGTTGCGTTCATCACTTCCACTGTCTGTATGAGGTGCATGAATAGCAGCATCAACGATGACACCGTATTTTTTAACGAGGTTTCGGCAAAGTTCATTGAGCATATTTTCACGCTGTTCAGCGTTTAACTCACTGGGAAATGCAATCTCAAACTCTCTTGCAAGTAATGCATCTTTTCTACGTTCAACCTTTTCGACTTCATTCCAAAGTGTTTGGCGCTTGAGTAACTCAGTATTTGTATTTTCAGGTGCATAGATTTTTGTAAATTCGACACCAGTTTTTCTTGTGTAGTCTTGTTCTTTTCCATAAAAATCGCATACCAATTTTTCACTTGAACGATATGCAGCACAAGCAACGGCCGATCGTCCATTACCTCTACTAATCGTTTTAACTGAAAAATGATATATCGCCATTTTGCTTTTGCTCTTTATTTCGATTTATCGAAATTACCAACATGTATATGTTGGTCAGGGGATTACAAAGGGGATTTACCCCTTGTCGCACCATTGGATGAAATCCAATGGCTAAGTGCGCCCTTCGGGAAAACCACGATAGCATGGGCTGTCTTGAATTTCAATTCAAACAGACCTATGCTTGAGGGGGATTCCTTGAGATGGTGATGGTATGAGTGTTGAAACTTTAGAGCAAAAAATTGCAAAGCAAGAAGAACGATTAAGACAACTAAAAGCACAAAAACAAGCTATTGCTGCTCGTGAAAAAAAGAAAGTTTCTGATCAGCAACGTAAAGATGATACGAGACGTAAAATTCTACTGGGAGCTTGGGCTTTAAATAAATTAAAAAATGATGAATCGTTTAAACAGCAATTAGCCGATTTTGAGCAATTTTTAAATACGGAAAATAAGACCGAAGAAAATAAGCAGAAAGATAAAGATCTTTTTAATGGATTTATTTGGGATAAGACCTAATGTTATTCCCAAGTAGAAATGTCCTACCTAATAACCAAATAGAAATGTCCTATATGGACATTTCCAAGTCAAGCACAGGATTTAGATTTCGTTCTTGAATTGCTGTTTTCTGTGCACGTCTGCTTGGCATCTTTTGAGAACGATTGCGTTTATTTTGTTGTTCTAGTTCTTCATGCTGCTGTTGAATATGGGCTAATACAGAACCCAAACGTTTATTTTCAACAATCTCTCGCTGGTTGAGCTGACTTAATTTATCGAAGATGCTGTAATTGATTTTTCTTCCCTGATATTCAATCGCGACTGTACTATCCGGGTATTCCAGAAACTCAAGATACTTGCCAATCAATCTTTGGTTTTCTTCCGTGTTTTCCAGGAGATATACGCATTTATCATAAGTGATCGTCAGGCTATTCGTGACTCTGCGGGGTTCACGCCAGGTAAAAATATCATCTAATTCTTCGGCTGTTTCAGTGACAGTCCGGTGTAGATCCTTGGGATTAAAGGCCATCTTGGCAAACTTCTGATTGAACTGCTCAATGAAGCAGGGTAGCCAGGCATTGGCTTCGGCAATCGAACTGATGCCTTCCAGACGCATTTCTTTGATCAGACGGTCCTGAAGCGTTCTATTGGCTCGTTCTACACGGCCTTTGGCCTGTGGTGAATTAGCGAAGATAATATCGATATTCAGGGTGCTGAGTACGCGCCCAAACTGGGTAATCTTGGTGTCTTTCTTACTGCTTTGATTCACCCTGAAGACTGAATGTTTATCGCTGTAGAAGGCTAAAGGCTTACCATGCTGCTCAACATACAAACGTGTTGAAATCATATAGTCAAAGGTTGATTCCGACTCACAGAAGCGTAAATGCTGTAATTTGCCTGTGGCATCATCGATAAATACCAGCAGACAGCATTTAGGGGCTCGACCTTCAAACCAGTCATGGTGTGAGCCATCGATTTGGATCAGTTCACCATAACAGTCCCGGTTATAACGAGGCTGATACGGGCGTTTCAGACGCTTGGCGCGAGGAATCCATAAATCGGCTGCAATCATCCAGGAACGCAGTGTTTCCACTGAAATATCAAAGCCATGAACGGTGGTGAGCTTTTCATGCGCTAAAGTGGGTCCGAAACCATGCAGTTGATCAGAAACAATATTGAGGCACTTGAGTCTGAGCTCTTCAGGAAGCCTGGAATTGCTGATTTGACCACGACCGGCATGGGCTAATGCAGCTGGGCCTTGAGCTTTGTATTTTTGCAATAAACGTCTGATCTGACGCTCTGAAATATGAAGTAGCTGAGCAGCTTGGGACTGGGTTATGCGTTGATCACAGATTTCCTGCAAGACCGACAATCGTTTAAGTTCTTTATCCGACATAGACACCAACATATCAAACCGTCCGCTAAGAAAATTGCAAAAGTGCATATTCTAAAAGCGGACATTTTTACTTTGGAGAAACCGGACATTTCTACTTTGGGCTTACACCTAAATTTCGCATAAGAAATTTTATGTTAAATGATTGTTAGAAATGCCCCTTGATCGAGGCATTTTCTATAAAGAATACTAAAAACTAATTAAAGCCAACCAAGTTTCAAAACAAGGCAGTTCTCAGCAATCATATTTTTAAATTATATAACTCCCAACTGAGCTTTTGCTCCAACGATAAGGCTTTCATTTTGAGTTTCTAAGGCAAATAAACCATACATCAAAGGAGAGGCCGCTGCTCTTTCTAAAGTCTGTTCATATAGTTTATTCCAAACTTTACCCCCTAGTTTTTCATACTCGATGATTAGAGTTTTGAGGCTTTCTTCTCCAAACAAAGTTACATGCCCAGCAAAATCAATCGCTGGGTCATCTATATGGGCTGTTGACCAATCAATAACGCCTGAAACAGCTCCATCCTTTGAAGCTAGTACATGCCCAGCATATAAATCGCCATGTATAAATTGGGTGAAATCTGCCCATAGAACATCATTATCCAACCATTTTCTGTAGCGGGTTTCCAATTGCTCACTTATACCAATTTCAGATTTTACTAACTGCAAATTGTTTGCTATTTCAGGTCTTAAATCTGAAGGTTTCATAATTTTCAAATCATTTTCCCGAACTTCTTTTTCAGGAATACTATGGATTTCAAATAAGGTTTTTGCCAAAGATGTTATGTATTTCGGGCTATCTTTGTCCATATTCCAAATTATTTCATAGGTTTCAGCATCCAAATTTAAAACAGGATTATCTTTAAGTATGGGATAAGCCACTAATTCTGTAGATGAAATTCTCCAATCAGGAACCTCTACAGAAAGATGTTTTTTTACCAATTCTAAAATGCGTTTTTCTTTCTTGATTTGTTCCCTCATGCCATCACGACGAGGAATACGCAGCAACCATTGTTGCCCCTTTGTATCAAGAGCAAAAACGACCTTAAAATCAATGCCCATTTCATTGAAATTCATTTTGTCCGTAAGCAACAAGCCGTGTGCTTCAGCAAGTGATTGAATATCTTGAATTGTCATTTTTAATTTCCTTTAAAGAGTTCAATAATTAATGTTCGGATTAGATTGGCTATCATTAACAATCTCTCTCAAAAGTCTTGATGATTTTGTGGTCTTTGATCTCGTAGATAATGTCAGCAATATTATCGACCAATTGCTTGTCATGAGATACGAAGATAATAGTTCCTGCATAGGACTTCATCATTGTTTCTAATGCGGCAATACTTTTTAGGTCAAGATAGTTTCCTGGTTCATCCATAAGCAAAATATTATATTTTCCTAAAAGCATTTTGGATAAAAGCAGTTTGATGATTTCACCTCCCGATAAGTCGGATAAGTTTTTTTGAATATCATTCGCTCCGATCCCCATTGAAGCCAATACTGCACGAATTTCCGCAACTGTGTACTCGCACTCTTCCTGCATAAAGGAGAGCACAGATTTATGCGTGTTAAATTTATATCCTGTTTGTGTAAAGTAGCCAATTTCAGCTTTTGGAGATATGGTTAATCCATCAGCACGTTCTGATATCATTTTTAACAAGGACGTTTTCCCTGTTCCATTCGATCCAGTTATAGCGACTTTAGCGCCAAGCGGTATTATAAAGTTAGCGTCATCAAAGATAGTACGGCTACCAAATTTTAAGCTCAGACCATCTGCCGTAATCGGGAACTTATTGTGCAGTTCTAGGGCTGAACTTTGACGAAAACGAATAGAACGCAAATGCTCTGGTGCTTGAATATCTTCTAATGCAGCCAAACGCTTTTCCATACTCTTAGCTGCCTGATACAGTTTTCTTTGCTTGGTGCCAGTCATTTTTGCATGCCCAAGTCGTCCAGCACTTTCGGTAGAGTTTTTGGATTTTTCTCCTTTTTTCTTATTGTCTAATCGATTAGCTTGCTGGCGTTTTTCTTGCACAGCAGATTCTAATCGCTCCCGTTCCTTCATCATCAGCTCATATTCTACGGCTTGGTGTTGTCGCTCTTCTTCTTTTTGACGCAAGTAATCCGAGTAACCACCCCAATATTCCGTAATTTTACCGTCTTTTAACTCCCATATCTTGTCTACAACCATATCAAGAAAATATCGGTCATGACTGATAACAAGTAATGCTCCATCAAATGCTTTAAGTTGACCAATAAGTAGATCTATTCCAT
>NZ_VPDZ01000003.1:0-297093 GCF_013417465.1 Acinetobacter sp. YH12251 | reverse complement strand
GCTGGCGACAATAGCAAGAGTGAACCACCTGATCCCTTCCCGAACTCAGAAGTGAAACCTCTTAGCGCTGATGGTAGTGTGGGGTTACCCATGTGAGAGTAAGTCATCGCCAGCTCATTATTCGAAACACCCCCTGACTAGTCCAGGGGGTGTTTTTTTATGTGTGGAAAAAATGGAAAGAAATGGAGAAGAGAGAAGAAAATAAAGAATTCTTCATTCATTTTTATGTGATTTTTAAATTAAAGGCTGAAAGGCGTATACTATCCGTGTCATTGATGGAAAGCTCATGTCTAATTTAGCCTCAATTTCTCCATATATTGAATATGGCACACGACCATTTCTTGCCATTTTATTTTCTTTATTTTTAGCAGGCTTCGCAATCTTTTCATCGTTGTATTGTGTACAACCGATGATGCCCATTTTTGCGGATTTCTTTCATGTCAGCCCGACACATAGCAGTTTTCCTTTATCTTTTTCTACTATTGCTTTAGCGATAGGGCTACTTTTCACCGGTTTGATTTCAGATCGATTTGGACGCAAGCCTGTGATGGTCACCGCTTTATTTTTGGCGGCGTCACTTTTAATAATCAGTTTTATATTTCCACTTTGGGAAGTATTTCTACTGAATCGCGTGCTGATTGGTTTAAGTGTTAGTGGTGTAGCTGCTGTTGCAATGACTTATATAGGTGAAGAAATTGCGCAAAAAGATATAGGGTGTGCAATGGGCCTATATATATCGGGTACCGCAATTGGAGGAATGGGCGGCCGTCTCATTGCCGGGGTATTGATTGATTATATTAGTTGGCAAAATGCCATGATGATTATCGGCATCATTAATCTATGTATAGCAACAGCGTTCTTTTTATTACTTCCGGCATCTCAACATTTTCAAGCTTATCCCATTCGTTTCAACCGATTTTATGAATCTTTCGTTAAAAATTTAGTAGATCCTAAGCTTAGAATCTTATTCCTTCAAGGTTTTATCCTCATGGGATGTTTTGTCTCTATATTTAATTATATGAGCTACCACCTATTAGAAGAACCTTATCAACTTTCTCAAACTTGGATTGGGCTAATTTCCATAGCTTATTTGGCAGGAATATATAGTTCACCTCGGGCTGCAAGTTGGGGGAAACGCTTTGGGCGTGAAAAAGTTTTACCTGCAATGCTGATCATGATGTTGTTGGGGCTGTTGATTATACTCATTCCGGCATTTTGGTCAGTCATTTTGGGGCTGATTGTATTCACTTTCGCTTTTTTTGCAGCGCATTCCACTGCAAGTAGTTGGGTATCAGTTCAATCCCTGCAATACCGTGCCGTAGGTTCATCTTTATATTTATTTTGCTATTACTTAGGTTCTAGTATTTTGGGTAGCAGTAGTGGTTTGGTTTGGGAAATGTCTGGTTGGATGGGTTTGACGAGTTTTATTGCTGTTATTTTGATGATCGGTTTATTTTTAGCAATACAATTGAATAAATTAAAATAGAAATATGTGAATAAGCTATTATTTAATATTCGTTTTACATCTATTTTTTAATATAAATAACACTATAAAAATGGCTGAATTTACTATTTTTATGATTATACAACTTTGGTCTAATATTTCTTTTAAAAGGTGCCTCATAATAATGAAATACATCACAATATAATAAATAAAATATTTTTGGTTATCATTTTTAAAAGCTAATATATTTTCAAGTTTTTGATATTTATCATTTATATGTATTTTTCGTATTTTTTTTCATTTATTTTTAGTTGGAATTATATATAGATCATCATTGGTTTTAAACTGAAGGTGATTATGAGAAATATAACTATTTTAATGATGGCTTTGGTTTTTATCTTAATCTCAGCTTATGCAAATACCACGAATTTAGGGCCAGCAGGTGCAGAGCGTAAACAGTTTTTTATCGTTCCTCAAAAGTTATTAACTAAACAGGCAGATAGAACCTATCAACAATTTATTCATCAAGCGAAAAACAAGCAACTTTTGATCATAGATCCGAAATTGGATCAAATTTTAAATAAACTTAAGCAAAATGCGGAGTTTTACCGCCATGGTTCGAGTCAATGGGATTGGCAAGTCAGTGGGAATCTCAATAAAGATTTAAATGCACATGGTTTCCCGAGTGGGAAAATTGTCATTAACACGGGTTTGTATTGGAGTTTAAAGCTGACTGAAGATGAATTGGCATTTGTGATGGCGCATGAAATGGCACATGCATTACGTGATCATCATCGTGAAAAGATTTCTTTGCTGTTTGCAAGTCAGGTGGCGATGATTTCTTCAACTGCGGGTATCGGCGCGCTTGCAACGGCTGCCAGTAGTGTGACTGGGCAAGTGGTTTTTCTGCCTAAAGTTTCAAAATTTGAACTAGAAGCTGATGTTCTTGCACTTGATCTGATGTCGAAAGCGGGCTTTGATCAAAATGCAGCATTGATTTTTTGGCAAAAATATCAGCAGGAAACGACACGCCGTCAAATGCTTGATGTAAAACCATTGATGACTCAAGACAATATAGATAAGCGTAAGATTTATATTGAAAAATATTTACCTGGAATGCACATTCAATTTCAACAGGCGCAGGCCGTAATGTTGAATAAAAATGCGATAACTCATGGCACATTCTAGATTGATTTAAACTAAAGCAAAGTTACAAATGATTTATTTAAATCTTGTTTTATAGTCGTGCTACAGCACTTTTACATCTGATGTCTATATAAAACAATTCAATGATTCTGTAGCTATTGTATAAATTATAATCAAGCATGATGAATGGAATTCATGGTAAAATGATCGGCTTTCATCTTCTTTGATCTTTTTTCAGATCATTCCATCTGCCAGCCGAGAATTGCTAGCCATGTCTACTGCTTATACTATGCAGACTGCGCCAAAAGCGTTGTTTGATTACGACAAATATTGGGCGTCTTGTTTTGACCCTGCGCCATTTTTGCCGATGTCACGCGAAGAAATGGATCAACTCGGTTGGGACAGCTGCGACTTTATTTTGGTTTGTGGCGATGCGTATATCGATCATCCATCATTCTGTTCAGGGATCATCGGCCGTACCCTTGAAGCGCAAGGCTTCCGTGTCGGGATTATTGCTCAGCCAGACTGGACCAATGTAGAAGCCTTCCGTGTATTGGGTAAACCGAATATTGCTTGGGGCGTGACTGCCGGCAACATGGATTCGATGATCAACCGTTATACAGCTGACCGTAAAATCCGTTCAGATGATGCCTATTCTCCGGATAATCAACCGAATAAACGTCCAGACCGTGCAGCAACGGTATATTGCCAACGTGTGCGTGAAGCTTATCCAGATGTGCCTGTATTATTGGGCGGTATTGAAGCCTCGCTGCGCCGTATTGCACATTATGATTATTGGTCAGACAAAGTCCGCCGTTCAGTATTGATGGACTCGAAAGCCGATCTATTGATGTATGGTAATGGTGAACGTTCAATCACGGAAATCATGCATCGTTTGGCCCGCGGTGAAAAAATCCAAGAGATTACGGATGTTCGCGGTACTGCATTTATTGTGAATAAAAATAACCGAGCTTCAAAAGCGAAGTTTGTTGAAATCGCATCGAATGATGTCGATGCGATTGGCCGTGTCGATCCGATCATTAACCCTTATGTGATGACCGAAGACCTTGAAGGCTGTGAAATCGAAAAAGGCAAAGACAGCGTTACGCAATATCAAGGCTTCCAAAAAGAAGCGGTAGCAAATCCGATTGTTCGTGAAGGTGATAACTTAGACGCCGACACGCAAATCGTGCAGCTGCAGCCTGCATCAAAAGCCATTAAGCATAAATTGCCGCCGCGTGAATTGGCGGTGATTCGTTTACCTGCCTATGAAGATGTGGCGAATGATCCTGTACTGTATGCACATGCCAACCGTATTTTGCATTTGGAAACCAATCCGGGCAATGCGCGCGCGATGGTGCAAAAGCATGGTGAGCGTGATGTTTGGCTGAATGCGCCGCCGATTCCATTGACTACAGAAGAAATGGATTATGTGTTTGACTTGCCGTATGCGCGTCTGCCACATCCTGCGTATGGTGAAGCGCGTTTTCCTGCTTTTGACATGATTAAGTTCTCTGTAAACATTATGCGTGGCTGTTTTGGCGGCTGTACCTTCTGCTCAATTACAGAGCATGAAGGGCGTATCATTCAAAACCGTTCTGAAGAATCGATTTTGCGTGAAGTTGAAAAAATTCGTGATACCGCACCGGGTTTTACTGGGATCATTTCTGACTTAGGCGGTCCAACGGCCAATATGTACCGTTTGGCATGTAAAGATCCTGAGATTGAAAAGAACTGCCGTAAGCCGTCGTGTGTATTCCCGGGTGTATGTCAAAACTTACATACCGATCATGCGCCTTTAACCCAGTTATACCGTAAAGCGCGTTCATTGCCGGGGATTAAAAAGATTCTGATCGGTTCTGGTTTACGCTATGACCTTGCGGTGTTAAACCCAGAATATGTCAAAGAATTGGTGACACATCACGTCGGCGGTTACTTGAAGATTGCGCCTGAACATACCGAAAAAGGTCCATTATCGAAGATGATGAAACCGGGGATCGGGACCTATGACCGTTTCAAACAAATGTTTGATCGTTTCAGTAAGGAAGCAGGGAAAGAGCAGTATCTCATTCCTTACTTTATTGCAGCGCATCCGGGTACGACGGACTATGACATGATGAACTTGGCGATTTGGCTGAAGAAGAATGGTTTCCGTGCCGATCAGGTGCAAACCTTCTATCCATCACCAATGGCGACTGCAACGACCATGTATTACACCGGTAAAAACCCGCTGGCTAAAGTGGCGCGTTATACTGAAAATGTCGATATCGTGAAAGGTGAAAAACGCCGCCGTTTGCATAAAGCCTTCTTACGTTACCATGATCCAAATAACTGGCCGTTGCTACGTGAAGCGCTTAAAGAAATGGGGCGTCAGGATCTGATAGGGAACTCAAAACAGCATTTGATTCCGACGTATCAGCCTGCGGGTAGTGCTGAGGGCCAATACCAATCTGCACGTAAAAAGAACTCAAGCATTGCGGGTGATTCACAAAAACGTACAGGCGAACAAGGTAATCGGACGAAGGCTGCTCAATCGCGTTCTTCAAATACCAAGAAGCGTCCTGAGCGCGGTCAAATCTTGACGCAGCATACTGGTCTGCCGCCGCGTGAAACGGGTGATGCGAAAAAACCTTTTGGCGGTCCGAAACCTAAAGGAAAATCGAAGCCTAAATCGCGCGCTTAAAATGATTAAATAAAAAAAGACACTTCGGTGTCTTTTTTTATGGGTGTTATGCTCGGCAGCATAAGACAGTTTGCATTTTTATATGTTGTTACAAGCTCAATGCTATCTGTGCGTCGGTTATCTCAATGAAATACGAGCAAAATTTGACAGCTTATCGGAATTGTCTGACAGTGAGAGGAAATGCACTTGCTGTCGTTTTAGCGAATGATCTAAAGTATCTGTATATAGCAATGGATGCTATTACTCTGAACGAAGTGGCATGTGATGTTTAACGCTTTAAGTTTGCAACTTTTTGTCAGTTTAAATACGTATTGTGTGAAAGTTAGAGTTATTTTTTTTAATAGGAAATTAAAAAAATAATACTGGTTGTATACTTCGTCTTCATAAGAAGTATGTCAAAAACCAAAAATATAAGAAATATAAAGGATTATGAGATGACTATATACATAGTAATAGGGAGTATTTTACTCTTCTGTGTGCTCATAATGGCTTGGAAAAGTTTAGAAGGTGATTCTAAGCAACAAGATAGCGCATTGAAACAACGTGCTATTTTCAACATTAATGAGCAATTAACCTACACGCGTTTAAAAGAAATTTTGCCTAAGCATACGATCCTCGCGCATGTGTCTTTTGATGCACTGTTGACCACGAAATATTATCGTACGCGGAACAAGTATCGAAATATGGTGGCGGACTTTGTCGTCTTAGATGAACAGCATCAGATCTTGGCGATCGTCGCTTTAGATGATCCGATGGTGCTAAAACGGATGCAGCAGTCGCAATATCAAGATGCTTTGCTCGCTTTGGCAGGCTATCGGGTCATTCGTTATGATGATGTGCCTGAGTACGTTCAATTACGCGAAGATTTCTTAAATGAGCAGCGTGTACAAGCGCCATTTGTACCGGTTAATGATCTGAAAAAATATCATTTATATTCAGATTTGGAACGTAAAAAGATCAAAATTATTGGATCTTAGGGATTCAAAGAGCAAAATCTTTTGCAAAAAAAAGCATGTCTTTAGACATGCTTTTTTTAATGATTATTCAGGCTTAACGGCTACGACGGTTAATTCTACCAGTACACGCGGGTCGTATAATTTGGCTTCAACACAAGTTCTGGGTAATGCTTCAATGTCTGACACCCACGTATCCCATACCTCATTGAATGCGGCATAATCCTGTTCAATATCTTTAAGATAAATGGTCACTGACATAATGTGGCTTTTATCTGTACCGGCATCTGCAAGAAATTGATCAATGATCTCAAATGTTTGCTGTGTTTGTCCTTTGATGTCTAAATCAAGGTCTGTTGCCAATTGACCTGCCAAATGAACCAATTGACCAGAAATAGCGATTTCGGAAAAGCGTTTTGAAACATGCAGGCGTTGGATGGTCATGCGGAATATCCTGAAAGCAAAAAGAGCACTTAATCTTGAGTTTTAGGCATCGTAGCTGCAACTAAGGCCGTCAATAAACAGCCGACAGCAAGGTAGATTGCCACATAATGCCATGAACCATCACCCCAAATCACCAAAGCTGCTGCAATCATTGGGGTAAAGCCACCACCGATAATGCTAGCCACTTGATAGCCGACACCTGCGCCACTGTAGCGATAGGCGGTACCAAACAAGGAGGTAAAAATCGGCTGGTGTACACTCACCACCATATCATGGGCAATATTGGCAAGGAAAATTGCACCGACAATAATCAGCCAAGTATTTTGTGCATCAAGGGCCATGAAGAAGGGAAAGGCAGAAAGCGCACCAATCAATCCACCCAGAACACACATTTTACGATGATCAAATCGATCTGCTAGCCACGCAAAGAGCGGAATGCTGAAGCAGCTAATGGCACCAACCATTAAGGTGATATTGAGGAAGAACTGTTTGTCCATGCCCAATTGAGCGGTGGAATAATTCAGTGCAAAGTTCGTCACCAAATACATGGTGAGTAACTCGGTCAAGCGCAGCGCAATAATGTAGAAAAAGGCTTTGGGGTGTTGGCTAATCGCTTGCAGAATCGGTAATTTTTGTGGCGTTTGTTGAGCTTTGACCACATGGTCGACGAATTCTTGAGATTCGTCTTGATCACGTCGAATCCACATTGCGATAGCCAGCAAGACAATACTGGCAATAAAGGGAATTCGCCACGCCCAATCGGCAAAAGCATCTTCACCCAAAGTGGCAATAATTAACGACACAGCGCCTGTTGCCAGAACGAGTCCGACGCCATAGCCAATTTGTACACCACTACTGTAGAAGGCTTTTTTGCCTTTCGGGGCATTTTCTACAGCCATCAGGGCAGCGCCGCCCCATTCACCACCGACAGCAAAACCCTGTATTGCCCGAAGTGTTACGAGTAGGATCGGGGCCCACCAACCGATGGCCGCAAAATTGGGTAATAAACCGATACCGACAGTCGAAATGCCCATCAGGATCACGGTGAGCACCAACATTTTTTTCCGACCCAGTTTGTCACCAAAATGTCCAAACACAATGCCGCCTAAGGGGCGGAACAGGAAGCCGACGCCAAAGGTCGCCAAGGCTGCCAAGGTTCCCATATTGTTGCCAATACTGGGGAAAAACTGATCTTTGAAAATGAGTGCGGCAACAATGCCATAAAGTAAAAAATCGTACCAATCGACTACGGCACCAATGAAGCTACTTAATGCGGCTTTACGCGCACGTTGTTCTTGATTTTGTGAAATATTTTGAGGATTTGGAGCAGATTTTGCAGAAGGCATACAGCGGGGTATTCCATGATTGACAACAGAGTTGCCCTGTAATATTCGGATTTGATCGTCACGCCAATCACAGGACAGCATGCTGAAAGTAAAGGTGATTTTCAGCATCTCAGCGCATACACGGATAATGTAGTGCGCTGATAGAGTACTCTAATTTTAGGCTTTGTGAATAGCAAATTGCTTTAATTTTGTTCTTCTGCCTAAATCTTAAGCAAATACGATCTTCTTGAAGTTTTTAGAGCAGCGAAAGTTGTGTTTCTTGGTTTTGCGCACTTAATTGATAAACCCCTACGCCAATCAGGCGAAATTGATCGTCCTCGGAAATATGCATTTCATGCAGTAATTGCTGCAATACCTGCGCAAGGTCTTCACGATGATTCAGTGACGTTTTAAAACTTTTACTGTGCTGTAGCACTTGGAAATTCTTCAGTTTTAATTTGGCCGATACACCGCGCGCGCTTAACTGCTTTTTTTCTAAACTAGACCAAACTTGGTCAATCAGTTTGGGCCAATAGGGCTGACATTGGCTCAGGGTGAGATCATCATCAAAAGTGGTTTCTTTGGAGATCTGTTGACGTTCACGTCTAGATTGGACCGGTCGCTCATCAATCCCTTGTGCATACAGATAGAGTTGTCGGCCATATTTACCGAAATGATGAATCAGAACGGTTTCTTCAATTTTTTGTAAATCACCCAATGTATTGAGTTGCATAGCTTTTAATTTTTTTTGAGTGACTTTTCCCACGCCAGGAATTTTTTTCAGTGCCAAGTCTTGGATGAAATGCAGAACTTGTGATGGTTTGATAATACAAATGCCATTGGGTTTGTTCCAATCAGAAGCGACTTTAGCCAAAAATTTATTGGGCGCGACACCTGCGGAGGCAGTTAAACCAGTGCTTTGTAAAATCTCTGCCTGAATTCGCATAGCGACTTCGGTGGCGCTAGGAATGTGTTGTAAATTTTCTGTGACGTCCAAATAAGCTTCGTCTAAGGATAGTGGCTCAATCAGCGACGTATAGCGTTGAAAAATGGCATGAATTTGCGCCGAAACGGCACGATATTTTTCAAAATTAGGTTCGATCACCACGATCTGTGGACAGAGTTTACGGGCCTGTGCCATCGACATTGCAGAACGTAAACCAAATTCACGTGCAGGATAGGATGCGGCACAGATGACTGTACGAGGGTGATGTGAAGACACAACAACAGGAAGCTGCTTGAGTTCTGGACGTTCCCGCAGCTCTACTGATGCAAAGAATGCATCCATGTCGATATGTATAATTTTCCTCATGCCTAGTTAGATCAGTGCTTAAAAAATTGAATTTCAGTATCGCACAGTTAATCTAGCGCTTTCCTGAATTTTTTAACTCAAACGACACAGATTGACTGAGTAAAACCACCTTGGTGTTTTGAGCTGCTGCCGACTGTATCAATAGATTTAGGCTTTGATGGGTGTCATCGGCAAAGCGAGGGAAAAATTCGAGCTCAGGATTCAGTGGTTTGAAAAAATTATCCCAATGAATTGGAATCACGGTGCTGGGTTGAAGAGTCGCTAAGGTTTCTTTGAAATATTGCTGTTGAAACGCTGTCGTTTGCTTGGAAAGCTGAGCGATGCCTAAAAATAAGGTATCGACTTTTAGTTTTTGCAACTGTTTGGGCACAGCACCAGTACTGGCTTTGACTAAACTGTAATGTGGCCCATGTTGGATGAGATAGTCATATGATCCACCTTCTTTAAACTGGCTAAAATGTGCAGGGAGTTGTAGTGGCTGCGAAATTTCTTCCCCCAAATCATCATTAACGGCCGTTGGCGGAGTATGTTGCGAGGGGATGGCAGTAATGGTGAATTTACCGATTTTCATCGGTTGCCATGCTTGAACTTCGTGTAATTGTGATTCAGCGATTGGCATCGCCCGTGCGATATTTAAGGTACTTTTAGAGCCGACAATCATGGCTTTAGGGAGCTGGTGGGCCAACATTGGAATATCGAGCGCATGATCATAATGTGAATGAGTCACGAAAATAGCACGTGTACGTTTTAAGTCGTATTGGTCGATATAGCTTTTTAATAAAGGCTGATCACTTTGAATCTGAGTGAATATGGTCCGACTGAGCGATGGCCGACTAAAGAAGCCATCGATGAGGATTTGCTCTTGGCCATCGTCAAACAGTAAGGTCGAAACACCAAAGAATTTTACGTGATAGGGTGCCGCTGAGTGAGTATCTGTAGTGCTTTGTGTGGGAAGTTGATAATGCCACGTTTTAAACGCTGCCAAGGTCCCTGAAGGTTGGATCAAATATGCCAATATCCCGATGGCGAGGATCATAAAGACTGAAAATATAATAAGAAAAATTTTTAAAATACGCATCCTGCGACTCAGTTTTCACGGATTATTTTGTTCGATATTGTCCTGAGTCGGTGAATAAATCAACGGGGTTTGATCGGGGAAACGCCATTTTTGTCTAAAAAATCAGTCCAAGCCTTGGCATCACCTGAAAATACATTTAAATCGACGGTGGTCGAGATGCCTTGAATTTTTCCTTGATTGGTATGTTGCCAAATCAGCCATTTCGGATTGTTTTTTAGATCAGGCGGGCCTTTATATTCGCGGACCCACAGCGGCGTCTGTTTAAACTCGCCAGCTAAGACAATATTATAAAAAGACTTCGAAGTATAAAAAATCGGTTGCTTGCCATAATGGCGGTGCAAGCGATCATGCATATAGCTGATTTCTTTGAGTAACTGCTCTTTGCTGTAGGTGTTAATGCAGTTGGTGTCATATTCCAAATCAATCACGGGAGGAAGGGCATCGGCTTTTTTCGGCACGGAAGCAATAAAATTTTCTGCCTGAATTTTGCCATCACGGCACAGACGATAAAAATGATAGGCCCCAACTAAAAAGCCGTTTTCCCGTGCTTGTAACCAGTTATCTTGAAATTTCCGATCTTTAAAATCGCCACCTTCTGTGGCTTTAAGATAAACGAATTGGTATTTTTTAGGTGAAATTTTTGACCATTGAATATCTTTTTGATGATGGGAAACATCAAAACCTTGGACGGGATATTCTTCTGCAGATGCAGGGCGATGCGGCATCACGGCTAAATAACCTAATCCAGCCACCACCATGACGCCGCTGATAGCGCTAAGTGCAATAATCGGGCTGTATTTTTTGAGTGAACTTTTTGTGGTACGTGATTTGGCTTTTTTAGGCATGAAAATGTATCCAAGTATCCCTTTTATCATAACCCTTTAACGGTTGATCTGTCATAGATTTGCCCGATGACATAGGTTTAGACGTCCACATGTTTAGGAATCTGCCAAAAAATCGCTGCGGTAATCAGGTTAATGCAGCCGAGTAAAATCAAGGTGCTATGGAATGCCATTTCGATTTGTGCAGGACCATAATAGGCCGTAAACACGTTGACTAAAGTCCCTGCCAAAGCCACACCGATACTCATCGACACCATCATAATCATCGACAAGAAACTGTTGCCACTGCTGGCATCTTGCTGAGGTAAATCTTTGAGGGTTAAGGTATTCATAGAAACGAATTGCAGCGAGTTTAAAATACCAAAAATAAAAAAGTGTAAGGCACGTAACCACGTGGGGGTTTCAGCCGTAGAGAGTGCAAAACTGCAAATACAGGCGCCGACCAAGAAGGTATTTACCAATAACACTTTACGATAGCCAAAGCGTTGAATAATTTGACGAATTATCGGTTTTGATGCCAATGAACCGAGTACCGTCGGTATCATCAATAAACCTGTGATAAACGGCTCAAAGCCAAAAGCCACTTGTAGCATTAAGGGAATCAAAAATGGCATGGCATTGCCGCCAAGGCGGGCAAAGAAGTTGCCGATAATGCCAATGGCATAGATCCGATTTTGAAATAATTTACTGCGAAACAGCGCATTGGCGTGGGTATGTGCATGAAAGGCATAGATCAAACTAGCGATGATGCCTGCTGCGACTAAAAGCAGGCTCCACCATAGCGGAAGATGCGGGCTAGCAAAGTTTTCAATGCCTAATGATAAACCCACCATGGCGACGACCAATAAGAAAAAACCTATAAAGTCGAATCGTTTTACGCTCGGTTCGGTCACATTGGGCATGGCTTTAAAGGTAATAAGTACCCCTAGCAGTCCCATTGGAATGTTTATTAAAAAGATCCAATGCCATGTTGCGACTTCCACCATCCAACCGCCAAGGGTAGGACCAATTAAGGGCCCCATTAAACCAGCAAGGCTCATCAGACTCATGGCCGATAAAAACTGTGTCCGAGGAATCACTTTGAGCATCGCCAAACGCCCAACAGGTAGCAGTAATGCGCCACCTATGCCTTGAATTACCCGATAAACCAATAGCTCATTCAGGCTATTGGCCATACCGCAGCCTAGTGATGCTAATGTAAAAATAATAATGGCTGTGAAATAGGTATTTCGTACACCAAAACGATCGGCCAACCAACCACTTAAGGGAATACACGCTGCGACAGACAAGACATAGGCCACGACCACACTATGCATTTGAAGCGGGTCTTCGCCCAAACTTCTTGCCATCGCTGGGATTGCGGTATTGACGATGGTCGTATCCAGGCCTTGCATAAAAAAGCCAATAGAGACCAATAGCACTAGAAGTCTAAATTCGGGTTGTAAAGCCTGATGCGTTGGCGTGCTATTCATAAGTCAATAAAGCTGAGATTTTTAAACAGTTTAAATGAATATTGCCATTTGGATGTAGTAAAAGCTTTGCATAATTGAGCCAAAAAATTGCAAGAAATATGCAATGAAAGTTTAATCTCTATGCAATCTAATATTTATAACTTGGTCATATTTAAATAAAAGACGAATGAAAACATGAAACTACAAGTTTCGGTACTGATGTGATTAAACAAGGCATGTGGGACCTGAAGGTCTGATTTTTATTGCGGCCAAAGATTCGCCCAATCCCCAACCTTTGTTGGTGGTTGGAAATGAAGTGAACGGTAGCACTGCGGTTTATCAGATTAAATTGAAATAATTGAATTTTAAGTTGTTGTTTTATATAAGATTTTTATTTTAATGTCGAGAAAAACACGGTACAAAATTGTATGAAAGCCAGATAAACTGTCATAATGCGCTCAAGTCCTTCATTTATTGGAGGGCTTTTTCTTTATGGCAAAGGTGTTTTGTTTTCATGACAATCGAAATTCTGATGGTCATAGGCTTCTGTCTCGCGGCCTATTCTATTGTCGGTAATGATGTGCCACAGACATTGGGAACCTTTATTTCATCCAATGCGCATCGCCCTTGGTGGCTGTTGTGGATCTATGTCAGCAGTATTCTAGCTATTGTATTGGTTTATGGTTGGTACAGTTCTGGCGTGGGGGATGCATCTTATGGTCGTTTAGAAACGATTCCATTTCCCGCAGAAGGGGTCACGTGGCTCTATATTGTGCCACCGATCTTACTGATCATTTTGACTCGCTACGGAATTCCGGTCAGCACCACATTCTTAGTGTTAACGATTTTCTCTCCGAGTAGTCTTGGGTCGATGTTAACTAAGTCGATGATGGGTTATGCGGTAGCTTTTGTTGTTGCGATTATTGTTTATCGATTTGTGATTAAAGGCATCTCGGTTTATTTCAGTAAAACACGTGATGAAACACCCTCGAATATTTGGGTGGGACTACAGTGGGTTTCGACGGCATTTTTATGGAGTCAGTGGCTGATTCAGGATTTGGCCAATATTTTTGTCTACGTCCCTCGTCAGGTGCCGCTGGAGTTCCTGATTTTTGCAATTGTGGTGTTTATCGTACTGCTTGGGATCATTTTGTACCAACGTGGCGGGGCGATTCAGGGCATTATCGACACCAAAACGGGTGTGGCTGATATCCGCTCGGCAACCATTATCGACTTTATGTATGCTTTGATTTTATTGGTGTTCAAAGAGTGGAGTAATATTCCAATGAGTACCACTTGGGTATTCTTGGGCTTACTTGCAGGACGTGAATTTGCTATGTCCATGCATTTACATGAAGTGAATAAATATCGAACTTCACGAAATGTCAGCAAAGATGCGATGAAGTTGATGCTTGGTTTACTGATGAGTATTTTCTTAGCGACAACCTTGCCATGGTTCTATCGTGTGGTGTCAGGTTAAGTCGACACGATCTTGATTTGAAGTAACATCGAGCAATAAAAAAAGGGGAATACTTTATTCCCCTTTTTGACATCTAAAATACAGTTATACCACGAAATTTTTCGGGCAATCTAAATTTTTCAGTGCGCTAAAGATCTGCTTCGAAGAATTACATACGATCAGTTTGGCACGATGCTGCGGCGGCAAGAAACCTTCAGCGACCGCATGGTCTAATTGTGCAATTAGTGCATCATAGAAGCCATTGACGTTATAAAGCATCATCGGTTTTTGGTGTTGATTCAACTGTCCCCAAGTGGCGATTTCTAAAATTTCTTCAAATGTGCCAAGACCACCGGGCAGGGCAACAAAGGCACTTGCACGTTCTGCCATCATGGCTTTACGCTCATGCATACTGCGCACGACGTGTAATTCAGTCAAATGATTATGTGCAATTTCATAATCCAACATAAACTCAGGAATCACACCCACGGCTTCGCCGCCATGTTCGACCACAGCGTCAGCAACTTGACCCATCAGGCCAATACTGGCGCCACCATAGACCAGACCAAAACCATGTTCAGCCAAGCCTTGCGCTAATGCGATGGCTTTTTCTTGATAAATTGGATTGTTACCAGAGCGGGAGCCGCAATACAGTGCGATTAAAGGTTGTGTTGTAGCAGGAGAAGGATTACCACGTTTTTCTGTCATTTTTAATCCGCTATTCATTACGTTTTAATTTTACCTTAGCATGTTATTTTTTATGACACTACATTGGCAGCTAAATATGACAATTTAATGTCATCACTGGGTTTAAATTCTTCCATACAGAGATTGTACTTTGGTAAAAAAGGGTGAATTTTTACCTTAACTTGCTATACTTAAAACTTCATTTCAAGCTAAAGAACCGTCATGGGTAGTGGTTGTTGTCACTCAGCACACATCAAAATATTAGAAAGAACGCTATTAAAAGCGTTTGCGCATGTCCAATGCATTTCATCTTCAAATCAGCATGATCTACGTGTGAATAACATTCAGGAGATACAATTATGATCTTTGAATGGATGTCCGACCCATCTGCATGGGTGGGTTTATTGACACTGGTGGTGCTTGAGATTGTTTTAGGTATCGATAACCTGGTATTTATTGCGATTCTTGCGGAAAAATTACCGCCAGAACAGCGTAATACTGCACGGATTGTCGGCTTATTGCTTGCACTGTGTATGCGATTGATCTTACTGGCCTCGATTGCATGGGTGGTGACTCTAACCAACCCACTGTTCCATATTTTCGACCATCCATTTTCCGGTCGAGATCTAATTTTACTGTTTGGTGGGGTGTTCTTGCTATTTAAAGGCACCATGGAACTGCGTGAACGTCTTGAAAACAAGCCTATGCTAAAGGAAGAAAATCCTGTGCATGCGACGTTTTGGATGGTGATTGTGCAGATTGTGGTGCTCGATGCCGTGTTCTCGCTCGATAGCGTGATTACCGCTGTCGGGATGGTGAAACACCTTTCTGTCATGATGATGGCGGTCATTATTGCTGTCGGCATTATGCTGTGGGCATCTAAACCACTGATGAACTTCGTGAACCGTCACCCAACGGTGGTGATTCTGTGCCTGTGCTTCTTAATGATGATCGGTTTCTCGCTCTTAGTCGAAGGCTTTGGTTTCCATATTCCAAAAGGTTACTTATACGCGGCCATTGGTTTCTCTGTCATGATTGAGTTCTTGAACCAAACCATGCGTCATAATCAGGAAAAAATGGTGACAACCACAGACTTACGTTATCGCACAGCCTCAGCAGTGATGCGTATGCTCGGTGGGAAAAATGTTGCAGACAATCAAAATGAAAATGAAGATGTGCTTGCAACACGTGCTTTTGCTGATGAAGTCTTTGATGAAGACAACGGGGTTTACCACAGTGTCATGGTACAAGGGGTACTGGGTTTATCTGAGCGTCCAGTAAAGTCCGTGATGACACCTCGTCCTGAACTGGAATGGATTGATTTAGATGAAGAACCTGAGGCGATTCGTGCTCAATTACTCAGTACCACGCATTCACGTTTAATTGTGGCACATGGTGAGCTTGATAATATTGCGGGTGCGGTACTGACTCATAAAGTCATGAATGACTATATTGAAACAGGCGTACTCGATTTCGAAAAACATCTCCGTGAGCCAGTGGTGGTGCATGAAAATGCTCAAGTTTTGATGGTGATGGAACAGCTACGTCAAGCGCCGTTGCAAATGGCCTTGGTGTTAAACGAATACGGTTCAATTGAAGGGATTGCAACACCGATCGATGTCTTAGAAGCGATTGCAGGTGAGTTCCCTGATGAAGATGAACCAGAGACGGCAGCAGAAAGTCTCGATGATGGTTCATTGTTACTCGATGGCTCAACCGACATTCGTCATGTGTCTTTATTGTTAGGTCGTGACTTGGTGGATGATGCTGAACAGTATTCGACATTGTCCGGATATATCTTATTTCATTTGGGCCGTTTACCAGCCAATGGTGAAAAATTCAAAGCGGATGAACACATCTTTGAAGTGGTCACAATGGATGGCCACAAGATCGAAAAAGTGCATGTCATTCCCATCCCAACTGAAGATTAAGCTGAGGTCAAGAGAACATTCAGCTTAATCTATATAGATCAATATTGATTCACATACTGCTGATGAAAATTGTATGGAAAGATCCGTTAAAATAGCCTGCATTGTCAGGCTATTTTTTATGGAAACAATCATGTCACAAGTCCAATGTCCATGTGGCAAAGGTGAGTATGCCAACTGTTGTCAGCCCTTACATGCGGGCCGTGAAAATGCACAGACTGCAGAGCAGTTGATGCGTTCACGTTATAGTGCTTTTGCACAGCATGAGATTGATTATATTGTACAAACAACTGCGCTTGGACAGCAGCAAGCCTTGGATGTGAGTGCCATTACAGCGTGGAGTCAGGCCAATCAGTGGTTAAAGCTCGAGGTAGTTCAAGCCCAAGAAAAGCTCGATAAAAACCATGCTCAAGTTGAATTTAAAGCGTATTATCACGATGGGCAGCAAGCGCAAGTACATCATGAAATTTCACACTTTGTGAAGTTCGAGCAGCGCTGGTATTTCCTTGATCCGACCACAGAGATGAAAATCACCATGAAGCAACCCTGTATTTGTGGTTCTGGACGAAAATTTAAACAATGTTGTGCGCAATTTTTATAACATTTGAGAAGATTTAGCTTAGAATAGCGCGCATCTCAACCCTCAGTGGAAGAAGGGCGATGTTACTTACCGTTATTTATATTATCGCAATTACGGCAGAAGCAATGACAGGCGCATTGTCTGCGGGTCGGCGGAGTATGGACTGGTTTGGGGTAACATTGATTGCCTGTGTCACGGCACTGGGGGGCGGTTCGGTTCGTGATGTGCTGCTTGGGCATTATCCACTGACGTGGGTTAAGCATCCTGAATATCTCATGCTGACTTGCTTTGCTGCATTTGTCACCATCCTGATTGCAAAGTGGATGCGTCATCTTCGTAATATCTTCTTGGTTCTCGATGCCCTTGGTCTCATAGGTTTTACCATTATTGGCTGTCAAATTGCTTTAGAAATGGGCCATGGTTTTGTCGTCTCTGCAGTAGCAGGGGTGTTAACTGGGGTCTCTGGCGGTATTTTACGAGACATCCTGTGTAACGATGTCCCGCTGGTGTTCCGTCGTGAACTTTATGCCAGTATTTCTTTTGTGTCCGTGATTTGTTATTGGCTCTGCATTGAGATTGGCTTATCGCTAGAATTGACCGTCATTGCGACGCTCATTTTCGGTTTCACCTTACGTCTGATCGCCATTTACTTTGGCTTAGAAATGCCTAAATTCATTTATAAAGATGATGATGATCAGTCGGTATCTTCAAAAGATTTGTCGTAACCGCGTTGCTATAACATCACATTAAAATGCTAAAAAGACGGATCAATGGTCGGTCTTTTGCATGGATCTATACTAAAAAACGCAAAATCATACATCCTGTTGGGAAAGCAGTGTTCATCCTTCCACCAGTTCAGAGATCTTGTTATGGACTTAGTCTCACGTATACAACGCTTACCCATCGGTAAGTTTCACTACACTTTACTTTGGGTTATTGGCCTTGGCTGGATGTTTGATGCCATGGATACGGGACTCATTTCCTTTATCTTAGCGAAAATGGCTGAAGATTGGGCCATGACGCCAAATGATAAAAGTTGGGTGGTCTCGATTGGTTTTGTTGGGATGGCGATTGGCGCAGTATTTTCTGGTGGATTGGCTGATCGCTTCGGCCGAAAAACAGTCTTTGCATGGACATTGGTGATTTATAGCTTAGCCACCGCTGCATGTGCGTTTGCACCTAATCTAACTTGGTTGTTGGTATTTCGTTTTATTGTCGGCCTAGGTTTAGGGGGGCAACTCCCTGTCGCGGTGACTTTGGTCAGTGAATATATTCCGGCGCATGTGCGTGGTCGTTTTATTGTCTTACTAGAAAGTTTTTGGGGACTGGGCTGGTTGGTTGCGGCGTTAGTATCACGCTTTATTATTCCTGATTTTGGTTGGCATGCGGCTTTCCTGATTGGCGGTATTCCTGCGTTATATGCAATCGTGATTTGGAAAATGGTGCCCGAATCGGTGCCTTATTTAATCAACCGTGGACGTTTTGATGAAGCGCATGCATTGGTGAAAAAGATTGAAGCCAAATGTGGTGTGCAAGTTGTTGAAATTTTTGAGGTCAAACCGGTTGCAGAAAAACATGACATCAGTTTTTCACAGTTGTGGTCAGGCATTTTTGCACGTCGTACTTTAATGCTCTGGCTCATTTGGTTCGGTATCGTCTTTTCTTATTACGGTATTTTTACGTGGTTACCAAGTTTATTGGTCAAAGAAGGCTACACCATTGTTCAATCCTTTGAATATGTCTTGGTTATGATTTTGGCACAATTACCGGGTTATATTGCAGCTGCATGGTTGGTCGAAAAATTAGGTCGTAAAGCTACGTTGGCGGGCTTCATTGGGATGTGTGCCATTTCGGCATATTTCTTCGGTCAGTCTGGCAGTGTGACAGAGATTGTGATTTGGGGCTGTTTAATGTCCTTCTTTAATCTCGGTGCTTGGGGCGTACTTTACACCTATACACCAGAACAATACCCGGCCAATATTCGTGCCTTTGGTTCGGGCTGGGCGGGTGCCATTGGTCGGATCGGGGGCATTGCCGCGCCTTTTGCTGTGACACATATGATGGATATGGATCATGGTTTTAGCTATGTCTTTATGATGTTTACAGCAGTCTTAATTGCAGTTGCAGTGGTGATTTTGGTTTTAGGTGAGGAAACCAAAGGCAAAACTTTAGAATCCATTGGTCTATAGAGACTGTTGAATTTTTAGTTGATCATGGTGAATAAAATGGATATTTTTACGCCATAAGACACAATTTGTCGCAGAGTGTTAGATCATCCCCTTGTATAGGGGACACCTGCGACATAGCATAAGAACCCAATAAAGAACGAACAATTTAGGATTACAGGTTGTTATGACAAGCCTTGCGCATCATGCGACAGAAAACCGTTCCGTAGCAGAATTTACCGAACAAGCATATCTCAACTACGCCATGTACGTGATTATGGATCGTGCATTGCCACATATCAGTGATGGTCTAAAACCCGTTCAGCGTCGTATCGTCTATGCGATGAGTGAACTCGGGTTAAAGCCAACGGGTAAGCCAAAAAAATCTGCACGTACGGTTGGTGATGTACTGGGTAAATACCATCCTCACGGTGACTTAGCTTGTTATGAAGCCATGGTCCTCATGGCGCAGCCGTTTAGTTATCGCTATCCATTTATTGAAGGTCAGGGAAACTGGGGCTCACCAGATGATCCGAAATCCTTCGCAGCGATGCGATATACCGAAGCAAAACTGTCTGCTTATAGTGATTTATTATTGTCTGAGTTAGGACAAGGGACTTGTGATTGGCAGGATAACTTTGATGGTTCGATGAAAGAGCCAGTGAATTTACCGGCACGTGTTCCAAATATTTTACTCAACGGCACAACGGGTATTGCAGTGGGTATGGCAACCGATATTCCACCGCACAACTTACGTGAAGTGGTGAAGGGTACCATCGCCTTAATTCGCAATCCAAATTTAACCGATGAGAAAGTCGCAGAATATATTCCTGCACCTGATTTGCCTACACGTGCGGAAATTATTAGTTCTCCAGAAGAATTACTTAAAATTCAAACCACGGGGCGCGGTAGTTATCGAACTCGTGCTGTGTACAGTATTGAGAAAAATGAAATCGTGATTACGGAGTTACCGTATCAGGTTTCAGGTTCGAAAGTGATCACGCAGATTGCAGATCAAATGCAGGCGAAGAAGTTGCCATTGGTCACGGACTTACGTGATGAGTCAGATCATAAAAACCCAACACGTTTAGTGATCGTCCTGCGCTCGAATCGTATTGATGCTGAATCGGTGATGAGTCATCTATTTGCAACCACCGACTTAGAGTCGAGCTATCGTGTCAATATGAACATGATTGGCGCTGACGGTCGTCCGCAAGTGAAATCGATCCGCCGTATTTTGTTGGAATGGATCGAAATCCGTAAAAATACCGTAACACGTCGTTTGACTTATCATCTGAATAAAATTGAAAAACGATTACACATACTTGCAGGCTTGATCATTGCCTATCTGAATATTGATGAAGTGATTCGAATTATTCGTGAAGAAGATCAGCCTAAACCGGTGTTGATGACGCATTTTAATATCGATGAAATTCAAGCCGAAGCGATTTTAGAACTTAAGTTACGTCATTTGGCAAAACTTGAAGAAATGGAAATGCGCCG
This sequence comes from Acinetobacter sp. YH12251, assembly GCF_013417465.1. Classification (NCBI taxonomy): domain Bacteria; kingdom Pseudomonadati; phylum Pseudomonadota; class Gammaproteobacteria; order Moraxellales; family Moraxellaceae; genus Acinetobacter; species Acinetobacter sp. YH12251. The sequence continues at coordinate 276,093 of NZ_VPDZ01000003.1, read as the reverse complement.
TGAACAAGAAGAATTGGAAGCCAAAGCTGCCATTATTCGTGAACAATTGGCGAATCCTGAATCATTAAAAGCCTTGATCATTAATGAACTTAAAGAAGATGCGAAGAAATTTGGTGATGACCGCCGTTCTCCAATTGTGAAACGTGCAGAAGCCCATGCGATTAATGAACAAGATATGCTTCCTGCAGATCCTGTGACTGTGGTGTTGTCTGAAGCGGGTTGGATTCGCTCGGCGAAAGGTCATGAAGTCGATGCTGAGAACTTAAATTTCCGTGCAGGTGACCAATATCTCAGCCATGCGCAAGGTAAATCGAATCAACGTGTTTATGTATTAGATGATGCCGGTCGTAGCTATGCTTTGGGCATCAATACCTTGCCATCTGCGCGTGGTTTAGGTGAGCCTCTGAGTTCTAAGCTTGCACCTGCAAGTGGTGTTGGCTTTAAACAAGTGTTTATTGCTGAAGATGAAACAGAAGTCTTGGCAATGAGCAGTAAAGGCTATGGCTTTAAAACCCAAGCGAAAAATCTCGATACCAATGCCAAAGCGGGTAAAGCCTTCCTTAGCTTGTCTGAAGGGGCGGCGGTTATGAATTTAACGGCAATTGAGAATGCAACACATCTTGCACTCCTCAGTTCTGCGGGGCGTTTGCTGTTGGTTGAGCTTGATGAATTACCAGTCCTGAATAAGGGTAAAGGTAATAAATTGATACAACTTGAGGCAAAAGATCAAATTGTATCCATGACAACTTTGAATTTAGATGAAATAATTCAAGTGCTTGCAGGAAATCAACAATTAAAGCTTAAAGGCGACGATCTGCAAAAATATGTGGGCAAACGTGCATCGAAAGGTGTGTTGTTACCACGTGGATATCAAAAAGCAAATAAACTGTTCATTCAAAGATAATACTAGCATCCATGGAACGAAATACGTTATATATGCTGTTATTCGTGAAATGGATGCAATATTAAGCACAAACAAGTTAAATAATGACCGCTTAATATTGAAAAAAAACAGTTGGATTATTAAGGATTACGACAGGAGAATTGGGCGTTATGGAAAAGATTTGGTTCGCTGAATACCAAAAGACAGGGATTCCAGAAACTGTAGAATTACCCGCAGAAAATACCTCATTGGTCGATATTTTTGAGCGTAATTTCCAGAAGTTTGGCTCAAGAGATGCCTTTATCTTTATGGATAAAGTCTTAACTTTTAAAGAACTTGATGAAGCTAGTCGTAAATTTGCAACTTATTTGCAAAGTTTAGGTTTGGCCAAAGGTTCACGCGTTGCAGTCATGATGCCGAACGTTCTTCAATATCCTGTTGTCGCATTGGGTGTATTCCGTGCTGGCCTGGTATTGGTCAACGTGAATCCACTGTATACCTCTCGTGAACTTGAGCATCAATTGAATGACTCTGGAACAGAAGCTCTTGTTATTATTGAAAACTTTGCATCTGTTTACCAAGCGATTATTGGTAAAACCCCAGTAAAACACGTGATCGTGGCATCTGTGGGTGACATGCTTGGTACGCTGAAAGGTACATTGGTTAACTTTGTATTACGTTCAGTACGTAAACAAATTCCAGCTTGGAACATTCCAGGTCATATTCGCTTTAATGCAGCAATGTCTAAAGTGAGTGCAAACAATTACAAACGTCCAAACTTAACTTTAAGTGATACTGCTGTACTTCAGTATACCGGTGGTACAACTGGCGTATCTAAAGGCGCAGAATTGACCCATCGTAACCTTGTGTCAAATATGTTGCAGTGTGATGGTATTTTCCAAAGTAAATTTGGTCAGAAAGATGGTCAGCCAGATGATCGTATCTTCTGTGCATTACCGCTGTATCACATCTTTGCATTTATGGTGTGTGCACTTTACGGTATGTACAAAGGTCAGGCAAACGTATTGATTCCTAACCCGCGTGACCTACCTGCGGTAATGAAAGAATTACGTAAATACCAACCTTCATTCTTCCCAGCAGTGAACACATTGTTCAATGCTTTGGTGAACAATGAAGAGTTCAAGCAACTTGACCACAGTAAGCTAAAAATGGCGATGGGTGGTGGTATGGCAGTGCTTCCTTCGACTGCAGAAGCGTGGAAGAAAGTTACAGGTACCAATATTATCGAAGGTTATGGTTTATCAGAAACTTCACCTGTTGCAACCGCAAACCCTCCAGCATCAATGGAATTCAGCGGTACGATTGGTATTCCATTGCCACTGACTGAAGTTGCTATTTTAGATGATGATGGCAATGAAGTTGCTCAAGGTGAGCAAGGTGAAATTTCGATTCGTGGTCCTCAAGTCATGAAAGGCTATTGGAACCGTCCAGATGAAACTGCCAAAGTAATGACGGCGGACGGTTTCTTCCGTACAGGTGACATTGGTGTCATGGATCCACGCGGTTATGTGAAGATTGTAGACCGTAAAAAAGACATGATTTTGGTGTCTGGCTTCAACGTTTATCCTTCTGAAATTGAAGAAGTCGTTGCGAAACATCCAAAAGTGCTGGAAGTGGCTGCGATTGGTGTACCAGATGAGAAATCAGGTGAAGTACCAAAATTGTTTGTAGTGAAAAAAGATCCGTCTTTAACTACTGAAGAAGTATTGGCATTCGCGAAAGAAAACTTAACTGGCTATAAACGTCCACGTTATGTTGAATTTATGGATGAACTACCAAAATCTAACGTAGGTAAAATTCTACGTAAAGATTTACGTAAAACAGCTTAATTTTAGCTGTCAAAAAAAAAGCGCCTTCGGGCGCTTTTTTTATCAATTCAATTTGAACATATAGCATCAATCGTTGGACTTAGATTTTTGTCCCTTTGCTCATTGACCAGCGGTCAAAGTAACGACGACCGACACCAAAGACCCCTAAGAAAATAAACATGGCACCAAACTGACGGCTAAAACCAGACTGATTGAAAGTACCATAGCTTAAAATATTATCGATTAAACAATAGATTGCGATCACAATGACCCAATGCCAGAGAGGGAGCTGCTTAATTGAAACCGCATAAAAGGCAACCCACATCATCACAAAACTGAATACGGTGGACCAGACATTCATATTGGCGCAGATCACACAGAGTAAAAATGCGGTTACTGGAATGACAATCTTTAAAGCACGATCAACCCGAAGCTGATGTTGCTTCTGCTCGGCAAGTACCTCAAACAATTTATCTTGATCAGAACTGCTCATAGGGGAGATCCTTTCATCTGTCGATTCAAAAACACTATATTTAACAAAATTTATTCACGAAACACCATGCTATTATAGCCGCTATAAAAATCTTCCTGAGAAAAAACACATGCAAAGCATCAGTGGGATCATTTATCTCATTTTGGGCGCTTGTTTACTGCCTTATGCTTTTACTTTTATTGCGAAGCGAGCTGCAGGTTTTAAGTCGAGTGATAATCAAAATCCACGTGAAGTTTTAGCGCGCTCAACGGGACTGGCAAGTCGTGCTAATGCGGTTCAGCAAAACAGTTTTGAAAGTCTGCCCTTATTTATTGCCGCTATTTTTATGGCGGAATACATGGTGATTCAGCAGCAATTTATTATGACTTTCGGGATTGCTTATCTGGTTCTACGTGTGATTTATGGCATGTGTTACTTGGCCAATTGGGCAACACTGCGCTCCATTATCTGGACACTTTCAATGTTGTGTCCTATTTGTTTATTACTCTTGGTGATTAAGCTCAGCTAATCTGGCTACTGGCTTGATTAAATGATCAGCAGTCAATGTAAAATCACAAAAAATCTGTAAAACCGTTATAATTATGCCGGTTTAAAAAGATTTAACTTTGTTTAAAGAGTGATGCTATGAGCTACAGCAATATCCCAGCAGGTAAAGACGCACCAAACGACATCTATGTCATTATTGAAATTCCTGCAAACGCAGCACCAATCAAATACGAAATCGATAAAGATTCAGATGCATTATTTGTAGACCGTTTCATGGGTACTGCAATGTTCTACCCAGCAAACTATGGTTATGTACCAAATACATTATCATTGGATGGTGACCCACTTGACGTACTTGTGGTCACTCCACATCCAGTTGAGCCAGGTTCAGTCATTCGTTGCCGTCCTGTTGGTAAATTAAACATGGAAGATGACGGTGGTGTAGACGCAAAATTGGTTGCAGTTCCACACGACAAATTGACTCCAATTTATAAAGATGTTCAAGAATATACTGATCTTCCACCATTGTTGATCAACCAAATTGAACATTTCTTCCAACATTACAAAGACTTAGAGCCTGGGAAATGGGTAAAACTAAGTGGTTGGGAAGGTGCTGATGTAGCTAAACAAGAAGTACTTAGCTCAATTGCAGCTTATCAAGAAGCAAACAAATAATTTTGTTTGAAATTAGGCTGAAGCTTTAAATCAAAAGCTTCCGCCCATAAAAAAACCTGCACAGTGTGCAGGTTTTTTTATGGGCTTGATTTTTTCTAGAAATTAGAAAAGTTTTACTGGAATATCTAACCAGATACGCCATTCATTGGTAGAGCCGATACCTTCACTGTTATTTACAGCTTGATTATTGTAAGAGCTACTTGCACGTAAGTACGAATGACGTAAGCGTAAGCTAGCGTCTTTCATTGGACCAGACTGAACAGTGTATTTAATTTGGTTAAAGAACTCATGCTCTTCAGCTTGATCAATAATTTGAGATGGGTTAATACGTTTTGCAACATCGATATCCCAACCGTAAACAAAGGCTGTGGTCCAGTTTAAACCAGCTAAACCATGATTTTTAAAGTTATAGTTGTACTGTAAACCTACAGATTTTTCATCATTACCATTGAAATCAGACAAATATGAGTTAGGTACATAAATACTTTGTAAACCGTCAGCATTATAAGCATAGTCATAACCCGTATTACCGGCATTATCTTGATAAGCTAACATTACATTATGAACGTCTTTATTATAAGTTGCTGAAACACCCCAAATAGTATTTTTACGATCTGAAGGGTTGTCAGTAGTATGAGATCCAGTTGCTGCGCCTTTTTCCCATTCAGTATTGTAACCAACAGCATCTAAAGTTACATTTGCATCGTTTGCTACAGCGAAATTATAATTCACATTAGCATAGTGACGTTCTAATTTATCTTCTACATCTACACCATAGTATGAAGCATTGACTTGATCATTGAATTTGTATTTCGCACCCCAGAAGATGGCACTATCAAGACCTTGACCATCTGAGTTAATATCGTTTGACCATTGGTTTTTAGTAAATTTACCACCAACTAAAGTTAAATCTTTAATTTCGTTACTTTCAACATAGAGACCTGTGTAGTATTCAGGAACTAGACGTGCTGTGTTGCTTGCAAGAACTGGAAGCTCTGATACTTGAGTACCGTAAGTTGCTGTCGTGTTTGAAACACGTGCTTTGACATATGCACCACCACGCGCCCAATGATCATAGGCAGAACCGTCGTTGTGGGTTGGAATCATTTGATTGCCAGTATGTTTATTTTCACCTAGTTTGAAAGAGGCATCACCAATAATACCAGCACCAAAACCGACTACACCTTTGGTAAAACCAGAATCAAGCTTAAACATTGCAGTCTGTGCTGCAGAGCTAGAGTCTGATAAACCATCCTTTCTATCACGATTTAAATAACCCGTACGGAAAAGTACAGAACCTTCGGCACCTTCCACAAAGCCTTGCGCTTCACTTTGTTCGCTCGCAAAAGCAGTAGAAATAAGTGCAGCGTTTACTAAGACTGCAAGTGTCAGTTGTTGAGCTTTAAGCATTGGGAGAGAGCCTCATGCAAAGTTAGGTAAATATGTAGTGCGATTGTATATTTTTTCTTAAAAAAAATATCAGTTTTAATGGGCTTATTACACTAAAGTTATGCCCATTTTCGACCATCGGTATGTGGCGGGCAGTTTTATTTTCTCTATATGATTGTTGTATAAAGAATAGTTTATTTATTTTGAATATATTTTAAGCTAAAGAGGATTCAGTTTTTACTTATCATAAAAAAGTATAAACAAGAGTAAAGATTGGTATTTGTATAATTCATAACCAACTGATAAATCGATCAATAATAAATCGCTGATTGAAATGGAATTAGATAGTTTTTTGGAGATCTACATACTCTGGCATAGAGATTAATTGTCAATTCATCACGATTAGCGGACATTTTCTTGATCTATGTATTCAGGTTTAGCCATGGATAGCTTTAAATATAGAACCTTTAAATTTCCAATAATATTCACTTATATAAAACGTGATCAGTCACATTAATTTAAAGATGATCTGCAATCTTTTGGGGTAAATATTTAAAAAATATATTTTATAAATCAAAAACTTATTTTTTACTATTTTTTATAAAAATGCCGTTGTTTTATATGATTAAAATCAAAAAAGTTTAAAAATATTCTAAAAAAGCTATACACCGATGTAAAAATGCTTAAAATCGGCGCTAATTTTTTTCACGAAGCCAAATCTGATCTAGATTTGATGCGGGGACAAAGTATGAGTCAATTTTATCCAAAAGCCATTTTAGCTGCTTTAGTATCGTTAGGAACTGTTCCTGCATTTGCCGAACAAGTCTCTGCGGACACTGGCGTATGGTCAGGCAGTTTAGGCGTTGTGAATAAATATGTTTACCGTGGCAGTGAAGAAAATGATAAGCCTGCAGTTCAAGCCGGTTTGGAATATGCGCATAATAGTGGCGTATTTGCAGGTTACTGGGGTTCGATGCTGAACTATGACCCGACAGATGATACGCAATCACATGGCTTTGAACATGATTTCTATGTGGGTTATGGTCGTGAACTGAATGAAAATTGGAGTTATAAATCTCAAATTACGGCCTATGTCTATCAAGGTGGCGGTTCGGTTTATAATGAGGATCGTTCTGAAAAACGTCGCACTACGGGTGTCGATTTTATTCAGGACATAAGTTATAAAGATTTAACTGCAAGCATGGCTGTATTGTTGTCTGATGTTAATTATGGCAACGCAGGAGATGTATATCTGAATGCTACTTATAGCTATGCATTACCTTATGATGTTTCATTAAATTCATCGCTTGGTGTTTCTGTTTTTAATGACAGTCGTGATGACAGCCTATTAACAACTACAGAAGATGTGGTGTTCACTGAAGCACGTTTAGGCTTGAGTAAACCGATTGCGGATACTGGGTTTGAAATTGCTGCTGATTATGTATGGGGCGGTAAAGATCGAGAAGGCGAACAGATGGATGATAATGTGGTCGTTGGTTTGACCTATTCTTTCTAACATTAACGAGTTGATCGTATTCGGTCATATTCTTGAAAGTGCATAATGGTGATTGTGCACTTTTTTTATGCATTTTTGAGATCGGTGTTGAAAAAATATACTCAAAAAAGCGCATTTTTAAAATCCTGTTACATCTATCAACCTGAAGATTTAAATAATCTAAATAGATGAAAATCTGCATTCTAAAATAAATTAAAGAGAAAAAAGGCTAAATAGGATAATTAAAAAATAATAAATAAAAACAGTAATATATTGGTTTTTGATAAACCAAAATGGTGACTTTTATAAAAAAAATATGCGCTTATTTTTAAACATGGCACAGTGCTTGCTAATACCTCATTGAGTTCAACGAAATAACCAAAAAATACGTCGTCGCACGATGTGGGGGAACAAACCATGAAATTTGCACTTAAAGCTTTATCAATCGCTGTACTAGGAGCAGCATCGACGTTTACTTTTGCTGAAGCGCCAGCTTCTGAGCATTCTGTATCTGGAAATATCGGCGTACTGTCTAGCTATAATTTACGTGGTATTACCAATGTGCCTGAAAATAAAGATGCGACAATCCAAGGTGGTTTGGATTATAGCCATGCATCAGGCTTCTATGCGGGTTGGTGGGGTTCAACATTAAACTATGGTGATGACCTACCGAATGGTTTTGAAAATGATTTTTATGCGGGCTATAACGGTTCAATTAATGATGATCTTGGTTACACAGCAGGTCTAACTTACTACTATTACTATGATATTGATACAAGTGATGCAAACGGTTTAGAAACAATGCTTGGGCTAAGCTATAAAGATTTTGGCTTAACAGCGCAAACTTTGCTTGAAGATGTTTCATGGGGTAATGCAGGTGATACTTATATCAAAGCATCATATAGCTATGCACTTCCTAAAGACTTCAGTCTAGATACCGCGCTTGGTTTATATGCATATCAAGATTCAGGTGATTTTGAAGATAATTTAGGAACAACAGAAAGCTTTGGTTTCCGTCACTTTGATATTGGTCTAAGCAAGCCTTTAGCAGATACAGGTGTTACCGCAAGCATGAATTACACAGTTGGTGGTTATGACCGTGCGGATGAAAAACAAAAGAATAAAGTCGTATTTGGTTTGAAATACGAATTCTAATTTTAAAGAGCATTAAAAATGGCGACCTTAGGTCGCCATTTTTTTAAGCATTGAGTTGGCTTCGATAGGACAGCGCTTCAGAAACGTGTTGAGCTTTAATGTGTTCACTTTGAGCCAAGTCGGCAATGGTTCTGGCAACACGTAACACCCGATGATAGGCACGCGCAGATAAATTCATTCTCTGCTGGGCTAACTGTAAAATATTCTGCGCAGTAGCATCCAAAACCGCTTGTTGCTCCAATTGCGTCGGCGTGAGCGCCATATTGGATTTTTGCTGACGTTCTATTTGTAACGCATAAGCCTGTATAACACGATGCCTAACCGCACTTGAACTTTCAACCTCTTGCGAACTTTGTAATTCATGCGCTGCCAGTGGCGGGACATCTATATGTAAGTCAATTCGATCTAATAATGGACCTGAAATACGGTTTTGATAGCGTTTAATACTTTCAGCACTACATTGACAGCGGCTGTCTTGGTTAAAGGCATAGCCACATGGACAAGGATTCATCGCCGCAATTAGTTGAAAATTTGCAGGGAAGGTGATTTGACGAGAAGCCCGTGAAATCACAATTTCCTTGGATTCGAGTGGTTGCCGTAACACCTCCAACACCTTTCGATCAAATTCAGGCAGCTCATCTAAAAATAAAACTCCTAAATGTGCCAAGGTGATTTCGCCCGGTTTAGGATTTGATCCGCCTCCGACGAGGGCAATCGCAGATGCGGTATGGTGCGGCGCACGAAATGGACGCTGCCCAAAATGATGATTTGCACCTGCAATGGAATAAATACTCGCGACTTGCAAATTTTCTTGCATATCTAAGGGCGGAAGAATGCTGGCTAAACGCGAGGCGAGTAGAGTTTTACCTGTGCCTGGAGGGCCACGAAATAGCAGGGAATGACCGCCAGCCGCCGCAATTTCTAAAGCACGACGTGGTCTCAGTTGACCTTTCACATCAGATAAATCAAAAGGGTAACTGTGTTGATTGGCTGACGATGTCGAGGGGTGGCTGCTGATTAAGGCTGAACGACTCAAATGTTCACATACATCCTTAAGATGCTGCGCAGGAAAGACTTGGAACTCCGGCAGTTGCGCCGCTTCATCGGCATTGAGTGCCGGTAGAATCAGATGATGCCCGATATGCTGACAGGCAATGGCTATACTTAAGATGCCACTGACAGGTCGTAAATAACCATCAAGTGCCAATTCTCCAATAAATTCAAAACCATCTGCTGCATTTTCAGGAAGTTGTCCCGACGCGATCAGAATCCCTAAAGCAATGGCGAGATCTAAACGTGAACCATCTTTGGGTAAATCTGCGGGTGCTAGATTAATGGTCAGACGTTTGGTCGGAAACTGAAAGCCGCTATTAATAATCGCAGAGCGGACACGGTCTTTACTTTCACGGACGGCGGCCTCAGGTAGGCCCACAATGGTCAATGACGGTAGGCCTTGGCTGACATGAACTTCAACTTCAATTTGGGGTGCATTTAAGCCGAGCAAACCCCGAGTATAGATTTTGGCAAAAGACATATTATTGTTCCGTTATGGTGCATTATTTTTAATCGTTATGCGTCTTTTGTTGCACTAAAAAGGTGCTTATTTTTTGTTCTGAATTTTTTGTTCGAGTTCTTCGACGTGTTTCAACAATTCATTTAAACGTAAATTGGCATTATTCAGTGCAGTACGTTGGCGTTCGATTTCTTCTTTAGATACGAGATCCATTTTGCTCACAGCTTCATTGAGTAAGCTGCGAAGATTATGTTCGACGTCTTTTTTCGGCTGATCGATTTGTTCTAATATCGCTTGTAATAAGGTTTCAATCATTGTTTTGACCATCCTCAGTGAATTGGTGGCAGCAGTTTAACATCGCCACATTCATGACCATAGTGCTTTTATTTAAATATGCGTTTAATCGATCAGTAAAATCGTAATTCTTCTAGTAAAAACGTCTATTTTTATAAGCATACGCAAGATTATCCGTATAAAATAGGTTATAAAGAAATCTCATGCTGGGCTGACTATTTTCCCCCGACTGTAGTCATATTGGCATGAAAATTGAACATAAAACCTTACAGGTGAAATAAGCCGAAGGAAAACAAAACATGAAGCTCGTAACTGCAATTGTAAAACCTTTTAAATTAGATGACGTGCGTGAAGCACTCTCTGAAAATGGTGTTCAAGGGATCACTGTCACTGAAGTTAAAGGCTTCGGTCGCCAGAAAGGTCACACTGAACTTTATCGTGGTGCTGAATATGTGGTTGATTTCTTACCAAAAGTAAAAATCGAAATCGCAATCAGTGATGAAATGGTCGATACCGTAATTGAATCAATTACTCGTGTTGCAAGCACAGGAAAAATTGGCGACGGTAAAATTTTTGTAAGCAATCTGGAACAAGTCATCCGTATCCGTACTGGTGAAACAGGTGCAGATGCCGTTTAAAAAATTGGCATGAAGTTTGCTGAGTAGCTAATAACTCAGAAAATCAGGTCGGGGGATACGAATGAAAAAAATGCTAATTGCACTCGGCTTGTCCAGTGCACTTTTAGGTGGTTCTGTTGCGTGGGCTGAAGAAAGCGCAACAGCACCTACAGAAGAAGTCACAGTAGTTGATACTGCAAATACAACAACGCTAAATACAACAGAAGCTGCAGTTCCAGTTGAAGCAGCGCCAGCACCTGCAGAACCAGCACCTACAGAAGAAGAACCTAAGCTCGATACAGGTGATACAGCATGGATTTTAGTATCCACTGCACTTGTTCTACTTATGACAATTCCCGGTTTAGCATTGTTTTACGGCGGTATGGTCCGTAAGAAAAATGTACTCAGCACTATGGCACACAGTTTTGTTGCTGCGGGTGTCGTGAGTTTAACGTGGGTGATTGTGGGTTATACCTTAGCATTTGGTGAAGGCAATGCCTTTATCGGTAGCTTAGACAAATTTATGTTGTCGGGTATCACTACAGAAGCGTTGACGGGTACGATTCCAGAGATTCTTTTTGTTATTTTCCAAATGACATTTGCCATTATTACCGTTGCCATTATTAGTGGTTCGATTGCAGAACGTATGAAATTCGGTGCTTTTGTTGCGTTCATCGCAATTTGGAGTGTCGTGGTTTATGCACCAATTACTCACTGGGTATGGGGCGGTGGTTGGTTAGGTAACGACGGTGCGCTTGATTTTGCGGGTGGTACAGTAGTTCACATCAACTCGGGTGTTGCGGGTCTCGTTGCAGCGTACATGCTTGGTAAACGTATGGGGCTTGGCCGTGAATCTATGGCGCCACATAACCTAACGTTAACCGTCATCGGTGCAAGCCTTGTATGGGTAGGTTGGTTTGGTTTCAACGGTGGTTCTGCACTGGGTGCAAATGGTTCGGCTGGTTATGCATTGGTGGTAACACAAGTTGCAGCAGCGGCAGCAGCAGTGGCATGGTTAATTACTGAAAAAGTGGTTCGTGGTAAAGCGTCTGTTTTGGGTGGTGCTTCTGGTGCAGTAGCAGGTCTTGTGGTGATTACACCTGCGGCAGGTTTCGTAACAGTTGGTGGTGCTTTAGCGATGGGTCTGATCGGTGGTGTGGTTTGCTTCTGGGGGATTACTGCGCTGAAACGTGCGTTGAAAGCGGATGACTCTTTGGATGCGTTTGGTCTACATGGTGTCGGTGGTATCGTGGGTGCGATCCTTACAGCATTCTTTGCCAGCGAATTCATCATGGGTGACAATGCACCGAGTAACTTAATGCATCAATTATGGGTTCAAGTCGAAGGCGTACTAGCGACTATTGCTTACTCAGCAGTGATGACATTCATTATCTTGAAAGTGATTGATCTAGTGATTGGCATCCGTGTTGAAGCTGATGACGAACGTATGGGTCTAGACTTAAGTCAACATGGTGAACGTGTAGAATAATAAGATCACAGTAAATCAATATATTGTGTAAAACAGCCCGAAAGGGCTGTTTTTTTTCCATATCTAGCGTAAAGCTCTACAAATTTCAAAATTTTTGCTACACTCTAAATCCATTCGGATTTGTTCAATTTAACCGCTATGCATTGTCCATTTTGCAACGCTGAAGACAGTAAAGTGATTGACTCACGTCTTGCTGCTGAAGGCTGTCAGATACGCCGCCGCCGTGAATGTATTAGTTGCGGTGAACGTTTTACAACTTTTGAAAGCTATGAAGTGGTGATGCCGCGTGTCATCAAGTCTGATTCAAAGAGTGAACCTTTTGATGAAGCCAAGCTCCGCCGCTCGCTCATGCATGCCTTGCAAAAGCGTCCAGTAACGCAAGAGCAAATTGAAACGGTACTCAGTGATATTCAATTGCAAATTCGCCGTTTGGGTGAACGTGACGTGAAATCACGCACCATTGGTGAAATTGTCATGCAGTCTTTGTTTGCTTTAGATCATGTGGCTTATGTACGTTTTGCTTCTGTGTATCAAGACTTCCAAGATGTAGAAGCTTTTCGTCGTCAAATTGAACAAATGCAGCAGCGTGAGCACTAATGCACATCTGCTTCCATTTTTATCATGAGTGATTACATGTCTGAGTTAGATCAAGTGCCTTTGCAGCAGCATCAACAGTGGATGCGGTGTGCAATTGCATTGGCACAGCAGGGGCAATACAGCACTCGTCCCAATCCCAATGTGGGCTGTGTAATTGTCAAAGACGGTCAATTGGTTGGTGAAGGCTTTCATCCCAAAGCGGGTCAGCCGCATGCCGAAGTCTTTGCAATGCGTGATGCAGGTGAGGCCGCACGTGGTGCAACCGCTTATGTGACTTTAGAGCCTTGCGCACACTATGGACGTACGCCACCTTGTGCCAAAGGTTTGGTAGAAGCAGGTGTTGCTCAAGTCGTTGTAGCATGTCCCGATCCGAATCCATTGGTTGCGGGTAAAGGTGTACAAATCCTACGTGATGCTGGCATTGAAGTGATCACAGGTATTTGTGAAGCAGAAGCGCATCAATTGAACTCGGGCTTTTTAAAAGCCATGGCGACGGGCATGCCTTATGTCCGGCTCAAAGTCGCATCGAGCCTGGATGGGCGTACTGCCATGGCCTCGGGTGAGTCTAAATGGATTACCGGTGCAATGGCGCGACAAGATGTACAGCATTGGCGTGCGATATCAGGTGCTGTGATTACTGGGATTGAAACAGTATTAGCAGATGATTGCTTACTCAACGTACGTCAACTCGATGATGCTGTTGATATGCGAAGCGTGGTTCAGCCGAAACGTATCGTGCTAGATCGCCAAGGCCGCTTGCCATTAAGCGCAAAAATATTGCAGCAACCTGAAACCGTGATGGTCATGGGGCCATATCGTCAGGAACTTGCTGACTTGGGCGTGGTACAATTTGAAATTCAGCCTTTGGCCGATCTGTTAGCAGCATGCGTTCAACAGTTCCAAATTTATGATGTCCTTGTGGAAGCTGGTGCGACACTTTCGACCGCTTTCTTACAAGAACATTTGATCGATGAAATGATCAGTTATGTTGCACCGACCTTGTTGGGTCAGTCAGCACGTGCGATGTTTAATGCGGAATTTGACCGCATGGCAGAGCAGCTTCGATTTAAGCTGAAAGATGTCACTCAATTGGGTGATGACATTCGCTTAAGGTTAATCCCTTCTCAAGAGACGCTATGAATTCAGAGTCTACGGTTTATCACAAACGTCGTCATGCGGCTCGTACCACAGACGAATATCTTTTCCATCAGTTGGTTCCTTATTTAGGAAACAAACGCCGTCTATTACATCTGATTTTAGAAGCACTTGAGCAAACGGGAACCTTAAAACGCGAAGATGGTCGTGCGCCGATATTTGCAGACTTTTTTGCAGGTTCGGGTGTGGTATCACGGTTGGCTCGTCAAAACGGCTATCGTGTTATTGCCAATGACTGGGAACCCTACAGCCATGCCTTGAACAGCGCGATTCTCTCTTGTGTTGAAGCACCAGCGTTTAAAGAGTTGGGTGGCTATCAGAAAGCGATTGATTATCTGAACCGTTTGCCAGAAGTTAAAGGTTGGGTGACCCATAACTTGTGTCCACGTAATGATGAAATCTACGATCCGGCACGTGACCGTTTATTCTTTAAACGCCGTAACGGTATGCGTATCGATGCGATTCGTCAGCAAATTGCAACTTGGCAAGCTCAAGGCGCGATTGATGATGTGGAAATGAGTGCTTTGTTAGCGCCGTTATTGTATTCAGCAAGTTTTGTCAGCAATACCAGCGGTGTATTTAAAAGTTTCCATCATGGTTGGGGCGGTAAAACCCAAGCGGCCTTAGATCGTATCGGCTCATTGTTATGGCTGACTCCAAGTCGTTTTTGTGAAATTGGTGATCCGAAAAAACCCGCCGCTGAAATGTGGTGTGTCGACGCACAGCATTTGGCTAATCAAATGAGTGGCTTTGAAGTAGATGTGGCTTATCTCGATCCACCATATAACCAGCACGCTTACAGCAGTAACTACCATGTGTTGAATGCCTTAACGTTATGGGATCAGGTGGATTTACCAACACCAGACACCAAAGGCTTTAAGAGCGGAATCGACCGTGCATGGCGTAAAGAACGTCCAAGTCCGTATAATTCTTCGAAGCATGCGAAAGAAGCCTATGAAAAATTATTAGAAACCATCAATGCACGTTACATCCTGACGAGCTATTCAACCGATGGTAATATCAGCGCCACAGATTTGTTACAAGCCAATTTAAAACGTGGCAGAGTAAGCTTATTGACGCAAGATGTACCACGTTACCGCGTGAGTAAGCAGCGTCAGTCTGAACGTGCACGCGTACTAGAGTTTATTGTCATCACGGATACGCATGCCAAATCAGGTCCACCAATCCGTCAGTTGTTGAGTCAATTGCACCATTTTGCAGAATTAGGTGGTGTCGATACCTCTGGTGTGAGTACGCAACTTGATTTGTGGTAAAAATCATCGCCCCATATTTTTCAGGGATTGAACATGTTTACAGGCATTATTGAAAGTCTAGGTAAAGTTGAAAGCATTCAAAACGTGGGTGGCGATGTCCGCTTGCGTATCCAGACAGATTTAGACATGTCGGATGTGCATTTGGGGGATTCTATTGCCACCAATGGCATTTGCTTAACCGTGATCGACTTTGGCAGTAATTGGTATGCAGCCGATGTTTCACGTGAAAGTTTAAATCGGACCACCTTGGAACACTGGAAAGCAGGGCAGGCGGTGAATGTGGAAAAAGCCATGTTACCCACCACGCGTTTTGGTGGACATATTGTCAGTGGTCATGTCGATGCAGTAGGTGAAATCACTCAAGTTCGTTCAGATGCGCGTTCTATTTATTTTGAAGTGACCGCACCGAAAGAAATTGCACGCTATTTAGCGGAAAAAGGCTCTGTGACCGTGGATGGTATTAGCCTGACAATTAACCATTTACGTGGCAATGTGCTGAGTTTAAATTTAATTCCGCACACGGCTGAACGAACCAATATCGGTACGTGGAAGGCTGGGGCTAAAGTGAACTTGGAAGTGGATGTTTTAGCACGTTATATTGAGCGTTTATTGCTTGGTGATAAAGCCGCTGAGACCACAGCGCAATCTAAAATTAGCTTAGATTTTCTCGCTGAAAATGGCTTCTTGAAATAAGTTGATACCGAAGAAAACCAAACAGTCTGATTGAAAAATTAGACTGTTTTTTTATTTTTGGTGATAATGCGTCGCGGAATGACATATATGATGAATAATCAGACAGGTGATAATGATTGATTTCTTACTGAATCTGGAACAGTGGTTACCCATGTTATTGGAAAATTATGGTGTGTGGATTTATGCCATTTTATTTCTGGTGATATTTTCAGAAACGGGTTCAGTATTTATGTTCTTCCTGCCGGGAGACAGCCTATTGCTTGCCATCGGCGCATTATGCTCAACGACGGAAGTGGTGCATTTACACACCATGGGGCTGATGTTATTTGTCGCATCGGTCTTGGGCTACTGCGTCAATTACTACACGGGCAGCGTGCTAGGCATTAAGTACTTTAATAAGCACACACGTTACTTTAAGCCCGAATATATGGTGAAAACCAATAAATATTTTATGAAGCATGGTGGTAAAACGATTTTAGTCGCACGCTTTGTACCTTTTGTACGTTCTTTTGCGCCTTTTGCTGCTGGATCTGCACGCATGAGCCTCGGTACATTTATGTTTTATAACGTGCTGGGTGGTTTCATCTGGATTGGATTATTACTTGGTATTGGTTATTTCCTAGGACATACCGTTTCTGCAGTTGCAGATTTGGTCTAAGCCAAACTTAGACTGAGAAAAAGCCCACTGTTGTGGGCTTTTTTTATGGAGTCGATGACAACTTAGTGTTTTGTAACGGTCACCACATCAAGGGTTTGAAAAATCGAGCTGCGGGGCAGTTGCTGAATGCTAAAACCACCTTTTTCTGATTCACGGCTGAGATACACCGAAATACTGTGAAAGTCTGAATGACTCAGCCAAAGATCTTTGGCACGAATGTCCCATTGTTCTCCAGCAGATAAAGAGGATATTTTCTGGGTAATCTGGTGAATGATGTCCATATTGAATTCCCATCTGGATGCATGATTATATCTTTAGGATGCCTGAAGCATTGTGTTTTGAGGGACAATGCTTCAGCCATATGAACATCATGTTGCAAATACATGTCAGTTTAATGACAGTGACCAGATTTCGATGCACGGCTTAAGATGCTTGGGAAGATGTAGATTCTGTCGAAAAATTGGAGTTTTCTAAGATATAGTCAATTTCTTCTTGTGCGGCAGCTTTCAATTTTGCACGAAAATCACTGACTGCCATTTCGATTTGCGTTTCTGCCTCAAGTTCCAAACGCACGCGTACACTTTCAAGTTCTGACAACATTTGTCCTTCGCTCACCGATAAGCTTTGGCTTAATCCCGCTAAACCCGTTTCAGGGTTTTTATGATAGCGAGCGGCATAGTGTTGTACTTCACGATCAAGATTATGCTGCATCATGGTGAGCGCTTGCGTTTGTGCAGCAAAGCGTAACTCTTCGTCGCGTCTCAGTTGTTCTGCATAGGCTTGTTCAGCTTCACGTTTTTCTTCTAAGGCTTTTTCTAAAGCCAACTGTTTGCGAATACGAGCATCTTCAATCAGCTGTGCTTTCAAATCTGCATAAGCAGACTCAATTTTGTCAAAAGACACTTGCTGTTGCTGTTGGTCATTGACCAGCCAGTGTTGAATGTCTGTACTGGGATTGAGTACATCGCAAACGCGACCAAGGTCATCAATAAAGGTCTGACGAATAGCTTCAGGTACTTTTAACCAGCGCTGTTTAAAGTCTGGACCGACATTCAATGCCATGGTGCACCTCCTTGCAAATAGGGTAAAACCAATATCACGTTAAAGTTTATGGGTCTGCGGTTGAACGCCCAAACGTCGATATTGTTTATATTTTTCACGCCCGATAATTTTAGCGGGTTCGTTATTTTCAATAATTTCGATAATGTGACTAAAACTTGCGAACTGTTCAAGTGCTTGATCGTTAAAATTAAACACAATCCAGTCGGCTTGCTCAGGCAATTGGGCAGAAATACAGACCGTTGCCTCGGCTTGATCGATACCATGGGGAATGAAACCTGTGTGATCGAAACTCCACAGGCGTTCATCAAGTTGTTGCTGTAAGTCTGGGTCAGCACAATGTAGCCAAATACGTACAGGCTGACGCAGGATCTTACGGCATAAACGACAAGTGCTTTCGACTTGTCGTTCAGGACTTTTTTCAAATAAATAAAAGCTAACTTTAGCCATTCGCTTGAGCACGATTCGCTAAGAATTGCATTAATAATGGCACAGGACGACCTGTTGCGCCTTTATTTGCACCAGAGTTCCATGCAGTCCCAGCAATGTCTAAATGCGCCCAACGGTATTCACGCGTAAAGCGTTGAAGGAAGCATGCAGCGGTCACAGAGCCTGCTTTTGGACCACCAATGTTGGCAATATCTGCAAATGGAGAATCAAGTTGTTCTTGATAATCTTCAATTACTGGCATGCGCCATACGCGGTCAAAGCTGTGTTGACCCGCAGCAGTCAATTCAGCCGCAAGTTCATCATCCGGAGTGAACATACCGGTGAGGACTGAACCCAGTGCTACGACACATGCACCAGTGAGGGTTGCAATATCAATCACCAGTGCAGGGTTAAATCGTTTTACATAGGTCAAGGTATCGCACAGCACCAAACGACCTTCGGCATCGGTATTTAAAATTTCAACGGTTTGACCGCTCATGGTCGTCACGATATCACCTGGGCGAGTGGCATGACCAGATGGCATGTTTTCTGCAGCAGCAATTGCGCCGACTACATGAATCGGTAATTTCGCTTCACACAGCGCACGGATGGTACCCAAAACTGATGCAGAACCGCACATGTCGAATTTCATTTCGTCCATGCCTGCACCCGGTTTAAGTGAGATACCACCAGTATCAAAAGTCACGCCTTTACCAACAAGCACCACAGGTGCTTCTTCACGATTTGAAAGGTATTCGATGGTAATAATACGGCCTGGACGGTCAGAACCTTTGCTCACAGCAAGGAAAGCACCCATACCGAGATCAGCCATTTGCTGTTCATCGAGTACATTCACTTTGAGTTGATCCGGAAATTCAGCTGCAAGCGCTTGAGCTTGTTCGGCCAAATATTCAGGGAAGCAGATATTGCCCGGACGGTTACCTAGGTCACGAGTAAAACTTTGACCTGATTGCACTGCAGAAATTAATTCAAGCTGTGCAGTGGTTAATGGACTTTCAGCAGCGATTAAATGGATCTGCTCCAAAACAAATTCATTTTTCTTAGACTTGTATTCATCAAATGCATAAGCCGCTTGGGTCAGGCTAAGTGCAAATAAATAATGTTGTTCTTGTGGTAGAGCAGAGATATCGACACTGATCTGTTTGAATTTTTTTTGTGACGCTTTAATAATGGTTTGTGCAATTTTTGCAAATTTATTGACCTGTAATTCAGCAACTTTGCCAAGGCCTAAAAGAGCGCTATTGCGACAAGCGGCAATGTTCGCCACCAAAGGCAGGCTTTCATTGAGTGCTGCTTTAAATTGAGTTGCTTCAATTAGATTATCTAAATCATTGATTTGATATGAAGTAGCTGCATTTGTAACGTGCTCAGAATCTACTAATATCAACAAATATTGGCTGGACGCATTCGCTTGGAATGACGTATTAATAGAAAGTTTCATGTGCGGTATTTATGCCTTTTTAAATTTATAAACCATTAAACCATTGAAACATTTATATGAATAGAGTTTCAATGAGCAACAAGGGTATAGGTTTTATATTTTCTACATTCGGGTAAACTAACGCTAGTTTTTATTGGCCCTATTTTTGGAAGAATTAATTTGATTATTCGGCGTTATCTGGTCAAGCAAGTGGTGTCGACATCACTGGTTGTGATTGCCTTATTGACCTTGATCATGATGGGTGGTCGTTTGATCAAGTACTTTGGTGTGGCGGCGCAGGGTCGTTTAGATGCAAGTATTTTATTTAGCATCATTGGCTACCGTTTGCCTGAGTTTTTAACTTTAATTCTTCCACTCGGTTTCTTTATTGGTCTGATGTTGGTCTTTGGTCGTCTGTATGTCGATCATGAAATGGCTGTGCTCAATGGTAGTGGTGTCAGTCGCAATCAATTGTCACGTTTATTGGTGCCGATGACCGTGGTTTTTATGGCTGTTCAAGCATTTTTGATGCTGTGGGCGTCGCCTTGGGGCATCCGTCAGTTTGAAGCATTAACGACTTCACAAGCTGTACGAACAGGCTTTGACTTGGTTCGACCAAAAGAGTTTATTTCCTCTGGGCCCTATACTATTTATGCAGGCGACTTGTCAGAAGACCGTAAAAACTTAAAAGATATTTTCTTCTATCAACGTGCAGAAAAAGAGGGTAAACCCGATGTCATTATTTTGGCGAAAGAAGCCACGCGTGTTGAAGTGCCCGATGACAATGCCAATGTGGTTGACCTAGTTGAAGGTCGCCGTTACGAAATTTATCCGGGGCAACCGCGTTATTCTCAAGCAGAATTCCAAAGTTATCGTTTACGTTTAGAAAATGATAAAGAAGCAAAATTTGAAAGTACTGAAGTAGAAGCTTTACCAACCTCGAAGTTATGGGATAACCGTCATGATCCTGTGGTTGCCAGTGAACTTGGTTGGCGAATCTTTGTGCCGTTCGCTATTTTGGTGGCGTTATTGCTTGCCACCGCTTTGTCTGAGGTCAGTCCTCGTCAAGGGCGTTACCTAAAACTGTTCCCCGCCTTACTTATTTTTGCCAGTTTAATCGTGGCTTTAATGGCGATCAAAACGCGGATCAGTAAAGATGAAATGGGTATCTGGGCTTATCCACTGGTCTTAGTGATTTACGGCATTGCAGCAGCATTGTTCTCGCGTAAACAAAAATTAGCGCCCAAAATTAAGAAACAAATTCAGCGAGTGAGGTCTTAAAATGTTGGCACGTCGTATAGTTGCAAAACATGTGACCAAAACTACTGCTTTAGCCATGCTTGGTGCGACCGCGGTATTGGCTGGCTTACAAGTGCTTTTTACTTATTTAGGTGAATTGGGCTCGCTGAAAGAAGGTTATAACGCATGGAATGCTTTGCAGTATGTGTTATGGAGTTCACCGAATTATTTATATGAAATTTTACCGATTTCAGCCTTGATTGGCGCGGTATTGGGTTTAGGGACTCTAGCTTCAAACAGTGAATTGATTGTCATGCGTTCGGTCGGCATCAGCCTTTGGCGGATTGTGGGCTGGGTGATTCGTTCGGCACTCATTTTGGTGGTTTTATCCTTTGCATTAAGCGAATGGGTCATTCCCTATACCAATGAACAAGCCAAAAGCGTCAAAAGTCACCGCACTGCGGCTGAGTTGGGTGAAGTCAAAGGCTATTGGTCGCGTGAAGGTCAGCGCTTTATTTATATTGACTATGCCAATTCGCAAGGTCAAATTAAAGATGTTCAGGTTGTTGATTTTGATGAAAAATATCGTTTGCGAGGCACTTTGGATGCGGAGCAAGGGAATTTTGTCCAAAATGGTTCTTGGTCGCTGCAAAATTCAACCCAAGTGGATCTATTAGCGACGGGTGATGCTGTAGCGAAGCAAAATGCTGAACAGCCGCTTTCATTGGCGTTGCAACCTAAATATGTGCATATGGTTACCATTGACCCTGAAGATTTATCACCGAGTCAATTGGTGAGCTTTATGAGCTATATGCATGAATATAGCCAAGTCCCGAAAACTTACCAATTGGCGTTTTGGCAAAAGTTTGGTTCGCCCTTTGCTTTAATTGCCTTGGTGGTAATTGCGTGTTCATTTATTTTTGGACCTTTACGTCAACAGTCGATGGGTTTCCGCTTGGTGATTGCCTTATTTGCTGGACTGGGCTTTTACTACTTACAAGATTTCTTAGGTTATGCAAGTTTGGTGTACGCACCATCGCCTGCATGGTTCGTCTTTATACCGATTATTTTGATGTTTGTAGCGGGTGGTTACCTGCTGCACCGCGCACGTTAAGTGCATGCAAGATTGAGTAAAACAATGTTGATGACCTAGATAAACCATGGTTGTCACATAGAGTCTTCACCGAAAATTCGGTAAGATAGTATGATTAATTTATAAACGAAAGAGTGTTCATTATGACGGATGCAACTGCTGGCAAAATCCCACACGTATTAGTAATTATGGATGGTGTGGGTCATCGCGAAGCGGTCGAGGACAATGCCTTTTTAGCAGCAAAACGACCAAACTTGACTGCAATGCAGGAAAAGCATCCGCATGGATTGATTTCAGGCTCTGGCGAAGACGTTGGTTTACCTGATGGACAAATGGGTAACTCTGAAGTGGGCCACATGAACCTTGGTGCAGGACGTGTGCTGTATCAAGACTTTACTCGTATTACCAAAGATATTCGTACCGGTGCATTCTTTGAACATGATGTTTTAGTTGATGCGGTTGAAAAAGCCAAAGCTGCCAATGGTGCAGTGCACATCATGGGCTTATTGTCTGAAGGTGGCGTGCATTCACATGAAGATCACATTGTGGCGATGGCTGAATTGGCATTAAAACGCGGTGCAAAAGTTTATCTTCATGCATTCCTTGATGGTCGTGATACGCCACCAAAAAGCGCACAACCTTCGCTTGAAAAATTAGATGCGCTGTTTGCTCAGTATCCGGGTCAAGGTCGTATTGCCACCATGATTGGTCGTTACTTTGCAATGGATCGTGACAACCGTTGGGATCGTGTTGAGCAAGCCTATCGTCTTTTAACTGAAGGTGAAGCAGTGCGTACAGCAGCGACTGCTGTTGAAGGTCTAGAGCAGGCTTATGCTGCTGAAGAATCAGATGAGTTTGTGAAAGCGACGCGTATTGGTGATTTAGCACCGATCCAAGATGGTGATAGCGTTGTCTTTATGAACTTCCGTGCTGACCGTGCGCGTGAAATTACCAAAGCTTTTGTGGAAAAAGATTTTGCAGGTTTTGAACGTAAAGTGGTTCCTGCTTTATCAAAATTTGTCATGTTGACACGTTACCAAGCAACAATTGATGCACCTGTGGCTTATATGCCAGAAGCGTTGCATAACTCGATTGGTGAATACCTGTCTAATTTGGGTAAAACACAACTTCGTATTGCTGAAACTGAAAAATATGCACACGTGACCTTCTTCTTCAGTGGTGGACGTGAAGATGAATATCCGGGTGAAAAACGTATTTTGATTCCATCACCAAACGTTGCGACTTATGATTTAAAACCAGAAATGAGCGCTTATGAAGTCACTGATGAATTGGTTGCCGCAATTAATTCAGGTGAGTACGACTTACTGGTGGTGAACTATGCCAATGGTGATATGGTCGGACATACTGGTGTATTTGATGCAGCAGTCAAAGCAGTTGAAGCTGTAGACACGTGCCTAGGTCGTGTATATGAAGCTGTGATGGCAAATAAAGGTCACATGTTAGTGACCGCCGATCATGGTAACGTAGAGCAAATGCAGGATTACCAAAGTGGTCAGGTGCATACTCAACATACCACTGAACTTGTGCCGTTTATCTATGTTGGTCCGACCAATGCAACAATTGCAGAAGGTGGTGTTTTGGCTGACGTAGCGCCGACAATGTTAACGCTTATGCACATTCCTGTACCAACAGAAATGCAAGGTCGTAACTTGAT
The DNA here is from genome assembly GCF_013417465.1 of Acinetobacter sp. YH12251. NCBI lineage: Bacteria > Pseudomonadati > Pseudomonadota > Gammaproteobacteria > Moraxellales > Moraxellaceae > Acinetobacter > Acinetobacter sp. YH12251. The sequence goes on along the minus strand of NZ_VPDZ01000003.1, from coordinate 252,462 downwards.
TACTCTTGAAGCTTAAAATGTAAGGAAGCGTGAATGACTAAAGCACACTGGACGTCAGTTGTAAGCCTTACAGCCTTGCTGCTGTGTTCTAGTCATTCGACAGGGGGAGTCGACAAAGCAAAGTCGGCTTTCGATGAGTTTGATGGCAGCTATGAACAAAGTTATGCCGAAGTACCTGTCGAATCGATCCAACAATTTGTTCAAATCTACGGCATTGTCAAAGAAAATTATGTAGTTGAAAAAAATGACGATGCATTATTCCAACAAGCCATCAAAGGCATGGTCAGTGGTTTAGACCGTTATTCACGATATCTTTCACCTGAAGACTATAAGCAGCTTTTGCAATACACCGAAGGGGATATTGCGAGTGTCGATTTCAATTTGCGCTTTGATGCAGGTTTACAGCAATGGGTCATCACCAATTTAAAGCCTGATGCCGATTCAGCAAAACTAGGTCTGAAAAATGGCGCGGCGGTGTTTAAAATTGATGATCAAGAACTCAAAAAACTCAATCAAGATCAAGTGCGACACCTACTCACCGGCAGTATAGGCTCAACGCTGAATCTACAATTGATAACTGCAAGTCAACCGGTCAATTTGGTCAGAAACACTAAAGTTGAAACAGATATAGAATCTAAATTATTAAATAATCAGGTTTTAGTTTTACACGTTAAAGTTTTTCAACAAGATACAGCCAATGAAATAAAGCGTTTGATTGAAAGTCATGGTTCGCGTGTCAAAGCGGTATTGTTTGATTTAAGAAATAACCCTGGGGGGTTACTGTCCGCAGCAGTAGAGTCTGCCGATTTATTTTTGAATCAGGGCATTATTGTGTCGACTCGAAGCCGATCTGAGGGTGACCAACAATTTCAGGCTTTACCAAGTTTTGAATTTCAAAATATGAAAGTCGGCATCTTAATCAACAATCGTTCTGCTTCTGCCGCAGAGGTCTTTACCGCAGCATTAAAAGAGCATAAACGTGCATGGGTGGCGGGTGAGAAAAGTTATGGTAAAGGTGTGGTTCAAAAACTATTTCCATTGAGTAATGGTGCGGCTTTACAAATGACTGTGTCGCAATATCTGACACCGAATGGCAAAATGATTGAAGGAATTGGGGTACAGCCCGACTATAACTATCCGCTGCAACATGATGCACGTGAAGACCACTATGTCGATCATGTTGCAGAGTTATTGCTGAATCAAAAATAAACAGCAATACGCTGGAAAGCTTTTACTCTTCGTCTTCGGTATCTAAACCGAATTTTTTCAAACGATAGCGCAATGAACGGAATGACATGCCTAATTTTTTTGCGGCAAGGGTTCTGTTCCAGTGAGTCAAATTCAACGCATTCATGAGCACTTCTTTTTCGATATTTTCTAAAAAGAGCTCTAAACCTTCTTCAGGCAGTTTGCGAGGGACCACACTCTGTTCGTTGCTGTTTGCACCCAGCTGCGCAGAATCATTCGTTGTTGGAGTGGAATTGAACTGAGCACTCGGCTGTCTTAATGGCGCACTTTGCAGATGTTGAAGGTCAATTTGATCATCATCGCAGAGGGTCATAGCACGTTCGATAATATTGCGGAGTTCACGAACATTACCCGGATAATATTGGCTGAGTAGGAAATTTTTCGCACGTTCAGTCAGAGGCTTAGTGGCAATTTCCCATTCATGGCTAATTTTTTGAATAAAATGTTGCGCCAATAAGAGGATATCGTCGCCACGCTCACGTAAGGCAGGCAACACTAAATCCATCACATGGATGCGGAAAAATAAATCTTGGCGGAATCGACCTTGTTGGACAAGAGCTTCTAAGTCCTGATGACTGGCACTGATCACACGGAAATCAACGTCAATTTCACAGTCTGAACCTACAGGGCGAATACGTTTTTCCTGTACCGCACGTAGTAGTTTAACTTGCATGGCTAAAGGTAATTCGGCAATTTCATCCAGAAATAAGCTACCACCATGTGCAGATTGAATCAGACCTTGTTTGTCTTGGGTGGCACCACTAAAGCTGCCTTTTTTATGGCCAAAAAGTTCACTTTCCATTAACTCTGTGGGAATTGCCCCGCAGTTAATGGCAATAAAGGGTCCTTCATTACGGTTGCTTAAACGGTGAACCAAATTGGCCACGACCTCTTTACCCGTACCAGATTCACCCGTAATAAAAACAGGTGCTTGTGAACGTGCAATTTTCTTTAGAGTTCGACGCAATTGCTGGATTGGGAGCGATTCACCAATCAACATTTTATGTTCTAAAGCATCTTGCGAAGTAATGTCTTCAGCCAAAGGCTTATTCAGGGCTTTTTGTAGCAGTTGTTCAAGATGTTTTGGATTGATCGGTTTGCTGACAAAGTCGAAAGCTCCCGCCTTTAATGCGGCAATGGCAATGTCCATGTTGCCATAGGCTGTTAGCACAGCAACTGGAAGGGCAGGACAGTGTTCATTCATCCAATCTAAGAGCTGTAGACCATTACCATCGGGTAAGTTGAGATCGGTTAGGCAGGCATCGTAGCTATAGGTAGACAAGGCTTTTTTAGCTTCGTCGAGGCGATGTGCAACATGCGTTTTAACCCCCATCCTTGATAAAGACATTTGCATCAGCATACATAAGTCTTCTTCGTCATCAACTAACAATACCAGTGGTTGTGAATCCACAGTTTTCCCCTAAAAACAATTAAATAACAGCTTGTAAGCACTCAATCCTAAAGCAAGCTCCCTGTTTTTGTTCTACATAGGAAAGCTGTGCTTGATTCGCTTCACAGAAGCTATGAGCAAGATATAATCCTAAACCAGTTCCAGTGATTTCGGTACTAAAAAATGGTTGAAATAACTGTGCGCGGTTTTGTAAAGCAACCCCATGACCGAAATCTCGGACATCGATCTGGACTTTTTTCTGATCTGTACGCGCCACCACTTCGATATACGACATGTCTGGATTGTTATGGCGAATCGCATTACGAATTAGGTTGATTAAAATTTGTCTGAACTGTGCCTCATCAAAATCGATCAAGGTTTTGGCTTGCACATTGAGCCGTATGTTCTGTTGAATGTCTGCCAGATCTTCTTGCAGGAACAGCGGTAAAAATTGTTCTAGATTTAGACGAGTCGGATGGGTTTCCTTATTACGCACCATATTTAGGGTGTCTTGAATAATTCGGTCAATCCGCACCGCTTGACGTGAAATCATATGATTCAACATGTGCTGTTGTTCGGTATCACTTTGCGGATATAAATCATTGGCATGCACAATCGCCGCTAAAGGATTACGAATTTCATGTGCAATACTGGCGGAGAGTTGCCCTAAAGCGGCTAATTTTAGTTGTTGCACCTGCTGATTGAGTTTTTGTGCATCTTGTAAAATCAGCAAGGTCAGCATTTGATGCGGCACAACGAGTTTTTGTACCAGTACCTGAATGTGGTATTGGCTTTGTTGGGATTCAAATTGGAATTTTTCACCACTTTTTAAATCTTCAAATTTGAGTAATTCAAATAAATCGGGCTGCGTGGTATACAGCGGATATTGGTCATGATGATAAGAATTTGGCATGCCGAGTAAATGGCAAGCAGCAGGATTACTCAGCACTACATGACAGTTTTCATCCAATACTAAATAGCCCGTGTCAATCTGCTCTAAAATATAGCGATTAATGTTTTGTAGCCGATGGAGCTCTAAGGATTGCGAAAAATTCAGATTTTCCAATAACTGGAAACGTTTCACGGCAATTTGCGCACTGCCATACACTACACAAAATAAAAAAGCCAAAATCGCACTGTTGGTTAAATTTTTAAGTGAGGTAAATTCAAGAATTGAACCTAAAAACAGTTGATATACCACACAGATCACAGCGATGAGGGTAATGACCAAAGCTTTTTGGGCATCTAATAATAGGGACGCTGCAAAAATCGTAATCACAAACAGCAAACTCAAATGTAAATTGGGTCCATCGATGGCTAAGGTCAGTAAGCTCAGCGAAATGACATCTACAATGAATAACAGCAGTAACTGGTTTGGAATACGGACTTTGAAACGTCCAAGTGACATGAATTGAATGCTGGTAAACAGCAAATAAATCGTCAATACATATAGGTATAAACGTGGGTTTTCATAATCTGAAGTGAATTGAGTGTAGGTCAGTAAAAAGACCAGTAACAGACAGGCACTGATGATAAAGCGATAAGCACTGTACCAAAGGCCCAAATGATACTGGTTCAATTCACTATGAATTGAACGCTGTGTCATAAGTAGCTGGATGTACGTGGTGTTAAGGTTTGATTAACCCGTAGCGAATTGCCAAGTGAGTTAGTTTGACATCACTATCAATATTCAGTTTTTCAAAAATGCGGTAACGGTAGGTATTCACTGTTTTAACACTAACGAATAATTTATCGGAAATTTCTTGTGCACTTATACAATTGACCACCATCATGGCAACTTGCATTTCACGTTCAGACAGGGCGTCGAAAGGTGATTGTTGTGTATCAGACAAATATGAGCTGGCCAGTTGTTCTGCAATGTCTGCACTGAAATATTTGCCGCCTTGCATCACTTTATTAATCGCACGGACCATTTCATTAACTGGTGCACCTTTGGTGATATAGCCTTTGGCACCTGCTTTTAACAATAAAGACGGGTAGGGTTCTTCAGCAAGTCCACTGACGGCGAGGACTTTTGTATCTGGCGCTGTTTGAAGTAGGCGACGTGTGGTTTCTACCCCCCCGATCCCCGGCATATTGACATCTAATAAAACAACATTTGGATGGTGTTGGCGAACAAGTGTAATCGCATCTTCACCAGATTCGGCTTGTCCAATGACTTGGATATCTGCATGGTCTTCGAGCATACGGCAAATACCAGTACGGACTAATTCATGGTCATCTACCACCAAAACTGTGATCACCTACACTCTCCCTCAAATCAAAATCTGTTTTTTTTGTTACATAAAGCAAAATAAGCTTGCAATGAAACGACAAAATTAGCAATCCTATTCTTATATGAAATGAAAAACTTCATACACAATGTGTGAGCAAAAAATGTTCGTAGTTGTGACCAATGTACGGCATATTGCTGGTCTTGCGCAAATGTTTAGTATCCTGAGTTGAGTGAGCAATGGTGAAAAAATTAAATAAATCCTTCATGCACGTTTTGGGCATGTCAATTTTATTCAGTATGAGCAGTTTCAGTTCTGCTGAAATTGTGATGAATAGTGCTGCAAATCAGCAGTCAAATATTAGCTGGTCATCTGAAGATGCAAACCAGTTACTCAACGGTGACGTGTCTTATAGCGCTGAAGAGCCATCTCCTCAAGGGTCAACGAAAGTGACTACTTCTGTACGTAGTACAGGCGGTGTGGTACAGACAGCACCATCGAAAACGGTCCGTATTATTGATACCAATCAATACGCAGGACAGCCCTCTGTAAATGCGCGTGCAGCACTGGTTATGGATGGTCAAACTGGTGAAGTGCTATATAGCAAAAATAGCAATACCGCTTTACCGATTGCATCAATTACCAAACTCATGACAGCAGTAGTGATTTCAGATGCCCGATTAAACATGTCTGAAAAGATTATCTTACAACAGTCTGATTTCTCATGTTCAGGTTGTAAAAGCTCAAGTTCAACACTTCGTGCTGGCGACAGTATGAACCGCGCAGAAGCATTGCTGTTTGCTTTAATGAAGTCTGAAAATCCAGCGGCTTCGGCATTAGCACGTACTTATCCAGGTGGTCGTTCTGCATTTATTTCAGCGATGAATGCGAAAGCACGCTCATTAGGAATGAACTCGACTCATTATATGGAATCGACTGGCTTGCATCCAGGCAATGTTGCTTCGGCACGTGACTTAGGTATTTTGGTGAATACCGCTTCGCAGTATGGTTTGATCCGCCAATTTTCAACCACACCAAGTTATGATTTTAATTTGGGCTACCGCGTGTTGAAATCAAACAATACCAATGCTTTAGTGCGTAATGGTGGTTGGAATATTAATATTTCAAAAACTGGATTTATTAATGAAGCAGGACGCTGTGTGGTGATGCATACCACATTGAATAACCGTCCAGCGGTGGTGGTGTTATTGGGTGCGGATTCTTCAGTTGCACGAACCAATGATGCGACTCGTTTAATGAATTGGGCGAGCCAGTTACCAAAACGTATTTAATAAGATTTCAGATTTTTCATTCTTTCAGTATTTGGATTTACTCAACGTTTAAATGCTGAAGTGAATGCAAGATATAAAAAGCCCTGCAAGAGCAGGGCTTTTTTATTTAGTCAGCATATGAATTACATATTTGACAGAATTGAATCGCGAACTTGATCCATAGTTGCATCAATCGACAACATCACGGCATCTTGGCATTGCTTGATGGCAGTGTCAGGATCTTTTAAACCGTTACCTGTTACAGTACATACGATCACAGAACCTTCAGCAATTTTACCTGCTTTGATGTCACGAATCGCGCCACCGATAGACGCTGCAGAAGCAGGTTCTACGAATACACCTTCGTACATAGACAGTAGACGCTGTGCTTCTAAGATTTCAGCATCTTGAAGTTCATCGAACCAGCCTTCTGAGTCGCGGACTACTGCTTTAGCATGATTCCAGCTTTGTGGGTTACCAATACGGATCGCAGTTGCTACGGTTTCAGGGTTTTCTACAGGTGCGCCGCGTAGGAATGGTGCCGCGCCAGCAGCTTGGTAACCCACCATTGTTGGTAGACCCGCAGGTTTTGGACCTGTGAATTGATCAGTTTCAGGATCATAAACTACTTGTACAAATTCTTCTTTAGGCTGATTCGCCACAGCTTCGGTATAACCCATCCAATGTGCTGTGATGTTACCCGCATTACCTACAGGTAGGCAGTGGTAGTCTGGTGCACGACCTAATTCGTCAACGATTTCGTAAGCAATGGTTTTTTGACCTTGCAGACGGTATGGGTTGATTGAGTTTACAATCGTAACTGGTGCTTGATCCGCAACTTCTTTTACAAGACGCATACCGTCATCGAAGTTACCATGGATTTGCATCGTTACCGCGCCATACATCATCGCTTGTGCCATTTTACCCATGGCAATTTTGCCTTCTGGGATGAGCACAAAGGCTTTAATACCCGCACGTGCAGCATAAGCCGCTGCGGCAGCAGATGTGTTACCTGTAGAGGCACAGATAATCGCTTTTGAGCCTGCTTCCACTGCTTTTGTTACGGCCATGGTCATACCACGGTCTTTAAATGAACCAGTCGGGTTTAAGCCCTCGTACTTCACATAAATTTCAACATTTTTGCCAATAATGCGTGGAATATTCTCAAGCTTAATCAGTGGCGTATTACCTTCGCCCAAAGAAATTGCGCGAGTAGTTGCAGATACGGGTAAACGGTCGCGATAGCGGTCAACTAAACCAGTATAACGATTGGCATTAGACATGATGATGTTCCAATTGTGTGTAGAGCTTGGCGAGAGGAACTGAAATATTCCCCTCGACCCGATTAATTATCAAGCGATTCTAAACGAATTCGTACAATTTCGCCATGAATGACAGGCAATGCTTGAATTTGTTGAAGGGCTTCATCCATTTTAGATTCTTTGACTGGATCAGTCAGAATCACGATAGGAATAAGGTCTTTTAAGCGCGGCTGTTGCATGATCGCATCGATGCTAATTCCTGCACGGCTTAAAATCGTAGTGACATCAGCAAGAACGCCTGTTTGATCTTCGGCATTAATACGGATGTAGTATCCAGTGGTCATTTCTTCACGCGGAAGAATTGGTAAATCGGTCAGTGCTTCAAAAGCAAGCTGCGGAATTGTACCTGCGCCATCTTCGGTATATGAGATGTCACGGACAATATCGACAACGTCGGCAACCACGGCTGATGCGGTCGGGCCTGCACCTGCACCTGCGCCATAGTAAAGCGTTGGACCAACGGCATTGGCTTGAACTAATACGGCATTTTTAACGCCATTTACATTGGCAATCAGTTGGTCTTCAGGGATCAGCGTTGGATGAACACGAAGTTCAATGCCCGTTGCAGCACGACGTGCAATACCTAAATGTTTAATACGGAAACCAAGGTCTTCAGCATATTTGACATCTTGCGCAGTAACTTTGCTGATGCCTTCAGTGAAGACTTTGTCAAATTGGAGTGGGATACCAAAAGCAATAGAAGCCAGCAATGTTAACTTGTGCGCTGCATCGATTCCTTCGACGTCGAATGTTGGATCTGCTTCTGCATAACCGAGTTCTTGCGCTTCTTTGAGAACGTCTGCAAAGGCACGACCTTTTTCACGCATTTCAGTCAGGATAAAGTTACCAGTACCGTTAATGATACCTGCAAGCCAGTCAATTTTATTGGCTGCCAAACCCTCACGGAGGACTTTAATAATTGGGATACCACCTGCGACAGCTGCTTCATAAGCAATCTGAACGTGATGATCATCGGCCAATTTAAATAATTCATTACCGTGTTCAGCTAATAAAGCTTTGTTGGCTGTGACCACTTGTTTGCCATGAACGATTGCTTCACGAATCACTTCATACGCAGGGTGAATGCCGCCCATAACTTCAACTACAACGTCTACATCGGGTTGACGGACGATATCCAATAAATCAGCACTTTGCTTCACTGAAGCAGGCAGTTCTAAATCAGGACGAGGGCGACGCGTACCCACATGGGTAATTTCAATTTCACGACCGGTGCGACGTTTAATCTCAGCAGCATTTTCTTTTAGTAGTTTAAGGGCACCACCACCCACAGTACCAAGACCGAGGATTGCCAGACGAACTGGTTTCACGTCACACTCCATTTATTTCATCATTGCTTTAAGTGAGTTTAGATCATAGCTAAAAAAACGTTCGGACTCTAGGGTAGAAATCACTTTATTCCCACCCATAAAAAACATTCATTTAGCCTATAAAAATTAGTTATTTAAGCGCACTTTCAAGTTCGGAAGCCGACATGTAAGCACCGATGTGTTTGCCTTCTGCGTTATAGATCGCTGGCGTACCATTCACACCAATATTTAGACCCATTTCATACATGCTGCGCACTGGGTTTTTACATGATGCTGGCTCGATTTGCTCACCGGCAATGGCTTTATCAAATGCGGCACGACGGTCTTTGCTACACCAGATAGTTTCCATCATTGGCATGTGTTGTTCACCACGTGGCCAAGCGATATAACGGACTTCAATGCCACGGGCATTAATATCATCCATTTGTTCATGTAATTTATGGCAATAAGGACAGCTAACATCGGTAAACACATAAACCACGTGTTTGGTTTTACCTTTGGCTTTATAAATCAGTAGGTCTTCAGTTTTTAATTGATCAAATAATTTTTTGTTGGCCTCTGCTTGTAGGGTATCGCCTACATTAAAGAGTTGTTTTTCACCTAAACGAACCACGTCGCCTTGGAAAATGTATTTACCATCAGCTGTAGCATAGACCGCAGGCATGCCTTCAAAGCTTACCCAAAACAAATTAGGAACTTCAGTCGCTTTCACCCCAGTGACTTTGGCATTGATATTGGCTTTTTGCAGATTAGATTGCAAAGTATCAATTAAACGCTGCTGAGCATTACGTTCAGATAAATTCGAAGCTTCACCAGTTGCTGGCGTACTTGCCGTTAATGTCGCATCTTTCTTTTCGTCATTATTTGAATTAGAACAAGCCACTAACGCCATACTGGCAACAAGTGTCGATGCGAGAAAAATTTTTGAACGGGTAAATAACATAAACAACCCTTTTCTTTTAGCTTTATCAAACAGGTGAGTAAGCATAGCAAAAAATATCGGGCACAATAGAACTTCTTGGTCTGATATTTCCTGCCGTTAAGCTCTCGGATGATAATCTGAATGTAATTTTTGCATACGAACCTGCGCAACATGGGTATAAATTTGTGTGGTGGATAAGTCACTGTGGCCGAGCAGCATCTGCACGACACGTAAGTCGGCACCGTGGTTGAGCAAATGCGTGGCAAAGGCGTGGCGTAAGGTATGTGGTGATAATTCGGCTTGAATGCCTGCAATGAGCGCATAGCGTTTAATCGCGTACCAAAAGTTTTGGCGACTCATCATTCCACCAAGTTGAGTGAGAAATAAAGCATCGGTTGCACTTTTGTATAAAACGGGACGTGCTTCAGCTAAATACTTCTCGATCCATTCCACCGCCATTTGTCCTAAAGGGACTAAGCGTTCTTTATTGCCTTTACCGGTAATTCGTAAATAGCCTTGTTTAAGATTGATCAGTTCTAATCTTAAATTTAATAACTCAGAGACACGTAAACCACAGGCATACAGCACTTCGAGCATGGCACGATCACGTAGACCCAATGCGGTGTTGAGGTCTGGGGCATTAATCAGGGCTTCAACATCTGCTTCAGATAAATCCTTTGGTAGGGCACGACCCAATTTGGGTGTTTTATGGATTGCAACAGGATTGTCACTGCGTATTTTTTGTTCACGCAAGAACTTGAAAAATGAACGCAGTGCAGAAAGTGAGCGGGCGATCGAGCGAGGGCTTTTTCCTTGTTTAGTCAGGCTGAGCAAGACATCTGAAATGTCGTCACTGCTCCAATCAGTCATGACATGCGTATGACATTCACTGCATTGAATTAAATCAGATAAATATGCATTTCGTGTATGTGGACTGACGGTTTGAGCTATTAAATCATCACGATATCCGTGTAAAAAACTGAGTGATTCTGGAATTTGGACTGGGGTTGGAATACGTGGTTTTTTATTTAACATGTGCCGCTCATTTTCGAAATTAAACCAAGAAATCACAATGGTTTAATGCAATGTAATTTAAAAAAATAGTCGTGTCGATGCTAGATTGTTAAATGAGAATTGAAATCGAATCCGATTTGTTAATTATTCTCATTTGTTTGTATAATGTTCAAAATTTTTTAGGGTTAGTTGCGTGCGATTATCTGATTTGAAAGTGAAACAAAGCGCAGTCATTCATAAGGTACATCGTAACCAGAATGGCAACAATGCTCCGGCTGATTTAGTCGCTAGCCGTTTAGAGACTTTGGGTTTTGTTCCCGGAACAAAAGTACAGGTGATTACCAAAGGTATTTTTGGTGGTGACCCGATTTTAATTCAAGTTGGGTTTACTCGTTTCGCACTGCGAAAAGTAGAAGCTGAAAAAGTGGAAATAGCAATGGAAGGGGCATCAGCATGAGTGATGCGTTACGTATTGCCCTCGTTGGTAATCCAAACTGTGGTAAAACTTCATTATTCAATCATTTAACGGGTACACGTCAGAAAGTTGCGAACTATGCTGGGGTAACGGTTGAGCGTAAAGTTGGTCAATTTACTTTGCCATCGGGTAAATCTGTTCGAGTTTTGGATTTGCCGGGGACGTATAGCTTAGAAGCGACGAGTCCTGATGAAGCCATTACGCGTGATGTCGTGCAAGGTAAAATTGCAGAAGAAGGCCATCAAGACGTCTTTTTATGTGTAGTTGATGCGACAAACTTAAAATTGCACCTCGGTTTGGTCATGGAAATGATCGATTTGGGTCGTCCAATTTTACTTGTCCTCAACATGATGGATGAAGCACGCCGTCGTGGCATGCAAATTAATACCCAAAAGCTGTCTCAGCGTTTGGGTGTGCCTGTTGTAGAAACCGTTGCTGTGCGTAATGCGGGTATTGAAAACTTAATGGGCGCGTTAGATGCTGAAGGTTTCAGAAAACCTGATGCGTCATTAAGTGATACCAATCTTTCTGGGACTAACCACGAAAAAATTGAACAAATTTTAAAAGACGTGGTGGTGTTTGTTGATCATGAAGATAAACGCTCAGACTTCCTCGATAAAATTTTTCTACATCCAGTCTTTGGTTTAATTACCTTAGCGGTGATGATGTTTATTATTTTCCAAGCGGTGTTTGCATGGGCTGCGCCGTTTATGGATGGTATTGAAACCTTCTTCGGTTGGTTCGGTGAATTGGTTGGTGAACACATTTCACATCCACTACTGAACAGCTTGGTGGTTGATGGGATCATTGCGGGTGCAGGTGGTGTGGTGGTGTTCTTGCCGCAGATTTTAATTTTATTCTTCTTTATTTTGGTTTTAGAAGAATCAGGTTATTTACCACGTGCAGCGTTCTTACTAGATAAGCTGATGTTTAAAGCGGGTCTGAGTGGTCGTGCTTTTATTCCTCTGTTATCGAGCTTTGCCTGTGCTGTACCGGGCATTATGGCAACTCGGAGTATTCAAGATCCTCGAGATCGTCTGGTCACGATTTTAGTTGCGCCGTTGATGACGTGTTCGGCACGTTTACCGGTTTATGCTTTGTTGATCTCGGCATTTATTCCAGAGCAAATAGTCTGGGGCGTCTTTAACTTACAAGGCTTGGTACTATTTGCATTATATGCAGCAGGGATTGTGAGTGCCTTAATTGTGGCAACAGTCCTGAAATTCTTCCAAAAAGATAAATCACAGCATGCCTTATTGATGGAACTTCCAAGCTACCGTTTCCCAGATATTAAGAGTGTTTGGATTGGTTTACTGGACCGTGCCAAGATTTTCTTGAAACGTGTCGGTGGCATCATTTTCGCTTTATCGATTTTGTTATGGTTCTTGTGTACTTTCCCGCAACCGCCAGAAGGCGCAACCTTGCCGGATATTGATTATTCATTGGCAGGTATGCTTGGGCATGTATTACAACCGATTTTTGCACCATTAGGGTTTAACTGGCAGATCTGTATTGCCTTAATTCCAGCGATGGCGGCACGTGAAGTCGTTGTGGCGGCATTGGGCACGGTATATGCCTTGTCTGCAACAGATGACGATGCCATGTCTCAAGGTCTGGCAAATTTAATTAGTAGTGATGGGTCATTGGGTTGGTCATTGGCAACCGGTTTATCATTATTGGTGTGGTTTATTTATGCGCCACATTGCTTGGCGACACTGGCAACTGTTAAACGTGAAACTGGTTCCTTGAAAACGGTGAGTTTCATGACCATCTATTTATTTGGCTTGGCTTATTTAATGGCATTCATCACGTATCAAATTGCAACACGCTATTTTGGATCGTGAATTGTGAATGGCAAAAGCTGAACAAAGGAGAGAGACATGCTTGAATCAATAATTATTGCGGTATTGGTGATTTGGAGTGCTGTCGTGGTGTTTAAGAAGGTATTTCCGAAAACATCGAACTCAGTCTTCACAACTTTATCTGAGCATTGTGCAAACCGTGGTTGGAACAGTCTAGCCAAATGGTTAAAGCCAAAAATGGCAGCAGGCTGTGCAGGCGGTTGTGGATGTTCAGCTTCGGATAATCCATCTGCAAAAAAAGCTGAAGTACAAGCGGTGAAATGGAAATAAGCTCGCCGCCCGTTGCTTGAAGAAACCGCCCGAGATGGGCGGTTTTTTTACGAGCGGACACAAAAAAACTGCGAGAAAGTGAAAACATAAAAAGCATTCAAAACAGCAAAGTGCTAACATTTTGTCAGATTTAAAAACCGACCAAAAAATGGGGCGAAAATGTTAATACAGCGTGGTGGATTGAAGGTTGTTGCCGGATTAGGGATTTCTGGTGTTTCCGCAGTGAATTTCTTACATAGCCATGGCTACCGCGTTGCAGTCACCGATTCACGAGCAGTCCCACCGGGTCATGATCAAATTCCAAGTGATGTACAAACCAGTTTCGGTCAGTTGGACCAAGATTTATTACTCCAAGCAGAAGAAATTATTATCAGCCCGGGGCTAGATCCAAAATTACCGCAAATTCAGGCGGCCATTGCAGCCAACATTCCTGTGGTTTCAGAAATTCAAATTTTACGTCGTGCGACAGATAAGCCGATTGTCGCGATTACAGGTTCGAATGCGAAAAGTACCGTAACGACTTTATTTGGTCTTATGGCAGCAGATGCAGGCAAAAAAGTGGCAGTGGGTGGCAACTTGGGTCGTCCAGCTTTGGATCTCACCAAAGATGATCCAGAGCTTTATGTTTTAGAGCTTTCAAGTTTCCAATTAGAAACCACGTCGAACTTGGCCGCAGAAGTGGCTGTGGTGTTGAACATGAGTGAAGACCATTTGGACCGACATGGCGATATGATGGGCTATCACACTGCGAAGCATCGTATTTTCCAAGCGGTGAAAAAAGTGGTGTATAACCGTGATGACTCATTAACACGTCCATTGGTTCCAGATGTTACTCCAATGCAAAGCTTTGGCTTAAATGCACCAGATATGAATCAGTTCGGTATTTTACGCGATACTGATGGCACAATTTGGTTGGCACGTGGTCGTGAGCGTTTACTGAAAAGTGCAGACATGTATATCCAAGGGACCCATAATGTGGCAAATGCCTTGGCATGTTTGGCTTTGGGTGAGGCGATTGGTTTGCCACTCGAAGGCATGTTGGAAACTTTGAAAACCTTTAAAGGTTTAGAGCACCGCTGTGAATTTGTCAAAGAAGTGCATGGTGTTCGTTATTATAACGATTCTAAAGGCACCAATATTGGTGCGACTTTAGCTGCGATTGATGGTCTAGGTGCCGCGATCGAAGCCAAAGGCGGTAAAGTGGCGATTATTTTAGGTGGTCAAGGCAAAGGGCAGGACTTTACTGCGCTGCGTGATTCACTTTCAAAATATGCCAAAGTTGCGGTGTTGATTGGTGAAGATCGTCCAATTATTGAAAAAGCGATTGAAGGGACAACCACGCTGATTCATGCTGAAAGTTTGAAACAAGCGGTTGAGCTGTGCCAACAAAATGCGGTAGCCAATGATGTGGTGTTATTGTCTCCAGCGTGCGCAAGTTTTGATATGTTTAAAGGCTACAGTGAGCGTGGACACCAATTTGTTGATTGTGTGAATGCACTCGTTTAAAAGAACGATAAGGAAAGTTGTATGGCTGGGTTGGCTCAGACGACCATAAATAGAATAAATGAAGTTGTAGAGCGTTGGCTTCCTCGGTTACCTGCCGAGGTCAACGTGCGCAATGTTTTGGTGTTCTGTGTTTTGGCATTGTTGTGTATTGGTTCGATCATGGTGGCATCTGCATCTATGCCCTATGCAGAACGCATGCATGAAAATGCCTTCCATTACATTTCACGACATGGGATTTCGATTGCCGCCGCCGCCGCCGCCGCCTATATCGCCTATAAAGTGCCGTTAAATGTTTGGTTTAATAACACTTTCTTTTTATGGATTATCACGATTATCTTACTGGCTGCTGTATTGGCTGTCGGGACAGAGGTCAATGGTTCTAAACGTTGGATTCGTATTGCTGGTTTCACCTTACAGGCTTCGGAAGTAGCCAAAGTCATGATGGCGATATTTACCGCGGACTATGTGGTACGACGTGCTGAAGAAGTCCGCAATAACATTAAGGGCTTGGTACGATTGGCAGTGATTATGGCTGCAACTGTCGGTTTAGTCATGGCAGAGCCCGATTTAGGGGCGACGGTGGTGATTGCCTTAACCATGCTAGGGGTATTCTTCCTCGCAGGAGCACCGTTGATTCAGTTCGCAATTGCCTTTGGTGCGATCATCATGGCCTTTGTGTTCTTGATTTTATTTGAACCTTACCGTTTAGAACGTTTGATGTCGTTCTCAAATCCATGGAATGATCCACTAGGTGCAGGCTACCAATTGTCGAATGCATTAATGGCTTTTGGTCGCGGTGAATGGTTTGGTGTCGGCTTAGGTCATAGTATTCAAAAAATGTCTTATCTACCTGAGGCACATACCGACTTCATGTTGGCGGTATTGGGTGAAGAGTTTGGCTTCTTTGGGATTTTGACGGTATTGACACTGTCATTTGTGATGTTGGTCTGCTGTATTCGCATTGGTCATCGTGCTTTACGTCATCAATACTTACGTGCAGGCTACTTGGCTTATGGCATCAGTATTATCTTCTTGCTGCAAATTTTGGTGAATGCAGGCATGAACATGGGCATGCTTCCAACCAAGGGTTTGACCTTACCGTTTATTAGTTATGGGGGGTCTTCTCTGATTATCTGTGCGGTTATGGTGAGTCTGATCTTAAAAATCGATGCGACGACCAAAGAAGTAAACCCAAGTAAAGAAGAGTCAAGCTTCTAAATTCGTATCTCGTTGCGGATCGGGAGATGCGTGGTGGAGTACACTGGCCGGCATCTCCGTTCCACAATGGAGACATTTGACCAAGTTCGCCTTGGCTTTAGAAAGCGGAATTAATGGAATAAAAAATAAAGAAAAATAATTACGTTGCTGTTTTAACTCATACTGAGTTCTGCTGCGGCAGACAGGGCAAGTAAATTGGCTCTTTTCAATGACTTTGGTTTTCGGACCAACTCCAAAAATAAAAAACATTAGGCTCTCCAATGGTCGATTGATCACTTTATTAAAGCATAATTCAATTGAATATCGAGTGATTGACTCAGATCAACATTTGGGTTTATTGATAGATTTGAGGCAATGCTGTGCCATGGGGAATATGTTGAATATCCCACTGCGCAATCGCCTGTAGTAGCATATTACGTGGCGTGTCTAAGTCGACTGGCGGTTGATGTAGGGCCTGCAATGCTTGTTGTAATAACGGTGCCGCTTGGCTTAAATCAAGAGCTTGAGCCATATTCTGTTTTGACAGTTTTTGTCCCTGATCATTCATTGCCAATGGCAAGTGCATGTATTCAAGGCGTGGATAACCCAAAACCTGTCCGAGCCAAATTTGACGTTCGGTATTGTCCAAAAGATCAGCCCCACGTACAACATGGGTCATCCCTTGTAGGTAGTCATCCACCACGACAGCAAGTTGATAATTGATAATGCCATCACGGCGTTTTAAGACAAAGTCACCTAAATCTTGCTGCAGATTGGAGCAATGCATCCCTTGTAAGCGGTCGGTAAAACAAATGTTCTGTGCATCGACTTTGATTCGAATAGCCTGATCCTGAAGAGGAAGGCCAAGATTACGACATGTACCTTGATAGATATGATTCGAACCGAGCATTTTTCGGGTGCATTGACAAGCATAGACCAAGTCTTGGGCATGCAAATGCGCAATGACTTGCTCATAGATTTCGAGGCGGTCTTTTTGGAAAATGATCTCGGTATCTGGTTCGAATTGAAATGCATCAATACAACGTAAGATATGTTCTTCGCTGCCGGGAAATATACGTGGAATGTCGGTATCTTCGATACGAACGATCCATTGCCCCTGATGGGCACGGGCATCGCAGTAGCTTGCGACTGCTGTAATTAAAGAGCCAAAATGCAAAGGGCCGGTTGGCGATGGCGCAAACCGACCCACGTAATGCTCTGTAACTTTTCCCCCCTTTTTTAAAGGGAGGGCTAGAGAGGAATTACTCAACACAGAATTAACCGTTATTTTGCTTCTCTTTGATCTCTGCAAGTGTTTTGCAGTCGATACATAAAGTTGCTGTTGGACGTGCTTCTAGGCGACGTAAGCCAATTTCGATACCACACGTTTCACAGAAGCCGTAGTCATCATTTTTAATCGCTTCAATTGATTGTTCAATTTTACGGATCAGTTTACGTTCACGGTCACGTGTACGAAGTTCAATCGCAAATTCTTCTTCTTGCGTTGCACGGTCGTTCACATCTGGAAGCGCAGTATTTTCGTCTTGCATGGTATTCAAAGTACGGTCTACTTCTGACATTAACTCAGCTTTCCACGCCAATAAGATGTGGCGGAAATGCTCAAGTTGCCCTTCAGACATGTATTCTTCATTCTTTTTAGGCTGATAAGGTTCAATACCAAATAAGCTTGCAGTAGAACCACCTTCAGTCGCCTTTGGCTTTGATTTGCGCACGCGTTTGGTAGACTTTTCGTCTACTACATCAGTTTGTTCGTCTAAGACTTGATTTTGGTTGTCATTCGCCATGTAGGGCATTCCTCATCATATGCATATATCTATACGCAAAAAATATGGTGATATGCAAGTTTTTTATCCACCCAACACAGAGTTTCCTTCTGTGGGGGTCGTCATCATATAGACTTTTTCTGCTTATTGATAGTCTTTGATGTTTGGATTCTAACTATCACTTTTCCTTTAGAAGCCATAAAGTAAAGCAAAAAAATCAAATTGAAAAGTTAATAACCTGAAATTTCAACATTAATTTGAGGTTGTTTTAATTTGACCCGAACAACTTCAGTTTTAAATTCACCATTATCATTCAGATAGAGTGCACGATACCCTGGTAAAGCTTCATCTAAGGCAAAATTTTCACTATGCGGTTTGAACTGAACACTGGTCGAAGGCGTCGATAAAAACTGAATATTGCGCCATTGATTAGACGAGTCTTGATGTACGTGTCCGCACAGTACAATTTTGACATTGTCATGGCGTGAAAGCACATCCATCAGATGTTCAGCGTTCTTTAGTTTATGCTGATCTATCCAATGCGATTGCATGGCAAAAGGGTGGTGGTGGCATGCCACAATGATGTGTTGCTGTGGGTGTGCTGTGAGTAACTGATCTAATTGTTCCAACTGCTGTTGTGATACCCAACCATCCACTTTTCCTTTAACCGCACTGTTCAGTAAAATCAGACACCAATTGCCTAATGCGATGCAGTGAGCACGATCTTCCTGTTGATGAAATGGGAAGCAAGACGCTTCGTCATGGTTCCCCGGAATCTGATAAAACGGAAACGGCTGCTGTTGCATATATTCGAGATAACGCGCATAAGTACGCTCTACCGGCACTTGTGCAAGATCGCCAGTATGGACAAGCGTATCGATGTGATGATGGTTCAACTGAATTTGTTGAATCACATCGTGAAAACTTTGCTCTGGATTCATGCGGACAAATTCAAGATCTTCCTGATCCATTAAATGTGTGTCCGAGATCTGGATCAGTGTCCAGTCGTATTGTGGTGTATCCCTTAAAGTCATGTCCTTCCCCTTAGACATTCCTTGTAGTATGTATTTGTTGTTGTAACCATTGCAAGGCCATAATGACAGGTGCGTTTTTTAGCCGACCATTGGTTAATAATTCAGGAATATCAGCATAGTTTAAGATATGCAATTGAATATTTTCTCCTTCATCAGGCATGCCAAAGACTCCGCCATGTTCAGGAAGTTCAGCTTCAGCACTATAAAGGTGGAATAATTCCGCGCAGGCACCCGCAGAGGGATAAAAACTAAATAAATGCTGTAGTGCATCTAATTCACAGCCTGATTCTTCCAAACTTTCACGGCGGATGCAGCTTTCAGCAGATTCATCACCATCGAGCACGCCGGCAATAATCTCTAGTTGCCATGGCGAAGTTTCATCATCAATCGCCCCAATGCGGAATTGTTCAATTAAGGCAAATTTTTGTTGTTGATGACTATAGATCAGCACACCTGCTGCTTCAGGACGATGAATCAATTCACGCTGAATGGTTGGAATCATGCTGTCTTGATGGAATAAGCGGTGTCGAAGCTGAACTTTTTCAACTTGAATAAAGCCTTTATAAAGATGTTCACGCCCTTCAATGCAGTAATCTTTTTTGTTATATGTGGCCTGTTTAATAATATTCATAAGCGCTAATTAGGATGAAATCTTCCATTTCATCCTAACCGAGATTTTGTTGAATACAAAAGATTTTTTTTAAGCTTTACACTTTATGGTACAACTTTTGACCATGTTCATGATAGGCCGCTTTCATGCTTTGTAAACCTGTCTCAATTTCAGGATTAGATTCTGAAGAAAGCTGCATATCTTGCTGATTTTTTGCATAATCTCTCACATTTTGTGTGATTTTCATCGAGCAAAATTTAGGTCCACACATCGAACAAAAATGGGCTGATTTATGTGCTTCTTTCGGCATAGTTTCATCATGCATGCTACGTGCTGTATCAGGGTCTAAGCTCAGATTAAATTGGTCTTCCCAGCGGAATTCAAAGCGTGCTTTGGATAATGCATTATCACGAGCCTGCGCACCGGGATGACCTTTGGCAAGGTCTGCGGCATGGGCTGCAATTTTGTAGGTGATAATGCCATCTTTGACGTCTTTTTTATCTGGTAGACCAAGGTGCTCTTTCGGGGTCACATAACACAGCATCGCGGTGCCGTACCAACCAATCATTGCTGCACCTATCGCAGAGGTAATGTGGTCATAGCCCGGGGCAATATCGGTGGTGAGTGGTCCAAGGGTATAGAAAGGCGCTTCTTTGCATACCTCGAGCTGTAGATCCATATTTTCTTTGATCATATGCATTGGGACATGGCCCGGGCCTTCAATCATGACTTGTACATCATGTTCCCATGCACGGTGAGTCAATTCACCTAAGGTGCGTAATTCACTAAATTGGGCTTCATCGTTGGCATCTTGAATACATCCCGGACGTAAACCATCACCTAAACTGAATGACACATCATAGGCTTTCATGATTTCGCAGATTTCATCAAAATGCGTATACAGGAAGTTTTCTTCATGATGCGCTAAGCACCACTGCGCCATGATGGATCCGCCACGTGACACAATACCAGTTAAACGGTTGGCGGTGAGTGGAACATAACGAAGCAGCACGCCTGCGTGAATCGTAAAGTAATCGACACCTTGCTCGGCTTGTTCAATCAGTGTGTCTTTGAAAATTTCCCAGGTTAAGTCCTCTGCGACACCATCAACTTTTTCTAAAGCTTGGTAAATTGGCACGGTGCCAATCGGTACAGGGGAGTTGCGAATAATCCATTCGCGGGTTTCATGGATATTTTTACCTGTCGATAAATCCATGATGGTGTCAGCGCCCCAACGAGTTGCCCAAGTCATTTTTGCCACTTCTTCATCAATGCTTGAACCAAGTGCTGAGTTACCAATGTTGGCATTGATTTTCACCAAGAAGTTACGACCAATAATCATCGGTTCACATTCAGGGTGGTTAATGTTGGCAGGGATAATGGCACGACCTTCAGCCACTTCTTGACGTACAAATTCTGGGGTGATTTCAGTTAAATTGCGTGCGCCAAAATTTTGACTGGCATGTTGGCGCATATCAACACCTTCACGCTGGCGCTGATTTTCACGAATCGCAATGTATTCCATTTCAGGGGTGATGATGCCTTGTTTGGCATAATGCATTTGAGAGACATTGTGTCCACGACGAGCGCGACGGGGTTTTGAAATATGCGCAAAACGAATCTCTGCAGTACGAATATCTCGAAGACGCTCTTGTCCAAATTTTGAAGTTAAGGTATCGAGTATTTCCGTATCATTTCGAGACTCAATCCAAGATTCACGGACATTAGGTAGACCTTGATTCAGGTCAATTTGAATATTGGGGTCGGTATAAGCACCAGAGGTGTCATAGACCATAATGGGTAGATTTTTTTCTCCACCCAGACCTGTAGGCGTATCTGTAAGGCTGATCTCACGCATTGGTACGCGAATATCAGGACGTGAGCCTTGGATATAGACTTTCTTTGACGCAGGGAGAATACGAGTGAGATCTTTAGCATCTTGTTCATGTTGAGCAGCGCGATCTGAAGCGGTGAGATTCGTTAATTGGTTCATTGCAATGATCCTTATGAATGACATCAACGAATCAAGCACGACCAAAAACGTGGCAGTTTATCTGATGGATTCACCTGAAAATAAAGGCGTAAAACCAAGAGATAAGAAGGGCTTAAGTTTTTAGCTGGCTTGATTCCTACGCAGGTATTAACCTGATCAGGTTCAACGGTACTCATCCTTAAATTTAGCGAACTAAATTTAGATGATCTCAGCAGGAAATTACCTGCGCTCCGTCAAGCTTTGTGCGGATATTAGCATGAAGGCTGTTTTTAAACAGTGTTATTTTTCATCGATTTTCAAGTGCAGAATTTTGGCTAGGCCTGTGTGCAATTGAACTTGCATTGGCTAAGTAGAGGACTGATTTACACAGATGGCGTCACTAAAACAGTCTTTCTTATAATGCGGATCAGGATTGCGGACACCAATTAAATTCAACAGCTGCGCTTCTGATCGCTGATTAGATGCAGCAGTATTTTGATCTAATAATTTTAAAAATAAACGCGCCTGATCTGCCAATTTGGAGTTTTTTAATTGAGCCAAGCGTTCAATTTCTTCTAAAGAACTGGCTTGAATACTGAGGCGGTCTGAAAAGTCATTGGAAACTGGACTATGTGCCGAACCAATAAATAACAACTGGCTATATTGATATAGTAATTGTTGTGCATCTTTTTTGTAGGGGCTATCTGGATATTGTTTGAGATAGTCTTCCCAAAAAATTGCACGTGTCGCAATCTCTTGTGGCTCAATGGCTAAACTTTGTTGCAGCAAGGCAGGTTGTGCATTTTGTTCAGCCAGTTTTTCAATGAAGACCTGCTCAGATTCTTCCATATAAGGCGCAAAAATTTTGGCTAAATATTCAGGACTGCGGCGATAGCGTAATTGTCCTTCACCTGCATCGAACAACTCCACATAAGCTTGGCCTTTATGTTTCAGTAAATACTGATCTCGGGCAGTGAGCTGCTCATAATGATTTTGTTGAATGGTGGGATGCTGAGCCATATCAAAGGCAAATTGTTCGAACGCCATTTGCTGTTGAGCTGTACGTTCAACATGTAAAAAGTTGCGATACATTTGATTGGACAAACGCAGTAATTTTTTTTGTTCGTCCGCTTTTAATAGCGGTAAGCAGACTTTGAGATCTTGGTTGATTTGTTCTAAAGCGAAAGTTGTTCGTTGATCGTCTATTTCCAGCATATTTTTTTCAAGTTTTTTGCACAGCAAAGACAAATCGACTGCTTCTTTTTGAACAGTCTTATTGTTGGGAAACTCTGGTGCAGGTTGAGGTTCAGGCTGTTGTTGGCATCCATTCAACATACTGAAACATAAAAACATTGCACTAAACTTTGCAGGCAGCTGAAAAAATTTTGACACAGGAACTCGATGCGCTATAGAAGTGGTATTGTCCGATGGAATGTTGACTATTTTATAGATGAAACACGTGCAATATGTGTACTATTGTACAGTTCTTTGTTATAGCGTTGTGAGTAGTGTCTGAAAACGACTGAAATTATCCGGTTTTGTCGCATTTGATATAAAAAATTAATAAAAATCATACGGAAATTTGCAAGGATATGATTAGTATCTGCTTAGTTTTAGGCTTGAATATTCAATCTCGGGTATTTGAATATTAGGAATTTACAAAAAAAATGAACAAAAAAGTTGTGGTGGGTCTTTGTTTGCTTTTCACGAGTCAATGGGCGTGTGCGCTAGATCTTGTGCAAGCTTATGAACGTGCAAAACAAGAAGACCCCAATTGGCAAGCCAATAAACTACAATATGAAGCGGATAAATTGAATTTGGGGATTGCCAATGGGAACTTACTTCCAACGGTAACAATCTCCGGAAATGTGACCCGAAAAAATCAAAATTCCAACCAAAGCGGTGCTCAAGCAGGGCTGATCATGCCGGACAGTACCACAACAAGACAAATTGCGCTTACTGCTCGTCAGCCCATTTTTCGTTGGGATGCATGGGAAGGGCTGAAGCAAGTCAAGACCTCGATTAACTTAAGTGAAATTAATCTGCGGATTCAAAAACAAGATCATATTTTAAATGTCTCTGAAGCTTATTTTAATGTCCTACGTCAGCAAGCATTGACGGTTGCCAACTTACAAGAAGAACAGGCGTTATCTGAACAGCTGCGTATGATGAATGGCAAATTAAAAGAGGGCTTGGTGGCAAAAAGTGATGTCAGTGAAGCCAATGCTCAATATCAAAATGCGCGAGCAAACCGCATGGCGACCAATGTTCAATTGGTTTTGGCACAAGAACAATTACAACAGTTGATTGGGCCATATCGAGAAAATTTGGCGGTGTTACGTGAAGATTTTCAGTTTGAAAAACCGATTCCAAACAATGTACAAGCGTGGGAAGAACTGGCTCAGGGGCAGAATCTAGGTATTTTACAAGCGCGTATGCAACAACGATATGCGGAAGATGGTAAACGTGTCGAAAAAGCCGCCTTATATCCTCAGATTGAAGCGGTAGGTACCTATGGGTATAACAAGCAAAGTCCACAATCCATCATGTCGCAAGATGGTCAATTTGATCAGGTGGGGATTGAAATGAACTGGAATGTGTTTAATGGTGGACGGACACAGAAATCCATTAAGCAAGCGGCGATCAATGTTGAAAAAAGCCAAGCACAGGTGGATGCAGCAATTCGAAAAGCACAAACCGATGTAAAAAAATCATATATGCAAGTCGAAACGGATCAAAGTAAATTACAGGCACGTAAAGCCGCGATGGATTCTTCCGCGCAAGTGTCTTTGGCCTCACAAGCCCAGTACCAAGAAGGCCTGAAAACCATGGTTGATGTGCTACTGGCACAGCGTAATGCCTTCTCAGCCCGTCAAGATTATTTAAATTCCAAGTACGATTATTTAATACATGTACTGCAACTTAAAGCCTCCGTTGGGAAATTAACGGAAGCTGATTTAGTGGAAATGAATGCGTGGTTGGTCGATCAGAAAAATCAGCCATCGATCCTACTAAAGAAATAATCCATGGTCATAAAAGTTTCACAATCAATATGCTTTAATATGGCACTAAAATCTGCCGATTCACGTTGTAGTGGAGACTCGCTTTGCCTAATAATCCTGTTTTAAACCATCACATTTCTTCGCAATTCAATGAAGAGTTGCAGGATGTGCATACCAAATTTATGACCATGGGTGGTTTGGTGGAGCAGCAGGTTGCAAATGCCATTCATGCCTTATTGGATACGGATGCAACGATGGCGATCGATGTTCAATTTCAAGACAATACGGTGAACCGTATGGAAACTGAAATTGATGAAGCGCTTACCCTGATTTTGGCGCGCCGTCATCCTGCTGCGATTGATCTACGCATGGTGATTGCGATGTCGAAAGCCAACACCGATTTAGAACGGATTGGTGATGAAGCGGCAAAAATTGCCCGTATTGCACAAAGCTTGTGTGAAGAGGGTGGTTCACCGCGTGGTTATATGGAAACACGTCATATTGGCAACCAAGTCCGCGTGATGATTCATGATGCGCTCGATGCCTTTGCACGTTTGGATGTAGATCAGGCTTTACGTGTCCTTTTGGCCGATGCCGATATTGACCGTGAGTACCAATCGGCAACCCGTACCCTCATGACGTATATGATAGAAGATCCACGCCACATTACTCGGGTGATGAATGTGCTTTGGGTGCTGCGTTCACTTGAACGTATTGGTGACCATGCTCGAAATATCTCTGAACAAGTGATTTATATGGTGAAAGGTCTAGATGTCCGTCACACCAGTGTTGAAGAAATTGAGCAAAAAGTTCAGCGTTAATTGAATAAAACAAATATGAACGAAGCCCATCAAACGATGGGCTTTTTTCGGTCTAAAATTAACTATGTGTTTCTTCGTCTTCCTCAAAAGTCCGGGCAATTTTGTCAATATTTAAACTTTTCGCCATCGCATCGAAGATTTGCTTATAAGCACCTTCTTGATGGTACAAATCATGATGCTCCCCGTGTTCTACGATTTGTCCGTCTTTCATCACATAGGTGTAATCAGCATCGATAATTTGCGACAAACTATGCGAAATCATGATAACGGTACGCCCTTGCTTAATTTGATCCAGACTATTTTTAATTTGTTCAGCAGCGATCGCATCTAAACTTGCAGTCGGTTCATCCAAGAAAATAATCGGCGGATTTTTTAGGAACATACGTGCCAAGGCAATGCGCTGTTGTTGTCCACCTGAGAGCAGTAAGGCATCTGCTTCATAGGCATGTGGTAGTTTTAAAATCTGATCATGGATCGAGGCTTTCCGTGCTGCATCGAAGACTTCTTGCTCTGTGGCTGTACTTTTGCCATAGCGAATATTTTCAAAAATTGAACCTGGAAAAATATGATTTTTTTGCAATACCAAACCAATATTTTCACGTAAATACTGTGTATCAATCTGTTCTAGGTCGATGCCATCGAGTTTGATATTGCCCGCTTGAGGATGATAAAACTTATCCAGTAAGCTAATTAATGTCGATTTACCAGCGCCAGATAAACCAACCAAGGCGGTGATTTTGTTCGGTTGGATGGTCATGTTGATGCGGTGCAATGCCTGAAAGCCATTGGGATAGCTAAAGTCGACATTGCTTAATTCAAACTGACCTTGAATCGGAGGTTGAGCAGTGCCACTGGTTTCAATTTCATGATCCGCTTCTAAGATGTTAAAGAAGCTTTCCGAATAAATCATCGCAGAGTTAATTTCATCATAGATACGATGCAGCGAGCGAATCGGGGCAGAGACGTTATTAAATAACAACACGTGATACATAATCATCCCGATACTCATTTGCCCATCCAAAACAAAATAGGCCGTCAGAATGATAATCAGCACTACACCGACCTGTTCAATAAAGGTTTTGAGTCCGTCAAAGATATAACTGGTTTGCCGTGTCTGCATCTGGTTTTCAGTCAGCGACTTTTGCAGATTTAATTGCTTTTTCGATTCGACGGCTTCTTTGTTAAAAGATTTAATGACCGTTATCGAATTGATAATACTCAGAATACCCTGATTTTTCTTTTCAAAATTATCGCGTAGGGCACGGCGTTTGCCTGCCAGTTTTTGTGACTGTTTAAAGGTCAGCCAAAAATAAATCGGCACGATAATTGTGGCCACCACGCCAACCCAAACATTGGCATAATACATTAAGCCCAGTGCAATAATCGCACTGGTAAAAAGCGGTAAAATATCAATAAAAAAGATTTGAACTAGTCGTGTGAGCGAGCTGACACCCCGATCAATTCGAGTTTGGAGCTTACCTGCTTGGTTGTCTTGTTGATCGAAGAATGCCAATCGATAGGTGATAAATTTTTCAATAATGCCTTGGGACAAATCCTGAGAAATTAAAATACGTAATTTTTCACCAAACGATTTTTGTCCAAATTGCACGATGGCATTGATGACTTCTTTTCCCAGTAAGGCTACGGTGATGGTGATTAATATATGCCAACCATTGGCTAGACCGAGGCCTTGTTGTAAAAGCTGATTGATGCTGTCTACAGCATATTTGAGTGTCAGGGCATTCACCTGTGCCGTGAGTGAGCCAATTAAGGTCAAGATCAGCGTCACGACCACCAGCCAGCGGTATGGCTGTACAAATGGACGTAATTTTTGGAAAAGCTGCCACAGGTTCATAAGCAATTATTTTTATTGTGAATATGAGCTTTAGTCTAAGACTGAAAATTCTATGCGACAAGTAATGACAATGTTTTGATTTGTGACGAGCGTTTTTCAGCTAAGATATTTTTTAAATGTGCTCACGACCTCAGCATCACGCTGCTGTGCCAAACAGTGTTGAGTTGAACCGATGAATTTTGAATTATTTGCGCCTGAACCGCATGCAAACCTGCTGCCCTATGATGGTGAAGTTGAAGATTATGGACTGATCTTCAATGCTGAAGACAGTGAAAAATATTTACGCTATTTCCTCACGCAGTTGGCTTGGCAGCATGATGAAGTCATTTTGCATGGACAATATTTTCAAACGGAACGAAAAGTGGTTTGGTATGGAGATGCTCATTATGAGTATCACTATTCAGGCATGCAAAAGCAGGCATTGATCTGGAATCCAGCTTTACTGCGCTTAAAGCAACATATTGAGCAACGGGTGGGTCAGACGTTTAATTCCTGTTTGGCCAATTTATACGAAAATGGTACGCAAGCGGTGGGGTGGCATAGTGATGATGAGCCATCTTTGCTTTCACCCACACAGCAGGTGGTGATCGCATCTTTGAGTTTTGGCGCAAGCCGAAAGTTTTGCTTTAAACATAAAAGCACTCAAGAGAAAGTACAGCTTTTACTGCAAAGTGGACAGTTGATTGTGATGCGTGGGAAAACCCAACGGTATTGGAAACATGCCCTAATGAAGTCGATGAAAGTGACCGAGCCGAGGGTGAATTTAACCTTTCGTTATTTCTATGATCAACAGCCGTAAAAAAAGCCCATATCTAGATGAGCTTTTTTCTTTCTCTGAGGAAGAGTATAGCGACAATCAACTGAAATCATGGAACACATGGTTGAGATGACTGCTAAAGAACAATAATCATATTATGATAATCTTTCTGAAATTTATAATTAATAAATTCAATTGATAATATAAATTTATCAGATTAATTAAATAGCATCTTTACAATATTGCATCAGTTATGCGCAAACAGATCAGGCTTAAATGGCGTCCGATTCTTCCATCATACTGCTGTATTTTTTCTCAATACGCGCTGTACAGTCTTGCAGCATTTCTACAACTTTCTGAAAATTCATAAAATCAAAACGATTTTTAGACGCCAATAGGGTCAAAGCAAGTGGGGGTTCTTTACTGGAAAATTTAATCGGAATCGATAGGCTCGACATATTCGGGTCAACTTCACCATTGGAAAAATAATAACCCTGCTTTTTAATCTTTTTCATTTGCTGCATAAATTCTTCTTCATTATGCGCAAAACCAACTTGTGA
Source organism: Acinetobacter sp. YH12251 (assembly GCF_013417465.1). Taxonomy (NCBI): domain Bacteria; kingdom Pseudomonadati; phylum Pseudomonadota; class Gammaproteobacteria; order Moraxellales; family Moraxellaceae; genus Acinetobacter; species Acinetobacter sp. YH12251. The sequence goes on along the minus strand of NZ_VPDZ01000003.1, from coordinate 224,028 downwards.
TAACTCGTCCGCAAAACGGTGGTAATAATCTAAAATCCGTTGCTTAGGTAACTGCGACAAAATCACTTTAGACGATGAGCCTTTGTACATTGGACGTGGGCTACCTCGACCATATGCCAAGGCAGTATAGTCCTTATACAGTTCATGATGTACATCAATACATGAGTCGATATTCAGATGCGTCAATAAGCAACAAGACTCTGTGCGTTCCACAATTTCTTTCATGAAGGGAATGCTAATTTGCACCAATGGATCGGTGGTGCGAGAAATAAAATCAAGCACAGCAATTTTTGAACCCAGTGTGTAGTCGCCAGAAGTCCCACTGAGGCGCTGCAATAATTCAGCAGAAACCAGTTCTTTTAAATAGCGATAGCTCGTTGGTTTAGATAAGCCTAATTCTTCACTAATAATGTCGACATTGATGATGGGACGAGCAACTGAAAATAAGTCGAGTACGGTGAGAATTTTACCAAAACTGGAAAGCGCCATAAGAACCTGCTTGGTCACAATAAAAAATGAATCGTTAAGTTACTTTATAACAAATTGCTCGGCCTGATGTTGCGATTTTCTACACTGGAAATGAAACAAATCTGAAATATCACAGGGTTTCTTGGGTTATTCTGATAAAAGCATAATAAAAAATTGAAATACGCATTTAAAATATAGGTCAATTATCAAAATAAGATATTAATATTGACTTTAATTTGTTTTTTTAGCAAAATTGTTGTGAAAATATCCTATATTGAATAAATATTGCCTATTCTTTCGATGCGCAGGCAATGTTGCACATTACTTTTTGTATTCAAATGGTTTGAAATACGATTTGAATCGCTTCTTTACTTATTGAAATTTCTAGTCATTCCTGTGCCGTGATACAGGTTGTGCTGTCGAATGTTTAAGCATTCGATACGAGGTCGTTTTCACTAAAAAGAAGCAAACCACCGAGATCCATCATGCTGCTGACGAAACAAATACTCGCTTTTCGGCCCAATAAAATGGACTGGATTTTTGCGACCAAAACGTTCATCGCGGGCATGTTGGCATTGTATGTGGCCTTTGTACTGAATTTGGCTTATCCGATTTGGGCGATTGGCACCGTTTTCGTGATCGCGAATCCATATTCAGGGATGACGTCTTCAAAAAGTTTGTATCGTGTATTAGGGACGTTCTTAGGGGCGGCCGTGTCGGTGGTGGCACTGCCACATCTCATTCACATGCCTGTACTGTTTACGGTGTTTTTAGCGGTTTGGGTTGGGTTTTGCCTGTATTTGTCACTGCTAGACCGTACGCCTCGTAGTTATGTTTCCATGTTGGCGGGTTATACCACGGTCATTATCTGTTTTAACGTCGTGTATTTTATTGATACCGCTTCGATCTTCGATATGGCCTTGGGGCGTTTTCTCGAAATTACGGTGGGTGTGGTATGTAGTGCCATCGTGACCACAACATTATTTCCAATGCATATTGGCCCTGCAGTCGAAACACGCGTGAGCAAAACCTTTGCCGATACCAAAGAAATATTTGATCAGATTTTATTAGAGCCTGCCGAACTAGAAAATTATTCTAAAAATCTTGGCAATATTGCACGAGATATCGCGGATATACATGTCATGGCGGTGCATTTGTCATATGAAAAATCTACCTTAAAAGGCATGACACGTCCATTGCAGGAAATCTTGCATCAGTTGAGTTTGTTGGTCAGTAACTTGGTGGCCATGTCTGAACGGATGAAACAATTAGACGGTCTGGATGCAAATTATCGGACGGCACTCAAGCAAGCCCATGAACATATTGCCGCGTTTTTATTAGATCAACATCAGATTGAGGAAAGTGAACTCAATCAATTGCCTGAACAGTTTGAGCAAGATTTTCAACACATTCAGGCACAGGCATTGCCATCACAACAGGTGATTTTAGGTAGTCTAAAAATGGATATTCGGCATTTTATTCAGAATATTCGTGCGATTCGCTTGCTTTGGCAGCGGGTACAGCAAGGCGACTCCACTTTACCTGCCACACTGACCGCCTTGTGCAATAGTCATTATCCGACTTTGCATCGAGATGCAGGTGTTGCCATACGTGGCGGGGTGTCCGCATGTTTGATTATTTTAATTTCTACGGGTTTTTGGATCGTTAGTGGTTGGAAAGCTGGATTTATGATGGCCGAAATGGCTGCAATCAGTGCTTGTATTTTAACTGCAATGGATAACCCTGTTCCTGCATTGAAAATGTTTATTCGCGCCAATATGTATGCGGCTTTCATGGTGTTCATCTACGCCAATGGCATTTTCCCGCATGTGACCGCTTTTTGGCAGTTGATCGTGGTGTTAGCACCGTTTGTGATGTTCTGTCTGATGCTATTTTTACATCCGCCTTTGGTCGGGATCAGCTTGCCGCTTTTGATGGGCACCATCATGGGGCTGAATTTTCAAAACCGCTTTAGCCTTGATCAGGTGTTTTTCTTCGATGCATCGATTGGGACGGTTTTGGGACCCATTATTTCGGTGTTTATTATTCATTTAGTGCGTGCGATGTCACCAGATATGACGGCCCAACGCATACTTTCACAGCATTACAAAGCACTGCGTCAGGCATTATATCTGCCGTATGGCTTACCGTTTCGGGTGCATTTACGCAGTATGTTGGACCGAATCGGCATCCTAAACAGCAAAATGGTGCAATCAGGGAATTTAAAACAACAGATCGAGTGGGCTTTGGTGGAAGCCAGTGCGGTGATTGATTTGACCCGCTTGCAAGAACTGATGAATAAACTCGATCCGAATGATGCACTGCTCAGCGAACTCGAAGAGTTACAACAAGATTTAGATGACTATTTTCGTGCCATGGAACAAGGGCAAAAGAATGTGTCTATGAGCTTGAAACAGCAAATTGTAGAGCGAATTCAACGATTGAATCAGGCCGTTCAGGGTGTGGAAAACGACGATGTTATGCATCGAATTCAGTATTCACTGAACAATATTCAAAGCAGTTTGTGTCATGTCCTAACACAGCAGATTCTAAATCATTTACAGATCGAGGCACAACATGGGTGAGCTAAATGTGTATGGCGTCTATGTGCCCATTCTATTGATTCAAGCGGTATTGGCCTATCTGTTATTGCGGGTCATCATGTGTTTGCTTGACCGATGGATGGCGCAAGATTGGGTGCCGATGCCCAATATTTTTTATTTGGGTGTATTTGTGATGTTGCTTTGGCTGGTGCATGAAATCTTTATTTTCTGCCAGTTCTAAGCCCCTAAAAAATGAAATGATTGAGGTAATCGTATGACCAATTTGAATGTCCGAAAATATGTTCGGCCTGTATTGTTGATAATCGTGCTATGCGGCGCATTAATTGCGCTGAAACATATTTGGGACTATTACAATTCGGAACCATGGACGCGTGATGGACGGGTACGTGGTGACGTGATTCAAGTGTCATCGGATGTTTCAGGTTTGGTCACAGACGTTTTGGTTCAAGACAACCAACAAGTGAAAAAAGGCCAAGTGCTGTTTCGTATAGATGTGGCACGTCAAGCCTTGGATGTTGAGCAAGCCAAATCTGACTTGGCGAAAGCCAAAGCAGGACTCGCAGGGGCTGAAGCGCAGCTTGCTGAAGCCAAAGCCAATCTAGTGAAGTCGCAAGCCAATATTAATCTTGCAGATAAAAATGCAAATCGTTATGCAAGTTTGATGGACGGTGCGATTTCAAAGCAAGAACAAGATCAAATGTTTGCAGTGCGTGATCAATCACATGCAGAGCATGAGCAAACTCAGGCAGCGATTGAACAAGCCAAAGCCAGTGTGGTGCAGCAAAAAGCCCTGATTGAAGCAGCGAATAGCAGTTTGCATTTGGCTGAGTTGAATTTAAAACGTTCGGAAGTAGTTGCACCGACTGATGGAACTTTGTCTAACTTTGAGCTCAAAGCAGGGAATTACGTCAAAGTCGGCCAAGCCGTAGCGGCCTTAATTGACCGTCAACAATTGTATGTTGTGGGATATTTTGAAGAAACCAAACTGGATAAAATCTATGTTGGCGCACCTGCAACAATCCAACTGATGGGAAGTTCTGAAGTTTATAAAGGCCATGTACAAGGCGTTGCTACGGGGATTGAAGACCGTGAACGTACATCGACTGATGGCTTACTTGCCAATGTCAATCCAACCTTTAGTTGGGTCCGTTTGGCACAGCGTGTACCAGTGAAAATTGTACTGGATGAAGTGCCGCATGATCAGTTGGCTTTTGTCGCGGGTCGAACCACCACGATTCATATTGTGGATAAAAACTAAGTTATCCCCAATCATTTCATTTGCGCAGCATTGAGTGATCAATCTTGCGCATAAAAAAGCATCCTCTTTTGGATGCTTTTTTATTTGCCTGTTTGTTGAAAGCGCTTAAGGTTTCAGTCCAACTGGATTTCGATACCAACTTTCAATAAACAATGCTGCAGCAAGGCTGTCGGCAGAAAGATTCTTCGCACGGCCTTGGGCTTGATAATGATCTAATTCATCACGCGCTTCACGTGTCGTTAATCGTTCATCGACCATCAAAGTTTCAATATTGGTTTGGTGGCGAAGGCGTCGTGCAAATTTACGCGCACGTGTGGAGAGTTCAGATTCGCTATCATCCATATTGAGCGGTAGACCCACGATGAACAAATCCGGCTGATACTGTTTCACAATCTTGAGTAGATTATCCCAATTGGGAATGCCATCTTTCATGGGAAAGAGTGGCAGGGGATTTGCACTTTCAATCAAGGCTTGTCCCACAGCTATTCCTGTTTTTTGTGTGCCAAAGTCAAAGGCCATAATCATTTGATATTGTGGTAAATCAGGCATGTCCAATCTCAGATGATAACCACGTGCGGTCTACGCCCATTTTTTTATAGGCAGCGTCCCAGCGGTCGTCATAAGGTAAGTTAAATATTAAATCCATGTCTGAGTCACAAATGAGCCAATCACCCCGAGCAATTTCTTCTTCTAATTGGCTTTTACCCCAACTGGCATAGCCTAGAGCCACCTGATAACGACCCACACCTTCATTGTGTGCAATCGCATCTAAAATATCTTTAGACGTGGTAATGCAGACATTTTCACCTACAGCAATAGACGAATGCCATGTCGGTTGACCGGTATGAAGAACAAAACCTGCCTCTGGGCGCAAAGGACCACCTTGCAACACTTCATGAGGATGCACATTATCTGCCTCAATTTCTAAATCATTCAATAGTTCTTTGATCTGCAAGCCCGAAGGACGATTAATAATGATGCCTTGAGCGCCATCTTCATCATGTCGCGCTAAATAAATCACCGTATTGGCAAAGAATTCATCGTTCATTTCGGGTGGAGCAATCAGGCAGCGGTGTGTGAGGTATTGTTTAGTCACCTAATGGCTTCTCCTTATTGGGGTAAGTTTCATTCTTGGGGGAATTGCATTCGAATAACGTTGTATTTATCAACATACTAGACTCACAAGTTTTCAACAATGAGTTTTTCTGCAAATTCAATATTTGTCATGCTCGACCAGTGAGGGACATGCTAAAAATCTTCATCGTACAGGCGGGTCTGCAATGTGGTGAATTGTGAAGCGATGATTGGTGATTTGAACAACAGCAGTACAAAAGTGAGGAGAAGCTATACGTGATGGATGACCGAGATTGCTTAAAATAGTAGGATAAACTGAGGGTAAAACAATGACACATTTTTCAAAAATAATAGGGGTGGCACTCTGTGCAAGCCTGCCTATTTCGGGCTTTGCAGGAAGTGCTGACTTACAAAAACATGAATCGCAAGTAATTAAAAAATATAAAAACTTAAATTTTTATGAGGTCAATGAAGCGATAGAACGTGAAATTGTGGATGTCATCGCGGCAGATCCGAGCAGTTTTCACTACGGATTTACGCAACTCGAAAAGCAAGGTTTTGTTCATGTGCAATATTCTCCGGATAAAAAACTAAAATTTTATAGTTTTGATGTGTCTGGCGGAGGCACCATGGGGGAGTGGAGCAGCTATGTGCAATATGCAACGGGAAAAACGCAACATTTAGATCAATTTGACTCAGGCTATATCAATCAAATTTTGCCGGTCAACATCCAAAATAAAACCGTATATTTGGTGAAGAGTTATTATAAAGGTGATAATTGCAGTGGACTACATCATCTAAGAGCTGTTGAAGTTGGACCAAAACAGTTACTTAAATCTTATGTATTTCAAACTAAGCAAAAAAACCTGCATGAAATTTCAGTCGATTATGATTGCCACTACGATAAAGACAGAAGCTCCAGTCAAAACTATTTAAAAGTTGGTCCTAAACATGTGGATGTGATGTTATTAAATGAAAACTATCAGCCACAACAGAAGTACTTACGTTATAGCTTGGGCTCAAAAGGCTTTGTCTATCAAGGAATTATTAAATAGAAGTCGTAATTAAATAGAGGTTGTATCACAAGTGATAAAAAAAGCCTTAGTCAAAGTGAACTAAGGCTTTTTTATTTAAGACATTTACGGTGATTTAGCTGTGCTGAAACTTTAATTGGCGTAAATGTTTGGCATGTTGTAATGTGGTATCGCTAATTTCAACACCACCCGTCATGCGAGCAAGCTCTTGAATTCGATCATCTTCTTCGAGCTCGATAATCGTGCTGCTAGCAGGGTCGGTTTGACGTTTTTTTACCAACAAGTGCTGATCGGATTGTGCTGCAACTTGCGCTTGATGCGTGATACATAGAATTTGCACATGTTGCGCAAGGTCTGCCAATAAACGCCCCACAATTTCCGCTGTACCCCCACTGATCCCAACATCAATTTCATCAAAGACCAAGACTTCCGATTCAGTTTTTTCAGCATTCATCACTTGCATGACTAAGGCAATACGTGACAATTCACCCCCCGATGCCACGCGTGCTAGAGGCTGAGCAGGAATCCCTTTGTTGGCTGTGAATAACAGCTGAATAAAGCTTAAACCTTCACTTGAAGCTTGTTCTAGAGGCTCAAATTTAAATTCAAAATGAGCCTCTGGGAGCGCGAGCTGCTTCACTTGTTCAGTCAACTGCTTCGCCAATGGGGTAGATGCTTCACGACGAATATCATCCAAATGCTGTGCTTTGGTTAAAAAGTCTTGATGAGACACTTCCACTTGTTCTGCCAACGTTTCAGGATCTTCCAGCTGATGCAGTTGCTCTAACTCAAGTTGCCACGCTTCGTATTCTTGTTTTAAATCTTCAGGCTGAGTACGATATTTACGCGCTAAGCGATGAAAAACTTCCAGTTTGGTATTTAATTCGTCCATACGTTCAGGATCAAAACTTTGACGATCAATAAACTGACGTAAATTTGCGGTGGCATCTTCAATTTCACTTTGAGCGTTCAGTAGCGACGTATAAATTTCAGAAAGTTGTTCACTACGTCCTGCATGCGATTCAATTCGACGAATGATCGCGCCCATTTCTTGATTGATATTTTGCTCGGCATCATCGAGGGCATTTAGACCATAGCTACAATCCTGCATGATATGTTCATGATGACTGAGACGGTCAAATTCTTGCTCGATTTCCTTGTAGTCCGTTTGCACAAGGTCTTCAAGTTCTTCTAATTGAAGTTCAAGTGTTTCTATCCGTTGCTTACGTGTGGCTTGGGCGTCGAGTGCTGCTTGGTGCTGTCGAATGTCCTTTTGCCACTTGCTATAGGCATCACGCACGGCTTGAGCAGGCTGATAAAAATTGTAATAGCGATCTAGCCAATGTTTTGGATAGGGCGGTTCTAAGAGTTGTTGTTGGCTGTGTTGGCTATAGAGTTGTACCAATAAGCGGCCAATTTCTTTTAACTCAGATAAGCTGCTCGGACGTCCATTAATCCATGCTTTGCTACGACCTGTTGCAAAAATCACGCGACGTAAATGGATTTCTCCAGACTCATCATCCAGCTCATGTTCTTTGAGCCACAGTGCTTCAGGACTGTGCTCTTGGTAGCTAAAGGTCGCTGTCACATCGGCTTTGTCTGATCCATAGCGCACATAGTTGGTGTCTGTACGTTCACCTAAGCAAGCTGATAGTGCGTCTAGCAGCAAAGATTTACCAGCACCTGTTTCACCCGTCAGGACGTTAAAGCCTTGTTCAATGTCGATGGCTAAATGGTCGGCTAATGCAAAATTGATCAGAGTTAAATGTGTCAGCATAAACGCATCCGAGCTGCGAAAAGTTCTAGTTAAAGATAATTAAGTTTTGTTTTGGTCACAAGATAAGTTTTATTTTAAGATGACGAAAAACCTCATAATTCTATCCTAAATTTCAGTTTAATAAGAAATTAGTTTCGTATCTGCCGTAAGCACGCAGTGTAGTGATGCAAAGAGTAAATGATCTTGCATAACGTGAGCTTAAATCATCCAACATTTTGCTAAGTTCTCACAAAACACGTTTGTGTATGTATTCTTGTATCTAATCTAAAGTGTTATTGCCTTAAAACGTCATGATTTGGTCTCTTAAATCCGTCCATATAATTCATTATCCATGTATATCTGTGAAATGATTTTGCAGCGTTTCAATAGACCCTAACTAGGACTTTAGTGGATGAAATAAAAAAAGTATTTTGTACAAAAGTACAGTTTGTTTTAGATTCTCAATGTCAAGATAGTGGGATGGTATTGGGACACATCCACTTCTCAGATTTTTGTAATTATCTATCTCAAAGTTTTCAACACTGATTGATTAGTTTTTGCAGCACAATTAAACTACTTCAATCAAAATATTATAAATATGCTTTATCTGGAGAAAACGCATGTCAGCACAGTTTGATCATGTATCAGTCATCAAAAAATCAAATGTTTATTTTGGCGGTCTATGTATCAGCCACACTGTGCAATTTGAAGATGGAACCAAGAAAACACTGGGTGTGTTGCTTCCAACTGAACAAGCACTGACTTTTGAAACCCATGTACCTGAACGTATGGAAATTATTTCAGGTGAATGTCGTGTTCAAATTGCTGATAGCGAAGAAAGCGAACTATTCCGTGCGGGTCAATCATTCTACGTGCCAGGTAATAGCCGTTTTAAAATTGAAACAGATGAAGTCTTGGATTATGTGTGCCACTTAGAAGGCTAATGATTCAATAAATTTAGGCACAGTTTTTTAATCTCAAATCGGTTAAACTATGTGTCATAGCATAAATCCTGTAAAGCTTGCTTTGCAGGATTTTTCTTTTTGATAACCTAAGCTGTGCGCTGGGTGATCATACCCTGTTTAAAAGTTTATCGAAGTTTGCAAATTAGAGGTCGTTCATGGCGAAACCGGAATATTATTATGGCGTTCATTCAGTGGAGTCATTACTGGAACTTGAGCCAGAACGCGTATTAACTTTATTTGCGTTAAAAGGACGTGATGATCAGCGTTTAAAACGTATTTTTGAGTTGGCAGAACCGTTTGGTGTCAGCATTCAAAAAGCTAGCCGTGATAGTTTGGAAAAACTTGCGGGACAACCGTTCCATCAAGGTGTGGTCGCGGCTGTACGCCCCCATCCAGTCTTAAACGAAAAAGATTTAGAGGCTTTATTACAAGCCAATCCCAATGCGTTGCTATTGGCTTTAGATCATATTACAGACCCACATAACCTTGGTGCATGTATCCGTACAGCGGCAGCTATGGGCGTTGAAGCCGTGATTGCACCGCGTGATCGTTCAGCGACACTTACCCCAACAGCCCGTAAAGTTGCTGCTGGTGGTGCTGAAAAAGTGAAGTTTATTCAGGTGACCAACTTGGCACGTACATTGGCTCAAATCAAAGAAGATTTTAACGTGCGTGTGGTCGGCACCATGCTAGATGAAAAAGCGTTGCCGATTCAAAAATTTGACTTCACTGGTACGGGTGTATGTGTGGTGATGGGCGCTGAAGATACAGGTTTGCGTCCTATTACGCAGGCGCAATGTGATCAAACTGTTTTCATTCCAATGGCTGGTAACTTGCAAAGCTTAAATGTCAGTGTCGCAACCGGTATGGCATTGTATGAAGCATGTCGTCAACGTAATAATGAATTGAAATAGAAGTGATGATGTCTCCCCAAAAGCAAGGTTATTTATATGTCTTCATTACCATGTGTATTTGGGGCGGATTCACCTTAACAGCACGTTTAAGCGCCAATTGGGGAATCAGTGCTTGGGACATTACCGCACTTCGGTTTGCTTTGGCATTTTGTATATTAATGCCAATTTTGATTTATAAAAAAGATACGGCTTTTTTATGGAAGAAAGAGCCTTTTATCCTTGCCATGCTCGGCGGGGTGACCTATTGCTTAACGGCCTATAGTGCGTTTCATTATGCTCCTGCGGCCCATGCTGCAATTTTTCTCAATGGTTGTATTCCCTTATGTACAGCCATAGCCGCGTTTCTGATCTTCAAACAGCCGATCGATAAGCATACGTGGATCAGTGTGGTGATTATGGTCTCTGCCATTAGCTTAATGAGCTATTTAATGTACGTCGAGACTGGTGTGGCATTTGGTTTAGGTGATTTGCTATTTTTTATCAGTGCCATTTGGTGGGGGATATTTACGGTATTGCTTAAGCAATGGAGGCTCTCTGCTTGGCATGCCATGGCGGGGGTTGCGGTTTGGTCTGCCGTGGTATTCGTGCCTATTTATCTACTATTTTTCCCTAAACATTGGTCTGACCCAGAGCCATTGCAACTCATTGGACAAGTTATCTTTCACGGTATTTTTGTGGTGATTATTGCGACTTTAACGTATGTAGAGGCGATCAAGCGCTTGGGTGCATTTAAAGCCGGAAGTATCGTAACTTTGGCACCTTTTATTGCTGCAATTTTAGCGGTACCGCTGCTGAATGAACCCTTAAGTTTTGCAATTGTGTGTGGATTGGTCGGGATGGGGATTGGAGCGATTCAACCGTGGAAATGGTTGGGACGAAAGGACAGTCTAGAGCAGCAACTCGAACAACAAAAAAAGCAGTCTGAGTAAGACTGCTTTTTTATTTAGCTTTTTTCAGCGTACGCTAAGTACTTGAGATGCAACGGCCGAAGCTGTGCATAAAGATGATCTAAATGACCATCATTCAGCACGATATCATCGGCGATTTTTTGCTTTTCCTGACGCGACATTTGCACTTGAATGATTTTTTGGATTTGCTCGATATTTTGACCATCGCGCTGTGATGCACGCTGAATTTGCAATTGTTCCGTGGCATCAATAAGCAAGGTGTGATTGGTTAATTCATGTTGATTGGTTTCAAATAACAGCGGCGAAACCAAGATGACATAGGGGCTGGTGGCTTCATTTAACTGTTGGATAATGGACTGACGTATTGCAGGATGGGTAATGGCTTCAAGTGCTTGACGTGCTGTAGGATCTTTAAAGATATGTTCACGTAAAGCGCGTCGATTTAACTCACCATTTGCAAGTAAAACCCAATCACCAAATTGTTGCTGAATTTGATTCAGTGCGGGTTGCCCCGGTTCGACAACCTCGCGAGCAACGATATCAGCATCGACGACTTGAATGCCTTGGAGTTCAAACCAATTGCTTGCAGCAGATTTTCCGCTACCGATACCACCTGTTAAACCCAAGACAAATGTCATAAAACGACCTTACTGACCCAAATAAATTTTCATAATTTGATCACCCCATAAAAAGGCGATCCATCCAGCGATGGCAATATAGGGACCAAATGCAAAAGGTTGGTTTTCTTTACGAACTTTGAGCAAAATAATGCCAATGATTGCACCTACCAGTGAAGAGAGTAATACAATCAGTGGGAGCAGGAAAGGGCCCATCCATGCACCCAACGCAGCTAAAAGTTTAAAGTCACCATAGCCCATGCCTTCTTTGCCAGTGATGATTTTAAATAAATAGTAAACAATCCATAGGCATAAGAACCCGATGATATATCCCCAAATGGCTGAGGTTGCAGAGGTATAAATGGCATAGCTATTCACGCCAAGCCCGAGTGCAGCCAAAGGAAGGGTATAACGGTCAGGTAAAAGTTGGGTGTCAAAGTCAATAAATGTTAAGGCAATCAATACATAAGTCAGCACTAGACCAAACAGCATTTGGATAGTTGGACCAAAAACTGCAACAACAATCAGCGCACAGATCATGGTGAGTAATTCGATCAGTGGATAACGGCTACTGATTGGATTTTGGCAACTTCCACATCTTCCGCGTAAAACGATCCAACTGATAACCGGAATGTTTTGATACCAACGAATGGACGTTTTGCATTTTGGGCAGGTTGAAGCAGGTGTGCTCAGTGTGATCTTTGTTTCGTCAATAATCGGTTGATCCGGATGTAAAAACAGTTGGCAATCCGTACGCCATTCTTGTTCCATCATCTTTGGTGTGCGGTAAATTACCACATTCAAAAAACTACCGATGCAAAGACTAAAAATCCCAACTGCGATATACATCGCAATTGGGGTATTAATTAAATATGTTATTAATTCTTGCATTAAACCACAGAACCCATTTGGAAGATTGGAAGATACATTGCAATCACAAGACCACCAACGAGGACACCTAGTACCGCCATAATTAAGGGTTCCATCATCGAGGTTAAGCCATCTACGGCATTATCCACTTCATTTTCATAATGCGTTGCCACTTTATCTAGCATAGCATCCAAGGCACCGGATTCTTCACCAATAGCCACCATTTGAATCGCCATAGATGGGAATTTATCGGTGACACGCATAGCAAATTGCAGTTGTTGACCAGTCGCCACATCTTCACGAATTTTCATGACCGCTGTTTCATAGACCACGTTGTTGGTTGCACCTGCAGTTGATTCGAGCGCATCGATTAAGGGTACGCCCGCGGCGAATGTGGTTGCCAAGGTACGGCTATAGCGGGCAATAATTGCTTTATAAACCAAATCACCAAAAATCGGTGCTTTGAGTGCAGCTTTGTCTAAGAAGTCTCTGAAAGCTTTGCTACGTTTTTTTGCTTCCATGAAACCGGCAATCAAAGCGCCAATTCCAATGATGAGGAAGAACCAATATTTTTGCATCCATTCCGACATGTTAACTACCATTTTGGTAAAGGCAGGTAGGTCTGCACCAAACGATGAAAACAAGTCTTGGAATACGGGAACTACTTTCACCATCAAAATGATCGTCACAATAACAGCGACAACAATTACCGCAGCTGGGTATTTCATGGCTTTTTTGATTTTTTGCTTAAGCAATTCACTTTTTTCTTTGTAAATTGCAACACGGTCTAACATGGTTTCAAGTGCACCCGATTGTTCACCTGATTCAACTAATGAGCAAAATAGGTTATCGAAATACTGCGGATATTTACGGAGTGCACCGGCAAAGGTATTACCGCCTTCAACTTCACCTTTGATCCCCAGGACCACTTCACGCATGGCTGGGTTTTCTAGGCCTTCCGCCACGATTTCGAACCCCTGAACGAGCGGTACACCGGCTTTCATCATGGTTGCAAGTTGGCGCGTGAATACAGTGATATCCAAAGTGGATACTTTCTTTTTCATCAAGCCTTCGAGAATATTTTTACGTTTTTCTCGAATGGTTTTAATGGTGATGCCTTGCTTACGTAAAGTAACTTTGGCTAAAGCCATATTACGCGAAGGCATTTCCCCTTTGATTTTCGCCCCTTTGCGATCCACGCCTTCATAACTGAAGGTTGGCATCATCTGCGCTTTTTTTACAGCCATGAATTTATCCTTATTTTTAAATACTAATTCACTTACTCACTGGTCACACGATTGACTTCTTGAAGTGAAGTCACCCCCTGCATGACCTTAATTAAGCCTGAACGGCGTAAATTGTTGAAACCTGCTTGATTTGAAGCTTCGGCAATTTGTAAGGCATTGCCGTCTTCCATAATAATTCTTGAAATTTCAGGTGTCACTTTCATGACTTCGTAAATACCCACACGACCTTTATAGCCTTCACGGCATTCGGCACAACCCACAGGCTGGTATATTTGGAATTCTGGTGTATTTAAATCATCTTCGGTAAAACCAAGCTCCAATAGGCTTTGTTTTGGTACGTCTACTATTTCTTTACATTGTGAACATAGGCGACGTGCAAGTCGCTGCGCAATGACAAGGTTCACGGATGTCGCGATGTTAAATGAAGGCACGCCCATATTGCGTAAGCGTGTCAGTGTTTCAGGTGCACTATTGGTATGCAGTGTAGACATCACCATGTGACCCGTTTGAGCTGCTTTAATGGCAATTTCAGCCGTTTCTAAATCTCGAATCTCACCGACCATCACAATATCAGGGTCTTGACGTAAGAATGATTTTAAGGCTGCAGAGAAGGTGAGGCCGACTTTATTATTTACGTTGACCTGATTGATCCCTTCTAAGTTAATTTCCACAGGATCCTCGGCCGTTGAAATGTTGGTATCTTCACGGTTGAGAATGTTTAAACCTGTATATAAAGATACGGTTTTACCAGAACCCGTTGGACCGGTAATGAGCAGCATGCCTTGTGGTTTTTCTAAAGCCTGCATGAACAGTTCTTTTTGATCCGGTTCATAACCCAACGCATCAATCCCTAGCATCGCACTAGATGGGTCAAGGATACGTAGAACAAGTTTTTCACCAAACAAGGTCGGTAAAGAGTTCACACGGAAGTCGATGGCTTTGTTCTTTGACAGCTTTAACTTGATACGACCATCTTGTGGAATACGTTTTTCCGAGATGTCCATTTGTGACATGACTTTTAAACGTGAAGCGAGTCGTGTAGCGAGCTGCAAGGGCGGATTTGTAATTGTTCTTAACACGCCATCGACACGGTAGCGGACGCGATAAGACTTTTCATAGGGTTCGAAATGTAAGTCAGATGCACCCATACGAATTGCGTCGACTAGCAGCTTATTGATATATTTAACAATCGGAGCTTCATCACCCGTTGCCTCATCCTCATCTTCTTGAGATGGATCGGGTGTTTCATTATCTAAATCAAGATCAAAGTTATCATCAAAGTCAAAAGTACTTTCTTCAGCGAAGTTCTGCTCAATTAACTTTTCAAGTTTGTCATGTTCAACAATAATTGTTTCGGTATTTAGCTTACTACCAAATCGAATGGCATCCACTGCTTCAATATTGGTGGGATTACTGATCGCAACGAATAATAAATTGCCATGTTTAAAAATAGGCAAAATACGATGCTTGGTAATGAGTTTATCTTCAAATTCATCACGTATAATTAAAGACGTATCATAAGTTGAAATATCAAAAACCGGTTCACCGAACTCTATCGAGATGGTTTCTGCGATCAGGCGTGCTGAAAGGTGATATTCCTGAATCAAATGCGGCACGATATCTTGATGAGCCTTTTTTGAATTTTGCAGCGCTGCTTGCATTTTTTCGGCAGACAGATGCCCTTCGTCAACTAAGCGACGAATAAACCCCGTAAATCTTGAAGAACCTTGAACTGCTGTCATGCTTTTACTTGCCTATGCTTCAGTCTGTTTATAATTGGTATAGCAAAATTATACTTTTGTTGCACAAAAATACCATATCTTAAAGTGTTGTCACTAGCTAAGAATTGGTAAAAAGCATGAACCAGTCCTTAAATCTGCTTAATTTTTTTACAGAAAAGTGAAGATCTTGGAATGACTGGTGTGCTTCGAAGATGCAAATGTGTTGAAATTTATCTTCAAAATTATGAATTACGTGTAGAATGTGCCCGATTTCATCTTTGTCATGTGGGATAAATATGTCGGGTTCGACGATTACGCCTTGGGTAGTGGGTAACTGGAAAATGAACCCATTGCAAGCCGATGCTGGCGCACTTCTTAAGAATTTTAAGCAATTATTAGATGAACAAAATATTGCTGAAGCGGCATGTCATATTGGGGTTGCACCAACAGCTATTGCTCTGACCACGGTGCAAAATGAATTAGCACAAGCAAGCCGTAATATTATGACCGTTGCACAAGACGTTTCTCGCTTCGCAGGTACAGGCGCATATACGGGTGAGCTCAGTGCAGAGCTATTAAAAGATTATGGTGTTGAGTTTGTACTGATTGGTCATTCAGAACGCCGTGAAATTTTTGCTGATCAACCGCATATCATTAATGAAAAAGTAAATAATGCATTAAACGCAGGTTTGACTGTGATTTATTGTGTGGGTGAAAGCTTGGAACAACGTGAAAGCGGCCAAGCAGAACAGATTGTGTTACAACAAATATGTGATATTGCTGCTGTCGTACAAGCAGAGCAGTGGAAACAAATTGTGGTGGCTTATGAGCCAATTTGGGCTATTGGCACAGGTAAAACGGCGTCACCTGAAGATGCGCAAGCGATGCACGCTAAAATTCGTGAAGGTTTAAGCCAAATCACCCCAATGGGACTTCATACGGCGATTCTTTATGGTGGTAGTGTAAAACCTGAAAATGCAGTAGAGTTGGCAGCCTGTCCGGATATCAATGGTGCGCTGGTCGGTGGTGCATCATTAAATGCAGAGTCGTTTTATAAAATTGCTCAAGCATTTGCAAATACAAAATAATTAGGAGTTCAGCATGCATACGTTTGTGCTGGTGGTACATATTATCTTAGCGATTTTAATGATCGTGCTGATTTTAGTTCAGCATGGTAAAGGCGCAGATGCGGGTGCATCTTTTGGTGGCGGCGGTGCTGCAACTGTATTTGGTGCATCGGGTTCGGGTAACTTTATGACCCGTTTGACTGCGATTTTAACGGCTTTGTTCTTCGTTACGAGCTTGACACTTGCTGTGTTTGCAAAGAAACAAACGACAGATGCTTATAGTCTGAATGCGATTTCTTCAGTACCGACTGCGCCTGCAAAATCGGCTGAAACTTCGCCAACTGCACCAAAAAGCGCTGAATAATTTATTTAGCGCTTTCTTTTTTGACGTGTTGCGACTAGAATGCGTCACAGCTGCGGTGGTGGTGGAATTGGTAGACACGCTACCTTGAGGTGGTAGTGCTTTCGGGCGTGGGGGTTCAAGTCCCCCCTTCCGCACCAACTTATAATCCAGAACATAAGTTGGTGTATGCAGCAAAACTCTGTTGATGCGGGATGGAGCAGTCTGGTAGCTCGTCGGGCTCATAACCCGAAGGTCGTTGGTTCAAATCCAGCTCCCGCTACCAATCAATTCTATTTTTAAGATGCAAACTTTTAAATGGACAGCTTTTAAAGCTGAGAGAACTATTTGCATATTGATGCGGGGTGGAGCAGTCTGGTAGCTCGTCGGGCTCATAACCCGAAGGTCGTTGGTTCAAATCCAGCCCCCGCTACCAATCTTATATAGTGCACAAGCTATATAAGCAGTTTATCTGAAAGTCATTGTGATGTTGATGCGGGATGGAGCAGTCTGGTAGCTCGTCGGGCTCATAACCCGAAGGTCGTTGGTTCAAATCCAGCTCCCGCTACCAATCCTCTGAGATGCAACTCAGTAGGGCAATTCTTCAGGTTGTTTTAGATTGAAAATGACCAAGAAATTGTATATAATTTTTGCATGTTGATGCGGGATGGAGCAGTCTGGTAGCTCGTCGGGCTCATAACCCGAAGGTCGTTGGTTCAAATCCAGCTCCCGCTACCAAGTTTCTAAAAGAGGCTCACAACTAGGTGGGCCTTTTTGCACAGTGGACTATGGTTTTCTGTGTAATAATGGGGCGATTTACGCCCTTTTTTATTGGCTATCGTGTAGTGTCGACAGTATTTTGGTCAAACCGTCATGTTTCACTACTACTATAGTTTTGCATTGGTCTGTAGTGGTCATTTTGACCATCGAATCGCACAAATTTGACGAGAGTAAATGAAGCTATCAAATAAAACTCAAGCACTTCAGGACTTAATTGCCCCAGCGGTGCAAGCATGTGATGTAGAACTTTGGGGGATTGATTTCCAACCTCAAGGTAAGCGTTCACTGTTACGTATTTATATCGACCGTGAAGTTGATGAAAATGCAGAACCTGTCATCAATGAAGATGGCGAAGTTGAGCAAGGCCGTGGTATCGGCGTGCAGGACTGTGTTCGTGTTACTCAGCAAGTGGGTGCGATGTTGGATGTACATGATCCAATTTCAGGCGAATATGCATTGGAAGTGTCATCTCCAGGTTGGGATCGTCAGTTCTTTAAATTGGAACAAATGACGGCATACATTGGTCAGCAAGTCGCTTTGCGTTTGATCAGTGCTGTGGATAATCGTCGTAAATTCCAAGCCAAACTTGTAAGCGTAGACCTTGAAAGCGAAATGATTCAGGTTGAAGTTGAAAAGCAACAAGTGTTGGATATTGACAGCCACAATATTGATAAAGCAAATCTGGTTTTCCAAGATTAATTTAATAAATAAGAATCTGAACGAATAGGTGACTTATGGCTCGTGAAATTCTTACCGTAGTAGAAACGGTTAGTAACGAAAAAGGTGTAAGTCGTGATGCAATTTTTGAAGCGCTTGAACAAGCTTTAGTTGCAGCGACTAAGAAGAAATTCTACGAGGGAACTCACTCGGAAGAAGCTCGTCTACGTGTAGAAATCGACCGTCGTACTGGTGATTACCGTACTTTCCGTCAATGGGAAGTGGTTGCCGACGAAGATCACGAAATGCCAGCATGCCAAGATGCGATCTCTGATGTAGATCCTGCAAAATGGGCAATTGGGGATATCCGTGAACTTGAAGTTGAATCGATTGATTTCGGTCGTATTGCGGCACAAATTGCGAAACAAGTGATTGTTCAAAAAATTCGTGAAGCAGAGCGTGCGCTAATTGCAGATGCTTACGAATCTAAAGTTGGTGAACTCATCTACGGTGAAGTGAAAAAACAAACCAAAGATGGCTTTATCATTGATTTAGGTGACAATGCAGAAGCATATCTTGCGCGTGAAGAAATGATCGCTAAAGAAATTCTACGTCCTAAACAACGTGTAAACGCGATTTTGTTTAACGTAAACCGTGAAGGTCGTGGTGCTCAGTTATTACTTTCTCGTTCTAAACCAGAAATGCTTATTGCATTGATGAAGAAAGAAATTCCTGAAATTGCTGAAGAAATCATTGAGATTAAGGCTGCTGCACGCCAACCTGGCGTTCGTGCTAAAATCGCTGTGAAAACAAACGATCACCGTATTGATCCTGTAGGTGCATGTATTGGTATGCGTGGTACACGTATCCAAGCAGTTCAATCAGAGTTAAATGGTGAGCGTATTGATGTAGTCGTTTGGTCTGATGATGCGGCACAGTACATTGCAAGTGCTCTAGAGCCTGCTGATGTATCAGGTATCGTGATTGATGAAGAAGAACGTACTGCAGATATTATTTTTGCAACGAGTGATCAGTTAGCACGTGCAATTGGCTCTCAAGGTCAAAACGTACGCTTAGCATCTGAATTGACTGGTTACAAGCTCAATATGATGCTTGAAGAAGAATATCACGCACGCCAACAAAACGAAGCGCAACAATATTTAGATATGTTTGTTACACGTCTAGATATTGATGAAGACTTAGCGATGGCGTTAGTTGAAATGGGTTTCACATCATTAGAAGAAATCGCGTATGTTCCTGCGGAAACATTCGATGAGATCGAACTTGATGCTGAAACTGTTGAAATGCTACAAGGTCGTGCAAAAGAAATTGCATTGGCTGATGCATTGAAGCAACAAGAAAACATCCAAGAGCCAAGCGAAGAGCTTGCTGCAATGGAAGGCGTGACTAAAGAAATCGCATATGCGCTTGCCGCTCGCGGTGTGGTAACTGTAGATGATCTTGCAGATCAAGCCACTGACGATATCTCTGATATCGAAGGTTTAGGTGCTGAAAAAGCAGGTCAACTTATTATGAAAGCGCGCGAATCATGGTTTAACTAGGAGGTAATATATGACGGACAAGTCGATTAAGGAGTTAGCTCTCAGCGTGGGTCGTCCAGTTGAGAAGCTGCTGGAACAGGTTCGTGATGCGGGTTTACCACAAACTAAACCTGACGATATTATCTCCACTGAACAACAAAATGCCCTCGTTAACCATTTGAAAAAAGTTCATGGTCAGGATGCGGGCAATGCAGGACAAATCACGTTGAAACGTAAAACTACCAGTACTGCTAAAGTGGCGAGTACATCGGGCAAGGCAAAAACGATTAATGTAGAAGTTCGTAAGAAACATACATTTGTTAAACCGGATCCTGAGCAAATTAAAGCTGAAGCATTAGCGAAAGCACAAGCTGACCAACAAGCACGTAAACAGGAACCTAAGGTTGAAGCGAAAGCTGAAGAACCGAAGCAACAACCAGTATCTAAAGCGAAACAAGCTTTAGAAGCAATGCGTGCTGCTGCGAAGCAAGAACATGCGAAGCAAGAAACACCGAAAGCTGCGGTTGTTGTAAAACGTAAGTCAAACAACAAGCCAATTACAAAACCTGTTGAAACTCTAGAACAGAAAAAAGCACGTGAAGCTCAAGCAGCACAATTGAAAGCTGTAGAAGAAGCGGCGCGTCGTAAAGCCGCTGAAGAAGCGCAACAACGTACGCTTGAGCAAATGCGTCAAATGGCGTCTAAGTATTCTAACGAAGACACTACTGCGACCATTCGTGTTGTAGATGATTCTCCGCTTGCTGCCGGCCTTGTAGGTCAGGCATATGAAGATTCATTTGCGAAAGAAGACCGTGAAATTAAACGTGGTACCAATACCAACAATTCACGTTCACCTAAAAAAGGTGGTCGTCGTGGCGAAGAGCAATCTTTCCGTGATAACTCACATAAACGTGGTTTAAAAACAAGTCAAGCGAACAAGCATGGCTTTGAAAAACCAGTTAAAAAACAAGTTTATGATGTTGAAATTGGTGAAACAATTGTTGTTGCTGACTTGGCTGCGAAAATGGCGGTTAAAGTTCGCGAAGTTATCAAATCACTCATGAAAATGGGCGAATTGGTTACTCAAAACCAAGCGATTGATCAAGAAATTGCAGCACTTGTTGTTGAAGAAATGGGTCACAATCCAGTACTTGTTTCGGATACACAAGCAGAAGACAACTTACTTGAAGCAGCTGAAGAAGCGCGTGGTGTCCAAACCACTCGTCCGCCAGTTGTGACAATTATGGGTCACGTTGACCATGGTAAAACATCACTTCTTGACCGTATTCGTCGCTCTAAAGTGGCTGCAGGTGAAGCAGGTGGTATCACACAGCATATTGGTGCTTACCATGTGAAAACTGAAAAAGGTATTATTACTTTCTTAGATACACCGGGACACGCAGCATTTACTGCAATGCGTTCACGTGGTGCGAAATCTACAGATATCGTAGTGTTGGTTGTTGCAGCAGATGATGGTGTTATGCCACAAACTGCGGAAGCGATTGACCATGCACGTGCAGCAGGTACGCCAATTATTGTTGCTATCAACAAAATGGATAAAGAGTCTGCTGATCCAGATCGAGTATTGAATGAGTTGACGACGAAAGAAATCGTACCTGAGCAATGGGGCGGTGACGTTCCAGTGGCAATGGTTTCTGCGCACAGCGGTGCAGGTATCGACGAACTTCTTGACTTGATCTCAATTCAAGCCGAACTTCTAGAGCTGAAAGCATCTGAAGAGGGTGCGGCACAAGGTGTTGTAATTGAAGCACGTGTAGACAAAGGGCGTGGTGCGGTAACATCGATTCTTGTTCAAAACGGTACATTGAAAGTGGGTGACCTTGTTCTTGCAGGTTCGTCATACGGTCGTGTACGTGCAATGACAGATGAAAATGGTCAACGTATTAAATCTGCTGGTCCTTCGATTCCTGTGGAAATCTTGGGTCTACCAGAAGCGCCAATGGCAGGTGATGAAGTTCTTGTTGTAAATGACGAGAAAAAAGCACGTGAAGTTGCTGATGCGCGTATGGATCGTGAACGTCAAAAACGTCTTGAGCGCCAATCTGCGATGCGTCTTGAAAATATCATGGCGTCTATGGGCAAGAAAGATGTGCCTATTGTCAACGTGGTATTGAAAACAGACGTACGTGGTACTTTGGAAGCATTACACGTTGCACTTGCTGAACTTGCAACTGATGAAGTGAAAGTACGTATTATTGGTTCCGGTGTTGGTGCGATCACTGAGTCTGACGTAACACTTGCTGAATCATCAGAAGCGGTTCTTCTCGGCTTTAACGTACGTGCTGATAATACTGCACGTCAAAAAGCTGATGCTGATGGTATCGACATTCGTTACTACTCGATCATCTATCAATTAATTGATGATGTGAAAGATGCGATGAGCGGTAAATTGGCGCCTGAACACCGTGAAACAATTCTGGGTGTGGCTGAAGTACGTGAAGTGTTCCACTCAAGTAAATTCGGTGCTGCTGCAGGTTGTATGGTACTTGAAGGTACATTACACCGTAATAAACCGATTCGCGTATTACGTGATGACGTGGTGGTATTCCAAGGTGAGCTTGAATCTCTTCGTCGCTACAAAGATGTGGTTGAAGAAGTTCGTGCCGGTATGGAATGTGGTCTTGCGGTGAAAGGCTATAAAGACATCAAAGCACAAGATAAGATTGAAGTGTATGATGTTCAATTAATTAAACGGAGTCTTTAATGGCGGGTAGTCAACGTCTGAAGCGTATGGCGGATACAGTACAACGTGAGTTGTCAGAACTGATCCGTCAGGAGCTGAAAGATCCACGCTTAGGTGGTCTCGTGACCATCTCTGCCGTGAAGGTGAGCCCAGACTTAGGATATGCCGAAGTTTATGTGACTGTAATGGGTCGTGAGCTAGGCGATGAGCAAAGTGAAGCCGCAAATAAAGAGACTTTAGATGTTTTGAATAAAGCATCTGGCTTCTTGCGTCATGAACTGAGTCGTCGTATCAAAACACGTATTACGCCACGTTTGCGTTTCCATTACGACAAAACAAATGCTTATGGCAACTATATGTTTGGTCTAATTGCGGAAGCGGTCAAGGACTTACCTCCTACTGACGAAGCAAAAAAAGATGATGAATAATTCAGTTCGCTGAATGAAAAAAGCCACCTTCGGGTGGCTTTTTTATGTTTGAATGGTGATCATGTTAAAAATACCCAATAACACACAGAATTATAACTAGATGATAAAGCTCAGGTTGAAAATGACATTGGATAGTCCAGTCTGTACAAACAATATAATGAAAAAAATCATGTTATTGAGCAGCATATTACTTATCACTATGCCAAGTTGGGCATGTTTAAATACCTATGTAGAAGATTTTGGCTATCTGATTCAGAAAAAGAAAATCAACACGAAGAACATCATGACGAAAAATTGAAGAACTTTGTCTCAAGGCATCCTAGCCCAATAGACTATCAGGCAGAAAATGATTATGCCGTACATCAGATCTACGCAGGCCGTTACGATTTAGCCATTAAGGTTTTACGTGCAATTGAAAATGAGCATCCAGGTTTACCGAAGACGGCAGTGAATTTAGGCACAGCTTATGAGTTGATCGGCAATATTTCACTAGCCAAAAAATGGATTGCTGAAGGTATGAAGCGTGATCCATCGATTCATCTTGGCAGTGAATGGATTCATCTGAATATTTTAACAGCCAAAGAAAAACGTGCGACGGCAAAATATTTTCATGAATTTCCATTGTTGAATGTACATTATGGAACAGGTTATGTACCTGATGCGCACTGGAAGAATCAGCGAAAACTCACAACAGCAGAATATGATGCTATACGAGAGCAGGCCAGTTTACAGATTAATGAGCGGAAAAATTTTGTTTCAAGACAGAATGCCGTGATGGCACAGCTGTTTTATCAAATGGAGCGTAAAACTCAGTCCTTCAGGTCAGAGATATAAGCGACACGACATGAAGTGTCGTTTGATTTAACTAAGGACTATTTTCCTTGAGTTTTGATTGTTAATATAAGTACATGAAAACCCTTAAATTACGTATAAAAGACAAACATCGCAAGGTGTTAGACCAACTAGCATCAGAAGTGAACTTCGTCTGGAATTATGTCAATGATTTAGGGTTTAGGCATTTGAAGCGGAAAGGTGAATTTCTCTCTGCTTTTGATATTGCCAAATATACGAAAGGCACATCCAAAGAATGTAATTTACATAGTCAAACCATTCAGGCTGTAACTGAAGAATTAGTCACCCGAAGAAAGCAATTTAAAAAGGCAAAGCTGAAATGGCGTGTCAGCAATAAAAAATCAGCAAGGCGCTCTTTGGGATGGGTTCCCTTTAAAAAGGTGGCTGTCAAATATGCCAATGGATATGTCCAGTATGGAAAACACCAATTTAAGCTTTGGGATAGCTACGGTTTAAGCAAATACACGTTAAAAACAGGTTCATTTGTAGAGGATAGCCGTGGGCGTTGGTATGTATGTCTTGTTGTTGAATCGCCTAAGCAAGATAAATCGACAGCAACCAAAGCGATTGGTATTGATCTAGGCTTAAAAGATATTGCCACCTGTTCTGATGGCACAGTAATTTCAAATCCAAAATTCTATCGAAAATATGAGCAGAAATTAGGTATTGCTCAGAGAGCCAGGAATAAGAAGCGTGTTCGTGCATTACACGCCAAGATTGCAAATAGTCGAAAAGATCATTTGCATAAAGCAAGCACCAAGCTTGTGAATGAAAATGCATTGATTATTGTAGGTGACTTGAGTGCTAAAAAATTAGTAAAAACCAAAATGGCAAAATCTGTTTTGGATACAGGATTTTCTGCACTAAAAACAATGCTCAAGTATAAATGCGATAACGCAGGCGTATTGTTTGAAGAAGTCCAAGAAGCCTATACCACCCAAATCTGTTCGTGCTGCGGTGAGATCACCTCAAGTAGTCCAAAAGGTAGGACAGATCTTGGAATAAGAGAATGGGAGTGCATGAGCTGTGGTACAGCTCATGATCGAGATATAAACTCAGCTCTAAACATTCTTGCGCTTGGGCATAAGCGTCTAGCTGTAGGAATCACCCTCTTTTAAGGGGGTGAGGATGTCAAGAATTGGCGAATCTTGAGATGAGTCAATATCAGCCTAAATGGTCTGATCATTTTCAAAGTAGTTATGAAACAAATATGCTGATTGATTTAGCTGAAAAATATGGTTTAAAAACGACGCCATATAACCAAAAGCGTTTGCAATATATGGCTCAAAGTAGCGTATTTGAAAAAATGTGGATGCGAATCAAAGAATTTTTTAGCTCGAAGACATAAACAAAACTGGATCTGGAATTAATCCAGATCTTCCGGTTTTGAATGGACTTTAGAGTGAAAGGCACGGCGCCGAGTTCGTTGCCAAGGAAGAGGGCGATTGAGCGCTTCTGGTGCATCACCACTCATCGAGCGCAGTCGTAAATGTAATGCCGCTTGCGCCATAAGGTTTGCAGAAACCGGTGCTGTAATAAAGGCAAAGAGCGTGATCAAGATCTCTGCAAAACCAAAACGGCCTTGAAATGCCGCATAAATAATTGCAGCTATTAGAAAACTTCCTAAGCCTAAGGTGCTCGATTTGGTCGGTGCGTGCAGACGCATAAATAAGTCGGGTAGGCGAACCATGCCAATACCGCCGACCAACATGAAAAAAGCGCCAATAACCAAAAAAATCGAGACCAAAATTTCCATGACTAATTGCATATTAATGTACTCCTAGTCGATGACGTGGCCAGTGGTGAAATATCGTGCTAAAGCGGCTGTAGACACAAACCCAAGCATGGCAACCAATAATGCCCCCTCAAACATCGATGTACTTGCCCAATAAATACCTAAAATGACAATTAAACAGGTGGCATTTAAAAATAAGGTATCTAAAGCAAGTAGTCGGTCTACGATTGAGGGTCCCATCACTAAGCGGATGAGGCACAGTAACATCGAGATCGTCACCGCAACTAAACAGATGCCAAGCGCATACGGTAAAATTGTCATGTGGATTCTCCTGTATCAGCGCCAAAAATGAGGATGAGAGGGCGTTCATAGCGCTCTTTAATGGTTTGAATTTCCGCTTCAGGGTCATCCGTGCTCAGCGCATGGACCAAAATATCACCACGGTCTTGGTCAATCCCAGCAGACACTGTACCGGGTGTGGTGGTGATGATCATCGCAAGTAAAGAATTGACTTCCTCATGCTGTGTATCGAGAGGAACACGGAACCATTTCGGGTGCAGTTTATGTGTTGGCCCAAGGACTAATTTTGCAACATGGATATTACTGACAATAATATCCCACAGCACCACAAAGAATAATTTACATGCTGCCAGCCAGTTGATATTCGGCGTTCGGTCAATAAAAGGGCGAACCAATCGTGGAATAACAATGGCTAAAACCAAGGCCATGCAGAGTGTGGCCGCATCTAGACTGTGCGCTAACATCAGCCAGCTCAGACCAACCATGACTGATACCAATGGATGCGGAAACCAGCGATTTAATACAGATGTTTTCGCCATGTTAAGGTGCCTCCATCGGTTTTAGTTGGGTCTCTTCAGGTAGTTTTTCTTCTTGTTGCTGTCCTTGAATTTGGCGTTGCTTATACTCAGAAATATGCTCGCCATGTAGAGTTTCAGGTGCAATCAATGCAGGAATGAGGTGTGCATTTGGATCGGCTGATTCACCACCATATTTAGTTTCAGGTAAATTTTCAGGATCATAAGGTTGAACACTGATGATTTGACCTTTTTCATCCTTTTTTAGCAGCAATGATTCATATAATGGATTGTCTTGAATTTGCTGTGCAGTTTTGTAGGTATAGTCATAGATCGGCGCAGCAAAAACCATATATCCCACAAGCGCTGTTAACAGCAGATAAATGGTTTTGTCATTACGAAGCGGTGCCTTATTCGGCAAAGCCTGATAACGCTGATATTCTTCAGTATCAATATCATCTTCTGGGCGAGATGAACGCCAGAAAAGCACAAAACCAACTCGGGTGAATGCGATAATACTGAGTAAACTCACCAACAATACGATCAAAATAATCATGATTTGGTAAGGTGAATTGGCCGTTGCTTGCAAGAGAAATACTTTACCCAAAAATCCACTAAATGGCGGTAGACCAGCCATCATCAACGCAATGATGAAATAGCAAACAGCAACGGTATTATGCTGTTTCATACGGGGCGCAATTTTAAAATGATCTTTAAATTCGCCACGTTGTGAGGTAATCCAACCCGAGAGAATATAAAAAGCTGCACCAATGATGGTACTGTGAATCAGGTAATAAAGCCCCGCAGCCCATGCATCAGTATTAAAGAGTGAAATCGCAACCAATATTGTCCCGATAGAAGACAAAATCATAAAACCGACAAAACGACGTAAGCGATCCGTTCCGATAGCACTATAGGCACCATAGAGCGAGGTTACTAAGCCAATCGGTAACAACCACTGTTGTAAGATTTCACGGCTAATCCCATCGTCAAACACAGTACCATTGACACGGAGAATGGCATAGATGCCGACCTTGGTCATTATAGTGAATAAGGCTGCGACAGGCGTGGTTGCCACAGCATAGGTCTTTGGTAACCAGAACCCTACAGGCAGCATTGCAGCTTTGATGCCAAAGACAGTGAACAGTAACAATGCACCAGCCACAGCAATACGATGTTGATCCGCTTCAAGCAAAGGCATAAGTCGTGCAACATCAGCCATATTTAAGCTACCTACACTGCCGTAAATCATCCCGAGTCCAATCAGGAAGAGGGCAGAGGCAAATAGGTTAATGGTGACGTAATGAATACCAAGCTGAAAACGTGCTTTGCCTTGACCATGTAAGAGCAAAACATATGATGCCATCAACAGGATTTCAAAGAACACAAACAGGTTAAATAAATCGCCTGTCAGGAACGCACCACACAAACCCATCAGTAAGAAATGGCACATGGCATGGAAATAACGACCACGTTCGTCCCATTCTTTGCTAGCAAACCACATCACTGGCACAGCAAGTCCATAGGTTAGCACCAACATGAAAGCAGAGAGTCGATCTAAGACTAAAACGATGCCGAATGGTGCGGCCCATTCACTCAAGTTATAAACCAAAACTTGACCAGAGCTGGCAATCATCAAATAACTGATGGATGTGATCAGTCCGAGGATACCAGAGACATAACTGATTCCGCGACGCCAAGGTTGTCGCCAGTCATGCGCCAACGAGCCAGAACCGGGGTTGCCCAGCAGGACTAAAATAAATGCAGTAATTGCAGGAATTAAAATACTGAAAATCGGGCTATGCGTAGTCCAAAATTGGATGAAGTCATGCATTATGGCTCATCCTCCCGCGGGTCAATTTGCGGTATTTCTTCTTTGGAGTCCACATGATCTGTTCCAGTTTCATAGCGGCTACGCAGAGCCAATTGTACGATAAAGGCAGTGGTCGCAAAGCCAATCACAATGGCGGTCAGGACCAAGGCTTGTGGTAAAGGATCGGTCGCTTTGGTGGTTTCAGTTAACACGGCAGGTGCGTTGACATGAATACGCCCCATGACAAATAAAAATAAGTTCACGGCATAGCCAATCATGGCTAAACCCAGTACGACAGGAAAGGTACGTGCCCGCAAAATCAGGTAGACCCCTGTTGCAGTCAGTAAGCCAATGGCTGAAGCGAGTAAAAATTCTAAACTAATCATCTTATTCGCCTCTTGGAACTGGACCAGACATACTCGAGTGACGCGAGTCGCCTAAGACGGAAATCATTAACATCGTCGCGCCCACAACGGTGATGTAGACACCTGTGTCGAAGAGGGCAGCGGAGGCAAGGTGCATTTCACCTAAAATGGGTGGCGATACATAGATATGAGCACTGGTCAGGAATGGACGCCCCCATAGCCAAGCCGCGATACCTGTCAGCCCTGCAATGGTTAAACCAATACCAATCCAAACTTCATATAAGCGACCTGATTTTGCACCAATCAGTTGTTCAGCACGGTCTTGGCCGAGCGCAATATATTGAATCACTAAGGCTAAAGAGGTAATTAAGCCTGCAATAAAGCCACCGCCTGGTAAATTATGACCCCGTAGGAAAATATATAAGCTGATGACGAGTGCTAAAGGCAAAATCCATGATGATGTAATACGGAACATCAGTGGTGACGGATTAAAACGATAGGTCAGACCTTGCGTAATGGTGGTACCATGAGCACGCATACCATCCATCATGCACAGCGTACCAATTGCGGCAATTCCCAGTACGGTAATTTCACCAAAGGTATCGAAGCCACGGAAGTCGACCAAGATCACGTTGACCACATTGGTACCACCACCAAGTGGGATGGATTGCTGCATAAAGAACCATGAGATGGAATTATGATCGCGGGTCATGATCAGCCATGAAATCCATGCGATCCCTAAACCTGCAATAATCGCAATTATTGCATCTCGCCAACGACGAGACACACTCGACTCATAAGGTGTGAGCTGTGGTAATAATGATAAGCTCATGAGTAAGAGCACGGTGGTCACCACGTCAACAGTAATCTGCGTGAGCGCCAAATCTGGAGCGGAGAAACAGATAAACACCATAGTCACAACCAGACCGACTGCACCACTGATGAGGACGGCTTTAATCCGTTCATGGTGGAACCAAAGCATCATCCAACATGCAGAGAATAATAATAGCCACAGAACGATTGCGATGATTGGTGCATGTATCAGTTCACGGCTGCCTGTGCCGATACCTTGCAGCCAAAATGGAACAATGACGATGGCTACACTAAAGATTAAAATCCACAATAAATAGCTTTGTAATTTGCCATTTTCAGTAAAGCGACGGAACTTTCTTGAGCTGAGTAAAAGATGCTTTAAAAATAAGTCGAACAGCACTTTACCTTGCAAACGGCCCAAAAGAGGATCCAAATCGATACGGCGTAATTTGCCGCCCTTTGCCAATGCGAAATAGAAAACTAAACCACCTAAAAGTGCAATCACACTCATCAAAAGGGGTGCATTTAAACCATGCCAAATCGCTAAATGTGTACCTTCAAACGCAGTATTTTGAATACTCGCACGCGCGGTACTATTGACAATATGCTCAACCAATAACGCAGGGAAGAGTCCAACTAAAATACATAAAGCAGCCAGTAAGGTTGCTGGTGCGCGCATGCCAAACGGTGGTTCATGCGCTTCTTTATTGGGAACATCTTTCCCTAGTGGACCATCAAAAAATACCCCATGAACCAAACGTACCGAATACGCGACAGCAAAGATACCGGCAAAGGTGGCAATGATGGCTGACACGATCATCACTGGCCCAGTCAGGTTGGCCAAAAGTTCAGTAAAGAACATCTCTTTAGAAAGGAAACCATTGGTTAATGGTACACCTGCCATAGAGGCCGCAGTGATCATGGTCAGCGTTGCTGTAAACGGAAGTAATTGCCATAAACCAGAGAGTTTTCGTAAATCACGTGTACCTGATTCGTGGTCAATAATCCCCGCGATCATAAATAGGGCTGCTTTGAAGGTTGCATGGTTAATGATATGGAAAATAGCAGCGGCAACTGCGAGGGGAGAACCGATCCCGAGTAAACAAACGATCAGACCTAAATGGCTGATGGTGGAATAGGCCAACAGCCCTTTTAAATCTTCTTTGAAAATGGCAAAGAAGGCCGCCATACATAAGGTAAACAAACCAATAAAGGTGACCAAGTTGTGATACAACGCCGCGCCTGCAAAGATTGGCAATAAGCGTGCAAGCAGGAAAATTCCGGCTTTCACCATCGTAGCAGAGTGTAGATAAGCTGAGACGGGGGTCGGTGCTGCCATGGCATTTGGCAACCAAAAATGGAAAGGGAACTGCGCACTTTTGGTAAATGCCCCCATTAAAATCAATAGCAGTGCAGGTACAAAAAGCGGATGCTGCTGAATTTGGCTACTCATCGTCAAGATTTGATCAATCTGATAGGTGCCCGTGATTTGCGCCAACAGAACAAAACCACCCAACATACATAGACCACCCATGCCTGTAATGGTCAAAGCCATACGAGAGCCACGCTGAGCAGCGTCGTAATTGCTCCAATAACCGACCAATAGGAAAGATGAAATACTGGTGAGTTCCCAGAAAATGAGTAATAAAATTAAATTATTAGACAATGAAATGCCGAGCATGGCAGCCATGAACAGCATCAATAAAACATACAGTTTACTGAGCGAATTCTTTGGACTTAAATAATAGTAGGCATAGATATAAATTAAGGTGCCTATTCCCGTAATGAGCAGGGAAAACAACAAGCCCAGTGCATCGAGACGGAAACTGAAATCAATGCCAACTTGAGTGAGCCACGGCCAAGTTTGAATGATGGTTTTGCCATTAAAGACATCTGGGGCCTGACTCAATAATAAAACTAAACTGCTGAGGCTGACGCCAATCGCCCCTAAAGCTGTTACCCCGCGAGAGAATTGCTTCAACCACGAGACAAGTGTTGTGCCTAGTATTAACGGTAACAATATAATAATCGGTAGCACACTCGTATCCATTGTCATGATTAGGCGGTGAAACCTAGGTGTATTTCATCTTTCAAGGATTACAGGACAGCAAAGAGCAGTCCAAAAATTCAATCTTGAAAGCCATGTGTGTCAAAAAAATTAAAAACAAGCTGTGTTGCGCAACTCGTAAAGCGATAGCAATTTCCGATGTTACTATGAAAATTGCAAATAAAACCGATCATATTACATGCGTAAAACAACATCAATCTTTTTTATGAACCACTTACACATTATACGCCTGACGAAACTGTCTAGACATCTATTGCGGCCTTGTTGCTGAATATTTAAACATCGAGGCTATGGATTACGCTCACTTAATCAGCCTCAGTTTTTTTAACTTAGCGGTTGGATCGTAACGTCCTGATCACCCCGCTGTGATAAAGCCCTAACCAATTCTTGTTGCTGTTGCTCGGTCAGTTGCGTCTGGATTAATTGCAACATGTGCTGGATCGTATCTGGGCTGTTCAGTGGCTCATTTAATTCAATCTCTTCAGTTTTGGCTGGAAGCGATACCTTTGATCCGAGTTGCAACTGCTGATAAATCTGATCATAAGTTTCTTGTAGTTTTTCAGGCTGAATCTCACTGAGCTTTTTATTCTGTAGTTGTAAGCACTGAAAACGAGAAGCCTGTTCCAGCAGTTCAGGACGGTTGCCGCTGGCAATGATTTGGAGTCGTGGAAACGCTTGATTTAAACGGGTCAAAATCACTTGAGTCATGTTTTGATCGAGTTGGTGGTCTATGGCGTCGATCAATAAAATACCGTCACCTTCTTGGCACGGATATAAGCTATGAGGATTGAGTAGGCACAGGCGACGCACAATATCACCAATTAAGGCCACAAGGTTGCGGACACTATTCGACAACTGTTGAAACAACATGTCTTTGCCTTGATAGCAGACCATTAACTGTAATCTAGGGTGATATTGCAGATAAATATTGGTCACATCGGGCAACACGGTCTCTAAGGCTTGTTTTAATGATCTGAGTGACGGCGCGTGTAGATCGGCCTGAGCTTGCGCCAGTTTTTGTCCAAAAAGTGGCGTGTCAGATGTGTTGGATGAGTCAGTTGGGTTTTTTGGATGTAATAAATTTTGAATTAATTCGGCACTTTGTGCATTTTCTATATCGGATATTTCTCGAAACCACTCAAAAAAACGAATAAACGTGGTAAAGGGAATGGCCGAGATTTCATAGGCATGTGAAGGCTGAAAAATAGCAGGATTATTTTTATTGAGAATATTTACGTCGTTGACGAAGCGTTCAGCAGGGTAATAGGCAATGAGCGGCAGCCCTTGTAACGGATCAGCTTTGAGGGCTTTTTGATACAGCGCAACCATCGATTCCAATTGCTGTGTTTCGGCCTTACTGAGGCCGACGCCTTGACTGTTTAAGGTTTTATACAGTTGCCATGAACAACATTGTGGGTCTTGGTCTTGCTGATCACTTGAAAGCTGAAATGCGCCAATGTCTTCGGGAAAACTGACCTGAATATCAAGTTTCGATTGTAAGCGATTTAACATGATGTCTTGATCGAGCATCACCACACCTGCGGTACGCAAATCTTTATAGCGTGCAGCAAACCAAGTGAGGGCCTGGTAACTAAAGCGCAGTAGGGAGGTTTTTCCGGAGCTTTGATCACCCAAAATTAAGGTAATCGGCAGATCGTGATAATTAAAATTGAGGGTGATATCAGTAAAATGAAGGGTGTGCTTGAGTTGAATCGATTGTATTTTCATGGTGCACCTTTTACTGATTTATTGTTTATTCACCTTTTTCATCATACTAGCTGACCGCTTGTGCCAAAGATTTGGGCATTTGACGTTTTAAGTGCTGCATCAAGTCATAAATATGATGGATATTTAAACTTACTTTAGCACGTGTGCAAGCCACGTAAAGTAACCGTAACTCTTCGTCACTAATTTTATAATCTTTATCGTTGAGTTTAAATTGGTAGTCATCTTCTATATGTACCCGATCCCATTCTAAACCTTTGGCTTTATGGGCTGTCGAGATGATGTAGTCGGCTTGATCAATCGGGGTGATTTTCGCCAGCGCCTTTTTCAGCGGGTCAGTGCCGTGATCATCGACCAACTTCACCAGCGGTTTAATATCGCTGCCGTCATTGGTTTCACAATATTCATGTACATCATGCCATGAGTTAAACCATGCAAGCTCTGGGACATCGACCACGCGTTTGCCTTGTTTGAGCATGGCTGCAGCATCGACAAAACGATTGAGTCGCGCATGATCTGCTTGCAGGCTAACTTTTTCACCTTTGACCAAACCCGCCAATAATAGTTCCATCGCGCGTGCATTGGTACGACATAAAATGGCATCCCGCATCTTGGTATGAGGCTTATTAACCACTTTAGAGTTGAGTTGTGGATTACCCAATAACGGTACGGTTTCATTCAATGCGCCCAGCAGAGCATTGGCGTTCAAGGCAATTTCTTCACCAAAACGGAACGACGTGGTTAAACGTGATTCAGGTAATGGGAGTTGCTGCATGGCATTGACTGCGCCACGCCATGCATAAATTTGTTGATGCGCATCGCCAACATAGATGACTTGGGTATTCCGCTGTTTCAGTAAAATCCCTAGCATTAGCGGGTCAGCATCTTGAGCTTCATCGAACAGCACATAATCCGCAGGAATATTTGGTTCAGACAAAGCCCAAAGTTTTAAATAAATATCGTGCCCAATCCCTGCTGCATGGTTCGGATCAATCGACTCTAACCAACGACGTTCAATGGCAGGATACAAATGCTTTTGTAAGCTTTCGATATCGTCAGGATGCAACCAACTCGGTGCTTGTAGATGTCTTGGAGCAGGATACTGTGAACTGGTCGAACAGAAATAACTGACAGCGTTTGCCACCAGACTCGCCAAGCGCGAAGGCATGAGCACATATTTTTCATAACGACCGCCCATCATACGACGTAGGGTGATCGGTTCTAGTCGATATTCTTTGGCAATAAAGCTCGGACTTAAACGTGGTAGACGCAGTTTGTCAGTCACTCCACGTGGAACACTACGATAAGCCAATGAGTGGAAGGTTCGACAGTCGACATTTTGATGAAAACGATTCTGTGCTTCGGTGGCAATGGCTTTGTTAAAGGCCAAGTACATGCCACGCCGCTGAGGCATGGCATCACTGATCATTTGCAGTGTGGTTGTTTTACCTGTGCCAGCATAGGCAATCACTTTAAATGATTTACCAAGACGTGCGTTATCTATGGCAGTGGCCTGCTCATAGGTCGCGGTCGGTTTTTTAAGATCTGGCACGGTTGCGTCTTAGTGCTGACGGTTGGCTTTTTCAACCAAACCGGAAAGGCCTTGACGACGAGCGAGTTCGTTAAGTACCAATTGAGGATCAATATCGAAATAACCCAACATCACAATGGTATGGAACCAAAGGTCTGCTACTTCGTAAATCAGATCGTTTTTGTTGTCTTCATTGGCTTCGATTTTAAAATCTTTAGCGGCAATGATGGTTTCAACACTTTCTTCACCGATTTTTTCTAAAATTTTGTTGAGGCCTTTATGGTAAAGCTTTGCCACATAAGAGGACTCAGGATCAGCTTGTTTGCGTTCAGCCATCATTTTACCTAAGTAGTCGAGTACTTCGACTTGCTCAGATTGCGCATTGGATGCATTCATCGCAAGGGTATGCGGATTTGCTGATTTTACACCATAAATTGCAGCAGGATCTTTCAATTGCGCATCGACAATTTCCCAGCCATTGGCAGTAAGCTTGCGGTAGAAGCATGACTCACGGCCGGTATGGCAGGCAATCCCGCCATGCTGTTCAATTTGTAGCACAATCACGTCAGCATCACAGTCCAAACGGATTTCATGCACGGTTTGGAAATGGCCAGATTCTTCACCTTTATGCCATAACTTATTGCGTGAACGTGAAAAGTATACCGCTTGATTTTTTTCTGCAGTTTGCGCCAAGGCTTCACGGTTCATCCATGCCACCATCAAAACGCGTCCGCTTTGATGATGCTGTGCAATAGCAGGCACTAAGCCTTGTTCGTTAAATTTTACTTCATCGAGCCATTGCAGGTTGTTCATGAGGATTTCACCAATTCAAAAATCAAAAAATAAATGCCGCAGCATTTGAGCAGCATCATAGTGTAAGCCATCAAGAGAATGATGGGGAGTTAATTCTTAATCAAATTTTAAATTGCGCAGTTCAGCCGCAGAATCATCTGCAGGCTTGCGGGCAATGTCGGCATAATTCATTTGCCCAAATGCACCGGTTTTTAAGCCGGAAATCGTGATGGCCATTTCTTTGCGGAAAAATGGCAGCTGATACATGGCACGAAATGAAATATCACGCAGCGGCGCTGTCCAGCGATGATGAGATTGATAAAACGGAGTCAGCAGGCGGCTAAAAAATTGGTAAAACCGCACGGACGGCAACCGCAGTTGATGATACTGCTGCCAGAGGTTTTGCAGTGAGGAATCCTGTTGATGTTGAAGTAGGGCCTGACTGATGGCCCATGCGTCGAGTAGCGCCATATTGGCGCCTTGTCCAAGCTGTGGACTCATGGCATGAGCTGCATCCCCTAAGATGCCGATACGGCCTTCACCGAGCTTGCTCAGCACCACATCACGATAGTTGGCAGACAGCCACTGCTGCGGATCATCTGGATGTGGAATCACATGCGCTAACCATTCTGCAACACTCGGCCAGCGTTTCGAAACTTCAAGCAACCATTGCTGCTGTGCGTTCTTGGTTTTTAAGAATCCTTCTAAATCTGCTGTAGGTAGACTCCAGAAAATACTCGAAAGGCGCTGTTCAGGCTGTGTTGGAATTGCTCCCGTAGGCATCACACCCATCATGATGTTGGAGCGGTCATAGAACTGATGCAAGATCTGTGGATTCAGCACTTCGCATTCAGGCACGATGATCCACTTTGCCCCCCAAGGATAGGCTTGGTTGAGCTTTTCCCATGCTTTAGGGCGTAAATGGCTGCGTGCGCCATTGGCGATCAGCACGAGATCAAACTGACGTTGAAAGGATTGATCTGCGGACTGCCCAATCACGTTAATACCGTCACTGGATTCTTGAAGTGCATGCACCTCATGCGCCATGCACCACTCAACGTGTTGAGGATATTCACCGACTTTGGATGCAAGGACATGACAGAGCGTGGCACGGTGAATGCCGAGTCCATATGAACGTTCATCGGCTTGTCGATAATGACTGTTTATCAGTAAGTCGCCGCCAGCCAGTTGACCTTCCAGACCGGTTACCACAGCACCTAGGCTTAAGGCATGTTCCAAAATGCCTAAATGTTCGAAAACTGCCAGTCCGGCAGGTTGTAATAATAGTCCTGCACCCACAGGGTCAAGTTGTGAGACTTTTTCATATAAGCAGATCTGATGGCCTTGAGCAGCAAGCATTGCTGCAGCAGCCAATCCTGCAGTACCTGCACCGATGATGGCAATATTTTGAGTTTTCATTGTTATAAAAGTTGATTTTATCTCAGCCCAATGTAGCAAAGTTGCCGCATAAAACCCAATAAAAAAAGCCCTCAAAAGGGCTTTTTAAAGGGTGAGTCAGGTCTTACCAGTGTTCACCAGGGAATAGGCGAGCATATGCTTTTTGTACCCAATTGAGTTTTTCTTGCTTACCAATAGACGCTGAAGAGCTTGGGAATAGGTTATAACCAATCGACATGAGTTTGTTATTAATGTCAGGAGCAATGGAGTAGGTGATCGAAGCCAAACGGCCCAAATTGGTCGCCACTTTCTTCGGACGTTTCACGATGGCATAGGCAATCAGGTCAGTTGCTTGTTCTGGAGAAAGCGTTGGAACATATTTATAAATTTTGGTTGGGGCGATCATTGGCGTGCGCACCAATGGCATGTAGACCGACGTGATGGCAATATTATGCGAGTGAACTTCAGCACTTAGGCAACGGCTGAAAGCATCTAATGCGGCTTTAGATGCAACATACGCAGAGAAGCGCGTTGCATTGGCCAATACACCAATCGAACTGATGTTGATGATATGACCTTCACGGCGAATCATCATTTTCGGCAGTAAATTCATCACCAAACGTACCGCGCCAAAATAGTTCAACTGCATAGTACGTTCAAAATCATGGAAACGATCAGTTGATTCATACACGGCACGGCGAATAGAACGGCCAGCGTTATTAATTAAGATATCGATATGATCGACGGAAGCGAGGATTTGTTGTGCCACAGCATCAATGGAGTCCATATCATTGAGGTCACATGGGAAAACATCGGCTTTACCGCCAGTGGCTTCAATTTCAGCTTTTACGGCATCAAGAGTTTCTTTGGTACGTGCAACCAGTAGAACATGTGCGCCTGCGTTGGCAAGGCGATGCGCTGTGGTTAAACCGATACCACTTGATGCACCGGTGATTAAAATAGTCTTACCGTTGACACGGTCAACGAAACGTTTCTCAAGTCTTGAATTCACGATGAGGTTCCCTGTTAAATCAGTTTTATTGTATTCATTTATCGGCCCGACAACGCTATGTGCAGGGCTGTTTTAAGTCAGCGGTATGATAGCGTTTTATTCAAAAAAAGCCATATGATAAGTAATTGATAATAAAATAATATTTAGAGTTTTTACTCTAAATTAAAATCCCTATTTACTCAATTTTTAACACATAAATATGTGAAAGAGAAGTGCTTTTATCAACATCGTTGCAACCTAAAAAAGTCGATTTTCAAGATAAATAAAATTGTAAATAAATATAGAAGCAGGGCCATAGATGCCCAAAGTTGGAAGGCGGATTATGTGGGAGTGGTTATTTAAATGAAATGGAAATAAAAACAGGCCTTAAAAATAAGACCTGTGGATTGTGCAATTATGGTTTAAACAGCAGCTAAGGCTTGCTCTAAGTCTGCAATCAAGTCATCCGCATGTTCGATCCCAATCGATAAACGAACCATATCAATGCTGACCCCCGCTGCTTTGAGTTCATCTTCATTGAGCTGACGATGTGTCGTGGTCGCAGGATGGCAGGCTAAACTTTTGGCATCACCAATATTCACAAGGCGAGTAAACAACTGTAAGGCATCGATGAAACGTGTGCCACCTGCAAGGCCATCTTGAACGCCGAATGAAAGAATTGCAGATGGTTTGCCTTTGACATATTTTTGCGCCAAAGCATGTTGTGGGTGGTCTTTTAGGCCAGCGTAGTTAACCCATTTTACTTTTGGATGCGCTTGTAAATATTCAGCCACTTTTTGCGCATTTTCGGTATGGCGTTCCATGCGCAGGCTCAGGGTTTCCAAACCTTGTAAGATCAAAAACACATTGTGCGGGCTGATCGCAGCGCCAGTATTACGTAATGGCACTACACGCGCACGGGCAATGTAGGCGGCTTCACCTAAAGCTTCGACATAATTCACCCCGTGGTAGCTTGGATCAGGGGTGTTGAGTGATTTAAAGCGTTCAGGGTATTTGCCCCAAGGGAACTTGCCGCTATCGACGATGATGCCGCCGATCGAATTACCATGACCGCCAATATATTTGGTGAGTGAGTGCACCACGATGTCGGCACCAAATTCAAATGATTTTTGCAGGACAGGAGTAGCCACAGTATTGTCGACCACCACAGGTATGCCAAACTCGTGCGCAATTTTCGAAATTGCTTCGAGGTCAATAATATTGCCCAATGGGTTACCAATAGATTCGACAAAGACCAACTTGGTTTTGTCATCAATGAGACTGCGCAGCGCTTCAGGGTTTTGATAATCAAAGAAGCGAACTTCAATGCCTTGTTTCGGCAGGGTGTGGGCAAACAGGTTATATGTGCCGCCGTACAGGGTCGAAACTGAAGCGATATTGTCGCCTGCTTCAGCAATGGTTTGAATCGCATATGTAATGGCGGCCATACCAGAGGCTAAAGCCAATGCACCGATACCGCCTTCGAGCGCTGCAACACGCTGTTCAAGGACTGCCGTGGTTGGATTCATAATGCGGGTATAAATATTCCCCTGAACTTTTAAGTCAAATAAATCAGCACCATGCTGCGTGTTATCAAAGGAATATGAGGTGGTTTGATAAATTGGAACGGCAACCGCTTTGGTGGTTGGCTCCGGTGTATACCCCGCGTGAATTGCTAAAGTTTCGTCTTTATAGGTCATGATTACTTCATCTAAGTGAGCTAGTTTTTTAAACAGTCTATCATTTATACATATGAATAAAAGTGCTTTATTTCTAAAATTAATATCATAATTATTCATATTGTTGAAAAAATTTCAGCTAAATATGAGCGAAATCATGCCTAAAACCGCATGTTTAAATTTTGTTCGCCATTAAACTTGTAACAATGCATTGAAGCCGTGTGCGAAACCTTATTTTTTCACGACTTTATGCGTATAATAGCCGATTATTTTTTCGCTCAATTGAGCAGGGGCAACTTTGTGTTGTTCCGTATATGTTTTGACTATTGAGGAGTCCTAAGTGGCCCAATATATTTACACGATGAACCGTGTGTCGAAGATGGTTCCGCCTAAGCGCGAAATCCTGAAAGACATCTCTTTATCATTTTTCCCAGGCGCAAAAATTGGTGTGCTTGGTCTAAACGGTGCAGGTAAATCTACCTTGCTTCGTATTATGGCGGGCGTAGATAAAGATTTCTCAGGTGAAGCACGTGCTCAACCGGGTATCAAAATTGGTTACCTTGAACAAGAGCCGCCATTGGATGAAAGCAAAGACGTTCGTGGTAACGTTGAAGACGGTTTACGTGAGCCGTTAGATGCTTTGGCGCGTCTTGATGAAGTGTTTGCAGAATATGCAGCAGAAGATGCTGACTTTGATGCACTTGCAAAAGAACAAGAGAAGTTAGAAGCCATTATCCATTCATGGGATGCACATAATATTGTGAACCAAATGGATCAGGCTGCTGCAGCGTTGAACCTTCCAGCTTGGGATGCAGATGTATCTAAGTTGTCTGGTGGTGAGCGCCGTCGTGTTGCACTTTGCCGTTTGTTATTGTCTAAACCAGACATGTTGCTTCTAGATGAGCCAACGAACCATTTGGATGCTTCATCAGTATCATGGTTGGAACGTTTCTTGAAAGACTTCCCAGGTACGATCGTTGCGATTACCCATGACCGTTACTTCTTGGATAACGTGGCAGAGTGGATTCTTGAGCTTGACCGCGGCATGGGTATTCCATACCAAGGCAACTACTCTTCTTGGTTAGAGCAGAAAAATGCCCGTTTAGAGCAAGAACAGAAGCAAGAAGAATCTTTTGCTAAAGCATTGAAAAAAGAACTTGAATGGGTTCGTTCAAATGCTAAAGGTCAGCAAAAGAAAAACAAAGCGCGTATGGAGCGTTTTGAAGAGCTTAACTCACGCGAATTCCAACAGCGTAACGAAACGTCTGAAATCTATATTCCACCTGGTCCACGTCTAGGTAACAAAGTTGTAGAAGTTGAAGGTATCAGCAAGTCGTTTGGTGATCGCACGCTTTATAAAGATTTATCATTCGTTGTACCACCTGCTGCAATTGTAGGTATCGTGGGCGAAAACGGTGCGGGTAAAACCACATTATTCCGTATGATGACAGGCGAACAACAACCAGATACAGGTACAGTTACACTGGGTGAGTCTGTTAAAGTGGCTTATGTTGGTCAGATTCGTGACACCTTAGATGACAACAAAACTGTTTGGGAAGAAGTTTCTGGCGGTTTAGACATCTTGAAAATTGGTGAATACGAAATCGCATCTCGTGCGTATATCGGTCGCTTTAACTTCAAAGGTCAAGATCAGCAAAAACGTGTAGGTCAATTGTCAGGTGGTGAGCGTAACCGTTTACAACTTGCGAAAATCCTGCAAATGGGCGCAAACGTCATCTTACTCGATGAACCATCAAACGACTTGGATATTGAAACTTTACGTGCGCTTGAAGATGCCATTCTGGTATTCCCAGGTACTGTAATGGTGATCTCGCATGACCGTTGGTTCCTCGACCGTATTGCTACGCACATCTTGTCATTTGAAGGTGAAACCCCTGAATTCTTCACGGGTAACTACCATGAATTTGAAGAATACCGTCGTAAACGTGATGGTGATGACCTTGTTGCAAAGCGTCAAAAATACCGCAAAATTGGTAACTAAGTTCCAGTTTTAAAATAAAAAACCAGCCTGCGGGCTGGTTTTTTATTGCGTGAGAAGCAATGACTATACAACAATGTCTTCATAGGCATGATGTAAGACGTAGTCTGCTTGTTCATGGCCTTGTGCAGCCGCTTTACTGAGCCAAAGCTCTGCAAGTTCATAATTGCGGTCTAAGCCGAGTTCTCCACGTAAATAACCGAGACCTAAGCGATATTGGGCATCTTTATGACCTTTTAATGCGGCACTTAAGAAATTCCACATGGCATTGCGATAGTCAGTAGGGGATTGGTCTGCTGAATCCATAGTATGGTGACTGAGAAAGTCTTGATGGTGTTGAGCCGCAAGAATTTCAAAATAAGTCCCTTGGGCGTAATCACCCTCGGCTTCTGTAATCGAAAGGTGCATTCCTTGCAACTTTGGATTCATCTGTTGTGACAACAGTGCATAGATTTTTTTCAGAGCTTGTATCATCATTGTTAAACTCCTTGTTGCTAAATATAACCACTTGATTAATAAAAATATTAATTGCAGTCATTCGTGCGCTGCGATGAATGATTTAATTGTTTTAAACAGATCACACTTAAGATGAAAATTAGCATGCTTGTCATGATATGTGAATAGGTATTGAAAAATATTTATAAGTGATTTCAGTCATCTAGATCGCGAAAAATTATTTTTAATAAATTGAAAGTAGATGCTGAAAAAAGCAGTTTTAAAGTTTGAAGGTAAAACGTAGTACTGAAGGTTGAATAATGTAATTTTATTACGTTTACTGCACCTGTTAAGCTCAAGACTGAAGAATATATAATTTATAAAGGTCAGAAAATAATGAGTGAGCATCATGGGCATGACCACAGCCATGCCGTTGTCACAGAAGGGAATGTCAAAAAATTAAGTTTTGCCTTAGCACTGACCACGACGTTTTTGATTATTGAAGTCATTGCTGGATTTATGACGCAAAGTTTGGCGCTATTGTCAGATGCGGCACATATGTTCACCGATGCTGCAGCCCTTGCCATAGCATTGGTCGCGATCAAAATTGGCAAGCTTCCTGCTGATAACAAACGTACCTTTGGCTATCAGCGTTTTGAAATTTTGGCTGCCTTGTTTAATGCCTTGATGCTATTTGTGGTTGCGATTTATATTTTGTATGAGGCCTATCAGCGCTTTTCAACGCCGCCGGAAATTCAAAGTATGGGCATGATGATTGTGGCCGTCATCGGTCTAATCATTAACTTAATCTCGATGCGTA
The DNA here is from genome assembly GCF_013417465.1 of Acinetobacter sp. YH12251. NCBI lineage: Bacteria > Pseudomonadati > Pseudomonadota > Gammaproteobacteria > Moraxellales > Moraxellaceae > Acinetobacter > Acinetobacter sp. YH12251. The sequence goes on along the minus strand of NZ_VPDZ01000003.1, from coordinate 181,284 downwards.
TTTTATTTTCCAGTTCACAAGAAAGCTTGAATGTGAAAGGGGCGTATCTAGAGGTGTTAAGTGATGCCTTAGGTTCGGTCGGTGTGATTATTGGCGCAGCGATTATTTATTTTACCGGCTGGATGTGGGTCGATACGCTTATTGCGGTGCTCATTGGCTTTTGGGTCTTACCAAGGACTTGGATTTTACTCAAACAAAGTATCAATATTTTATTGGAAGGTGTGCCGGAAGAAATCGACATAGAAAAGTTACGCAATGATTTATTGGCACTCAATGGGGTAGAGAGTATTCACCAGTTAAAGGTCTGGGCAATAACATCAAAGAATGTGCATTTGACAGTTCATCTCTTTGCACCTGAAGCCGATCGTAATGCCTTGTATTTTGAGGCGATTGAAATGTTGCAACATGAACATGGAATCACAGAGATGACATTACAAATCGAAGAAGATGAATGTGTGGTACACCAACACACCCAAAAGTCTGATCATGCACATGAGCACCTTCAAGATGATCACGCGCATTCTCATGATGAACCACATCAGCACTAATGCTGATGTGATTTAAATGGCCTGTTTAGATTTCCCACTCATGATTACATTCGCGGCATTTCCATTTTTTCTGTGATTGCATAAAACTTTGCATTGAGATTTTAAAATCTGGCAGGTCGCGGTAGAACATGAAGCCTGCAATCAAGCAAGCAATAAATATAACAACAGTCGCAGTTTGTAATGTAGTGCCTGCACCGTCGCCAAAAATCCACATTGCGATGCTGATAATCACCAACAGTAAAAGAATAAATACCGCAGGGATGAGGATAATCAGGCTTTTAGGCACGACAGGACGAGCAACAGGCTGGCCTGCTTGCGCAAGAGGCATAATTTTAGGGCTTTGACATTTAGGGCAACGGTATTGCATTGCAACTCCATAATTTTAATCTATGGTTTATTTTAATCAGAATGACGCAGAAAGCAAAAATACCGTAAATTTAAATCAGATAAAATTTAGGCAATAAAAAACCCAAGTCATAATGCTTGGGTTTTTTATAAGATGATTTGCATCACCTTGAATATGGCGTCCCTACGGGGATTCGAACCCCGGTTACCGCCGTGAAAGGGCGATGTCCTAGGCCTCTAGACGATAGGGACAATTTGAGGCAACTTAGAGTTGGTTGACACCATCTCTCGGTATGGGCGCTATATTAGGGGGATAACGCCCATCCGTCAACTAAAAAATCAATTAAGCTTCATCAACTGCATCATTTTTCGGCAGTTTTAAGCTTTCATTGAGTTTTTCCCATGCTTTTGTTTCTTTTTTACTCGGGCTGCCCACAATTTCAAGTGCATGACGTAAGCGAGCAAAGGTTAAATCAGGACCAATGGTTACCATTGATTGCATAACCGGTGTCGAAGATGTTGAACCTGCAATAGCAATAAAGAAGGTTGGCATGAAGTCACGAAGTTTAATGTTCATTTGGTTCGCCAAATCCATAAGCGTTTGGCTGACGGTGTCATTGTTCCAAGTGAACATGCTTTCTAGACGCCAGATGGCAAATTGAAGGCTTTGACGCACTTGTTCTTCAGTCAACTTTTTGCTTTCAAACTGTTCTTTGCTGAGTGTTGGAAATTGGTTGAAATAAAAACCTGCCCAATTCACTGCTTCAGATAATAAATTAATACGCGGTTGAATCGCAGCAGCAATTTCTTCCAAGGTATTACGATCTGATTTCCAAGCCAGCAGGGTGTCGAGCAATTGACCTGGTGTTAAACCTTTAATCCATTGACCATTTAACCAGTTCAGCTTTTCAACATCAAAGATCGGACCGCCTAGTGATACACGTTGAATGTCAAAGTGTTCAATCATTTCAGCCAAAGTGAATTTTTCACTTTCATCCGGCATTGACCAGCCCATACGGCCTAAGTAGTTCAATAATGCTTCAGGTAAAACGCCGATGTCTTTGTAGTAGTTAATTGAGGTTGGGTTTTTACGTTTAGACAGTTTTGATTTATCTGGGTTACGTAACAGTGGCATGTGGCAAAGCACAGGCATGTCCCAACCAAAATATTTGTACAATAATTGGTGTTTAGGCGCAGATGGAATCCATTCTTCACCACGAATCACGTGAGTGATTTCCATTAAATGGTCATCAACCACGTTTGCCAAGTGATACGTCGGTAAACCATCGGTTTTCAGTAGAATCTGCATGTCGACTTGCGCCCAAGGAATTTCGACTTCACCACGTAGTAAGTCGTTAAATTTACAAATCCCTTCTTCAGGCACTTTCATACGAATGACATGCGGTTCACCAGCAGCCAAACGCTGTGCAACTTCTTCTGCAGTGTGTTTTAAGCCACGTCCGTCATAACGCGGTGATTCACCACGCGCTTGTTGTTCCGCACGCATTTGATCGAGTTCTTCTGCTGTTGCGAAGCAGTAGAACGCATGACCTTTTTCAACCAGTTCCAAAGCATATTGTTTATAAATGTCCATACGTTCAGATTGACGGTATGGCGCATGAGGGCCACCCACATCTGGACCTTCTGACCAGTTCAAACCTAACCAACGCAATGAATCTAAAATCATTTTCTCAGATTCTGGGGTAGAGCGTAGTTGGTCTGTATCTTCAATACGAAGAATAAATTCACCGCCATGTTGCTTCGCAAAACATAAGTTAAACAATGCAATATAAGCAGTCCCAACGTGCGGGAAACCAGTAGGAGAAGGTGCGATACGAGTACGAACAGTCATAATCAGCTTTTAATCAGAATGTAAATTGGGATCTATTATAACGAAAAAGCCTGATCACTTAATGCTTAATTCAACATTGAATGATCAGGCGTTTTTAGTGTTTTTTAGACGACAGTAGGGGAACTCGTCTAAAACAATAGCTTGGATGACATGAGTATGCTGATGTCGTTATGAGCTACTACCAGAGAAAATGGCTTGAACAAAACGAGAAAAACTTTGGTTTTGTGATGCAAAGAAACTTTGAGTCGGTGCAGCTTTAATAGACGTAAGTACTTTTAAATTATCGTCTGTACGGCCTTTGCCTTCAGATTTTTGCTGATTAATCGCTTTTTCGATCAATGAGGTACGTTCAGCAGGCATCGTAAGTTTGTTATTCGATGCGGTGCTGGTTGCAGCACAAAAAGCAGTCTGTGCAGTCACGCTTAAACTTAAGCCTAGGCATAGTGCGTATGAAAATTTCATGTCCAAATCTCCCCCTAGTTTTGGTGATGGAACTTTTTATTTGCAAAATAGTTTTAATATTTAGACTACGATTTAACCATCTATCGTAATTAAAAAGTAGAACTACGTCACAATTTTTACAAAAAAACTAAAAAAGTCTGTACTAGGATTACCTAAATAGACTGTTTTCTCCAAATTTTCGGATGTTTTAGCAAACAACTATGAAGATAGCATGGAGATCGCTTCTGATTGTTGCTGTATTAGCAGAATTAAAGCTTTAAATACGTTATTTTTAGATATCTTTAAAACAGAAATAGATTTGAATTTATATTATAGATATCTGATTGTTAAAGTTATTTTTGATTTATATAGTGCTCTCAAGATCAATTTGAGTTTGAGCAGATGAAAAAAATAATAGCATCGGGTATTTTCGCTTTATTGGGTGGGGTGGCGGTACAGGTGTATGCCGCAAAAGATTTCTTAAATGTTTCTTATGACCCAACACGTGAGTTTTATCAGGAATATAACCAAGAATTTGGACAATATTGGAAAAAACGTACAGGACAAGAGATTAATTTTAAACAATCACATGGTGGTTCTGGCAAACAAGCTCGTGCAGTGGCAACAGGTTTACAAGCAGACGTTGTCACTTTGGCATTGGCCAATGATATTGATGAAATTGTGGCGACTGGACAAATCAATAAAAATTGGCAAAAACAATTTCCACATAATTCTGCACCGTATACCTCAACTATCGTATTTTTGGTGCGTAAGGGCAACCCGAAAAAAATTAAAGATTGGAATGACCTGACCAAACTGGGTGTTGAAATTATTACGCCAAATCCAAAAACAGGTGGGGCACCGCGTTGGATCTATTTATCAGCTTGGGGATATGCTTTAAAACAACCGGGTGGAAATGATGCCAAAGCCAAAGAATTGGTGAAAAAACTCTATAGCAATGTCAAAGTATTGGATTCTGGTGCACGTGGTTCACTCACGACCTTTGCTGAGCGTGGCATTGGAGATGTGTTGCTGTCTTGGGAAAATGAGGCATTGTTGGCGACTCAGGGCTTAGGCAAAGATAAATATGACATTGTTTATCCGTCTATTTCGATTTTAGCTGAACCTTCGGTGGCTGTAGTAGATAAAACCGTCGACAAAAATGGTAATCGAAATTTGGCGAAGGGTTATTTGAACTATCTATATTCACCTAAGGGCCAAGAGCTGGCAGGTAAATATTTCTTCCGCCCTCGCGATGCAAAAGCCACAGCAAAATACGCTGTTCAATTCCCGAAAGTTCAAACCTTTACCATTGATAAAGTGTTTGGCAGTTGGGCTAAAGCGCAAAAAACACATTTTGTGAATGGTGCGATTTTTGATCAAATCTATAGTGAAAAGAATAAAGAGTAAAACGACCCACTATAATGTGCGCTGTAAAAACGGATAATCTAGATTATCCGTTTTTTGCATATGTAATGCATAAAAATCTATATATAGGGAATAAGTAGATTGTTTTTGTGTATTTTAATATGAAAAACAAACAATTAAATTCGTAGCCTTAGCTGTATTCAACAAAGCGTCTAAACACGCTGCAATTGCGATTTATGACTTTATTTCATATATTTAGCAGTATTGAATATAACTTTATGCAGGCTGTTATGAAAACTCAATTTAAGGCGTGGCTCAGTGCTGCGTTGCTTGCCACTGGTGTTGCTTTCTCAGCGTCTGCTCAGGCCGCTGATCGTGAGTTTTTAAATGTATCTTATGATGCAACGCGTGAATTTTATGACGAATTTAATAAGTCATTTGGTGCATATTGGAAAGAGCGTACGGGTAAAACGGTCGCATTTAAACAATCACACGGTGGCTCAGGTAAACAAGCCCGTTCTGTGGTTGACGGTTTAAAAGGTGATGTCGTGACTTTGGCATTGGCCAATGACATCGAGGAAATTGTGAAGTCTGGTCAGATTCAGCCGGGTTGGCAAAAAGAGTTTCCACATAACTCAGCGCCATATACTTCAACGATTGTCTTCATGGTGCGTAAGGGCAACCCGAAACATATTAAAGATTGGTCTGATTTAACCAAACCGGGCGTACAAATTATTACCCCGAACCCGAAAACTGGCGGTCTACCACGTTGGGTTTACTTGTCAGCTTGGGGTTATGCTTTGAAACAGCCAGGTGGTAATGAAGCGAAAGCCAAAGATTTCGTGGGTAAAATGTACCATAACGTAAAAGTGATGGACTCTGCGGCACGTGCATCGATGACTACATTTGCAGAACGTGGTATTGGTGATGTGTTATTGACTTGGGAAAACGAAGCTTTAGTTACTCAAAAAACTTTGGGTAAAAATAAATTTGATATCGTATATCCATCGATGTCGATTTTGACTGAGCCTTCAGTGGCGATCGTGGATAAAACTGTCGAAAAAAATGGTAATAAATGGTTAGCTCAAGGCTATATCAATTATCTTTATTCTCCATTAGGTCAAGAGATGGCTGCTCGTCATTTCTATCGTCCACGTAATGCAGCAGTTTTAGCAAAATATAAAACTCAGTTCCCACCTTTAAAAACTTTTACTATTGATGAAGTCTTTGGTGGCTGGGCAAAAGCACAACAAACACATTTTGTGAATGGTGCGATCTTCGATCAGATCTACAATAACAAGCGCTAATACATCGAAATCTATGATTTGAGATGTACAAAGACCTCCTTCGGGAGGTTTTTTAATGGATGGCAAAAAATAAAAACGGTTTTCTCTATGGAAAGTAATATTTCTGTACAAAAAGACGTTTGGAGCTTTGCTAAAACAAGGTAATAATGTGCAGTTACATTTTTAGCTGTGTTGAACGAACCCTTATGTCGCATATTTCTGTATTACTTCATGAAACTGTTGATGCTTTACTGGCAGATCGCAATACAGGAATTTTCGTAGATGGCACATTTGGGCGTGGTGGTCATACGCGTTTATTACTGTCTAAATTAGATGAAAACGCACGTGTTTATGCCTTTGATAAAGACCCGCAAGCGTTGGCTGTTGCAGCAGAATTAGAACAAGAAGATGCGCGTTTTAAAATTATTCACGCCAGTTTTGCAGACTTAAAAGAAGAACTGCGTAGTCGAGGTATCGATTTGGTCGACGGTATTATGGCGGATTTAGGGGTATCATCTCCACAGTTAGACCAAGCAGAGCGTGGCTTTAGTTTTATGAAAGATGGCCCACTTGATATGCGTATGGACAATTCACAAGGTCCAACAGCCGCAGAGTGGTTGGTTGATATTGAAGAAGAAGATTTGGCCAATATTATTTTTAAATATGGTGAAGAGCGTTATAGCCGCCGTATTGCCAAAGCGATTAAAGCGGCAGGGTATATTGAAACTACAGCTCAATTGGCAGAAATCGTGAAAGTTGCCCACCCGAAATGGGAAAAAAATAAACATGCAGCGACACGAACTTTCCAAGCAATTCGTATTGCTATTAACAAAGAACTCGACGATATTGATATCTTCTTACCTCAAGCGGTGGATATGCTGAAACCTGAAGGCACTCTTGCAGTGATCAGTTTCCACTCTTTAGAGGATCGTTTAATTAAACAATTTATTCAAAAAGAATCTACACTTGCAGAAGACACAGGCTGGGGTTTACCACAAAAACGCGAAGATACCCGCCGCTTAAAAAAAGTGTCACGAATTAAAGCAAGTGAAGAAGAAGTTAAAGCCAATCCACGATCTCGTAGTGCTTGGCTTCGTGTGGCAGAGCGTTTAGCTTAAAAGGCAAAGAATGAAAACCGAAGCAATCGAAAAAAACTCTGATCAATCGCAGTCAAAGAAAATCATTACATACGGCATTTTATTGCTCTTGGTTTTTGTGAGTGCGATTATGGTGGTGTTTCAAGTCTTTGAATATCGACAAGATTATCGTCAATTGAGTACCTATATGCGTGAAAGGGATGACCTCAACGCAGAATGGGGACGTTTGCTGATCGAACAACAAACTTTTGGTGCAACAGCCCAAATTGGGACACGTGCAGTTACCCAATTACGGATGTATTCGCCTCCTATTGCACAAACCGTTGTTATTTCATTGCCACAAACTCCAGAACAGAAAAAATAGGCTGCCGGTCACATGGTTGAAAAGAGAAACAAACAAACTCCGCGTAAAAAACAGCAGTCTGTTACTGGTCGTACAGCAATTTCGGTGGAGATGTGGCGCTATCACTTGATGTGGGCGGTGGTTTTACTGTGCTTTATTGCATTGGTCGGGCGGGCTTTTTATGTACAAATCATCAATAAAGACTTTTTACAAAATAAAGCCAATGCCAAAATTTTAAGAACTGAAACCTTAAAAGCCATGCGCGGTGTCATCTATGACCGTCACGGTGTGCCTTTAGCGATTAGTACCCCGATCATGAAAATCGTGATCGATCCACGTGATTATTTTGACAATAAAAAACTCTTTGAAGAAACTACGGCTGAATTGGCTAAAGATCCAAACAACCGTAAGTTAAAACGTCAATTACCCGATAAAAATCTAAGCTTAGATGAACTTGCCGATGCTGTAGGGATGGATCGTGCTGAACTGAAACGCAAAATGAATGAGCGTCCACGTTCACGTTATTTGGTTTTAAAGAAAGAAGTACCGCCGCAACAAGCTGAATTGATCATGAAACGTGACTTTCAGGGCGTATATACTGAAAAAAACTATAAGCGCTACTATCCACAGCCTCAGCCAAACTCACAAATTATTGGCTTAACCAATAGTGAGGGTATGGGTATTGAAGGCTTGGAAATGCAGCTGAATGAACGTCTTTCAGGTGTCGATGGTGCGCAGCAAATTGTCCGTGATAAAAAGGGCAACCGCGTTAAAGACCCTGAGATTGTGAAAGAAGTAGAGTCGGGCGAAAATATCACGCTCAGTATCGATTCACGTTTGCAATACATCATGTACCGTGAGTTGACCGCTGCAGGGGTGGCCAATAATGCACGTTCTGCAACCGCGATTGCCGTGGATGTCAAAACAGGTGAAATTTTGGCGATGACCTCTTGGCCGTCGTACAACCCGAACGATAAAAAAGGCGTTTTAAATAAAGATGCCATGCGTAACCGTGGTGCGATTGACTCTTTTGAGCCAGGTTCAACCATGAAGCCAATGACCGTGGCAATGGCGTTGGAAAGCGGCAAATACACGGCAAATACAGTTGTAAATACCACACCGGGTTCAATGCGCGTTGGGAATCATACTATTCGAGATACGCATAACTATGGCCCTCTGACTTTGGGTGGCATTATTCAAAAATCGTCTAACGTTGGTGTGGCAAAAATCGCTTTATCTCTCCCTTATGAAACTTTACCAACGTTCTATCAACGTCTTGGCTTTGGTCAACGTTCAGCAGTGAAATTCCCCGGTGAAAGTGCTGGTCTGATTTTGCCGAAGAGCAAATGGAATGTGTCTGAAGTAGCAACCATGGCGTATGGTTATGGTTTGAACGCTACAGTGCTCCAACTGGCTGATGCTTATGCCATGATTGCCAACAAAGGCGTCAAAATGCCACTGAGCTTGTACAAGCTTGAGGAAAAGCCGAAGGGTGAGCAGATGGTTGACCCTAAAATTGCTGATCAAGTGCTTTTAATGATGGAAGCGGTGACCTTGCCGGGTGGTACGGCACGTCAAGCCAATATTCCGGGTTATCGCGTGGCGGGTAAAACTGGTACAGCACATAAATTACGTGCAGACCGTAAAGGTTATTCGACTTCAGAATATCGTGCACTCTTTGCTGGTGTCGCACCAGTGAGTGATCCACGTTTGGCCATGATTGTTGTGGTGGAAAACCCAACAGGTCAGTATTACGGTGGTCTGGTGGCGGCACCCGTTTTTGCTCGTGTAATGCAAGAATCTTTACGTTTAATGAACGTACCTTTAGATAAACCTTTAGACACTCCTAAGATCCAGTAATAGGTGATGAATGAAAATTACGTTTCAAGATCTATACACCGTTGAACAGCCCGCTGAATGGATGTCGCAATCCTTTCAGGGCTTCAATCTGGATAGTCGCAAAGTTACAGCAGGGCAAATATTTATTGCCCTGACTTCGTTTTCGCAACCTGAAAAAACAGCACAATTTGCACGTACAGCGTTAGAAAATGGTGCGTTGGCAGTTATTTCCGAAACTGATTTGGGCTTGGATCAAAGTGTCGTGATCGCTGATGTGCGTCAATTGATGGGGCAGTGGCAAAAGCAATATTTACAGGCGACTCAACCGGTTCAAGCTGCACGAATTTTGGCAGTGACGGGTACCAATGGTAAAACCACGATCTCACGCTTAATCGCTGAATTAATCATGCTGCAAGGCAAAAAATGTGCAGTGATGGGAACTACCGGAAACGGAATTTTACCGAATTTAGAAGCCTCTTCTCACACCACTTTAGATGCGTTGCATATGCAAAATGCGTTGCATACCTATGCACTTGAAGAAGCAGAGTTTGCTGCCATTGAGGCAAGTTCGCATGGATTAGAACAAGGTCGATTAAATGGCTGTGCAATTGAAATTGCCGCTTATAGCAATTTAAGTCGTGACCATTTGGATTATCATAAAACCCTTCAAGCCTATGCTGAAGCGAAATCACGTTTATTTCAGTTTCCATCGCTCAAAGTTGCAGTCATCAATCTCGATGATGAACATGCCGAAGTGATGATGAATGCTGCACGTCAAAATCCGGCTCAGCCTAAAATTTTGACTTATTCAACGCGTCAGGCTGCGGATTATCAAGTGACCGATATTCAATACAGCTTAACGGGCGCACAATTTAAATTGCGTACTGCTCAAGCTGAATTTGTGGTGCAAAGTCCATTATTGGGGCACTTCAATATTGAAAATATTGTGGCCAGCTTAATTTCAGCGGAGCAAGCAGGTTTTGATTTATCTGCCTTGATCGCAACTGCGCCCGAATTAAAAGGTGCACCGGGCCGTATGCAAGTGATCCGTGATGATGAACGCTTGTTTGTAGTGGATTATGCACATACACCAGATGCCTTGATTCAAGTGTTACAGACCTTAAAACGTCATGTATCGCAACAGTTATGGGCAGTGTTTGGCTGTGGTGGTGATCGTGACCGTGGTAAACGTCCATTGATGACTCAAGCGGCATTAAACCATGCAGATGTTGCGTTGATTACCTCAGATAATCCACGTACTGAAAACCCAGAACAAATTTTTGCAGATATGAAGGCTGGTATTGATTTCACTGGAAAAACTGTCCATGAAATCCATGACCGCCGTGAAGCGATTAAATTCGCAGTCAACCATGCGCAAGCGGGTGATATTGTGGTGATTGCTGGTAAAGGCCATGAAAACTATCAAGAAATTGATGGTGTTCGACATTGGTTTGATGATGTGGTGGAAGTGAAATCAGCGATTGATTCACAGCATCACAACACTGACTCGGCTTATCCAGCGCAATAGGAAACAGATATGCATACTTCAACGACCAGTACGGTTCCGTTAGAACCTTGGACTGCCGAACAGTTGGTTCAAGCGACACAAGGGCACTGGCATAATAATCAAGCGCCGACAGGTCCTGTGAAACGAATTTTGACCGATTCACGTCATGCAGAGCAAGGAGATGCTTTTCTTGCCCTGAAAGGTGAACGCTTTGATGCGCATGATTTCCTTGCTCAAGTGGCTGAAAAGGGTTGTGAAATTGCCATTGTCAGTCATCCGGTCGATGTGGATATTTGTCAGTTGGTGGTTGCAGATACACGTTTAGCACTTGGACATTTAGGTGCATTTCGTCGTGCCCAAAACCCAGCCTTAAAAGTGATTGCCTTGACAGGAAGTAGTGGTAAAACCACAACCAAAGAGATGCTCGGGAGTATCCTTTCTCGTCTTGCACCAACGTTAATTACGCGCGGTAATTTAAATAATGACCTTGGCGTACCGATGATGTTACTTGAGTTGCGTCCAGAACATCAGTATGCCGTGATGGAGCTTGGTGCCAGTCATAAGGGTGAAATTGATTACACCTCAAATTTGGTACAGCCTCAGGTTGCCGGTATTTTAAATATTGGCACCGCTCATATGGGGGAGTTTGGTGGGCGTGATGGTATTTGTCGTGCCAAGTCTGAAATTTATGCACATATAGCGAAAACAGGAACTTCGATTGTCCCTGCGGCAGATGATTTTACAGATGCCATTCGTCAAGCCGTGCAAACTGAGCAAGTAATGAGTTTTGGTCAGGGCGGGGATGTCTTTGCGACTGAAACTGAACTTCAAGCTCAATCTTCACGTTTTATCTTAAATACGCCACAAGGTTCACGTCCTGTTCAACTGCCATTTGCTGGTGAACATAATGTGCAAAATGCCACTGCTGCCGCAGCTTTCGCGTTGTCGATTGGCGTGAGTTTAGATGATATCGTTGTGGGTCTTGAACATGCGACAGGAGCCAAAGGTCGTCTAAACTTTATTCAACACAAAGATTATTTGTTTATTGATGATACTTACAATGCAAATCCAACCTCAATGCGCGCTGCTGCTGATGTGCTTGCGCAGCAAGATGGCATCAAAGTCATGGTCATTGGGGATATTGGTGAGTTAGGTTCATCTGCTGCACAGCAGCACTACATGTTGGGACGTGACCTTGTGTCACACTCTGGTCTTCAATTTGTTGTTGCTGTCGGTGAGTTTTCACCTGCTGTGCAAGAAGGCGCGCGCAGTACACAATATGGTAAAAAATTACAGGCCTTTCTTACTCAAGAACAGGCTTTACCGTTATTAATTAGTCTAGTCAAAACACATCAGCCTCAGTCCATGAGTTTCCTGTTTAAAGGTTCTCGTTATACCCACATGGAAACTTTGATGGCTGAATTGATGGAGAAACTTTAATGCTGTTATGGTTATTTGAGCAGCTTGCGGGTTATCACAGCTCGTTTCAGGTTGTTCGTTATTTAACGCTTCGTTCACTACTCAGTGTCTTAACGGCATTGGCCATTGGTCTGTTGCTTGGACCTGTGATGATCCGCAAATTGCAAGCTCTCAAATATGGTCAGGCAGTCAGTTCATTTGCACCTGAAAATCATGCCAAAAAAATGGGCACACCGACTATGGGCGGTGTGTTGATTTTACTATCTATTGGGATTTCAACCTTACTTTGGGCCGATCTTTCAAACCCTTATGTATGGATTGTACTTGGCGTGATGGTGATCTTTGGTGCTGTTGGCTGGGCCGATGACTGGATTAAAATCCGTTATAAAGATAATGCCGGTCTACCTGCGAAGAAGAAATTCTTTTGGACTTCTGTAGCATCGTTAGGCGCCGGTATTGCGCTCTATGTGATTGCGACACAGCAAGCAAACCCAGTACATACCTCAAATATGTTGGATCTGCTGATTCCATTCTTTAAAGAAATTAGCATTCCGTTGTCTATTATTCCACTCGGTATTGGCTTTATTGTCTTTACTTATTTGGTGATTAACGGCGCATCTAATGCTGTGAACTTAACGGATGGTTTGGACGGTCTGGCGATTATGCCAATCGTTCTGGTTGCCGCAGGTTTAGGTGTATTTGCTTATCTGGCTGGTGATGTTCGTTTTGCCGATTATTTACATATCCCTTATGTGAAATACGCATCTGAACTTGTCGTGATCTGTGCGGCAATGATCGGTGCTGGCTTAGCATTCTTATGGTTTAACGCGCATCCTGCCCAAGTCTTTATGGGTGATGTCGGTGCCTTATCTCTAGGTGCGATGCTCGGTACGATCGCAGTCATGGTTCGTCAAGAAATCGTTTTTGCCATTATGGGCGGTGTCTTTGTGGTTGAAGCTATTTCTGTCTTCTTGCAAATTGGCTCGCTGCGTATGCGGAACAAGCGTGTATTCTTAATGGCACCGCTGCACCATCACTATGAGAAAAAGGGATGGCGTGAAACGCAAGTGGTAATCCGTTTCTGGATTATCACAATTATGCTGGTAGTTTTGGGTCTAATGACTTTAAAATTACGTTAAGCAAATAAATAAACGAAACCGGCATTTGCTCCCACAGATGCCGGTTTTTTTATTTCAAAATATAGTGGAGTAAATGATGAACCTGTTGATGTGTCCTGTATGCCGTGAAGCATTGAAACTCACAGAGCGGACATGGCGCTGTGAAAATAATCATAGCTATGATGTTGCAAAACAAGGCTATGTCAATTTACATGTGGTTCAACATAAACACAGTAAAAACCCGGGCGATACGCCTGAATCTGTACAGGCGCGTCGTGCGTTTTTGAGTGCAGGTCACTATGCACCTTTGCAACAGGCAGTGGTGGCTTTGATTCAAAAATTACGGGTTGAAAACTTGTTGGATATTGGCTGTGGTGAAGGCTATTACACCGATGCGATGCAAGCTGAAGTACTACAATGTATGGGTGTCGATATTGCTAAAAATGCAGTACAAGTGGCCGCTAAGCTGAATAAAGAGGTGACTTGGGTGGTAGGGACAGGGGCAACCTTGCCTGTATTGGATCATTCGATTGACTTGTGTACGAGTTTATTTAGTCCTATTCCTAAAGAAGAAATCCTTCGTGTTTTAAAGCCTGAGGGGCACTTGATGGTGGTTACACCTGCACCAGAGCATCTTTATGCAATGCGTGAAGCCCTGTTTGAAGAAGTAAAACCGCATGAACCGCATAAATTTGTGGAACAACTGGCGAATGATTTTGAATTGGAAAGTGAACAAGTGGTTCAAGCGAACATGTCACTTTCTCAGCAGGATCTCAAAAACTTAATTGCAATGACACCTTATGCCTATAAAGTGAAAGCTGAGCGTCGAGAAGCTTTAGAAAAAAATGAACAATTTGAGTTGCAAGCGCAGTATCAAATTTATCTCTTTAAAAAGAAATAATGCATTGGAAGTGATAAAAAAAGCCCTCGTTTGAGGGCTTTTTTTATGCAGCTTATTTACTGAACTTGATCGATGAGATGATCAAGTGCGTCAGTTTTATGCTCTGTACCTTGTGGTTTAGGCTGCATTGGCGGTGGCGCAGTTCGAGTAGGTGTAAGATTGGTTTCAGTAGACCCAGGAAGGTCGTCAAAATCATTTTGCGAAGCCTGAGGCTTCGGTGCAACAGGAGCAGGACGATACAGCGGTTGAGCCATTGGTGGCGTTGCTGCACGATCTTGTTCAGGTTGACCTTGAGTCGCTTTAGCCGAATTACGGTTGATTGGATTCTTGGCATGGGTGTCTAAACGCACCCAAGCTTCAGGTGTGCCTTTAAGTGATTTCGCCATAAAATCTGACCAAATAGGCAATGCTGCAACACCACCATATTCACGGCGACCTAAAGTAGAGGGTTGGTCAAAACCGACCCAAGCCACAGTGACCAATTTTCCATTAAATCCAGCAAACCACGCGTCTTTTGCATCATTGGTTGTACCGGTTTTACCGCCTAAATCACCGCGACCAATTTTTAAAGCCGCACGACCTGTACCGTGTTGGATCACGTCACGCAAGATGTTCGCCATATCAAAGGCTGAACTTGACTTCAAAATCCGCTGAGCTTGTTTATAGTTTGCTGCTTCAGTATCGGAAATTTTTGATTCAGCGGGCTTGTTATCCTGATTGGTGACTTCAATCACTTCATCATCCGGCGTGGTCGGATCTGCAGATTCAACTTCGTCCTTTTGATTGATACATTGAATACATGCATATTCAGGATTGGCTTGATAAATGACTTTGCCATAAGCATCTTCAATACGGCTAATAAAATGGGGTTGAATACGATATCCACCGTTGGCAAAAGTCGCATAACCTGTCGCCATTTGAATCGGCAACACCTGTGGGGTACCTAAAGCAATGGTGTAGTTACGTGGAATTTGGTTTTCTTGTAAGCCAAAATCCATAAATAATTGGCGAGTACGTTCAATCCCGACGACTTGTAATAAGCGTACTGAAACTGTGTTACGTGATAAATAGAGGGCACGGCGTAGAGGTATCATCCCTAAATAGCGACCGTCAGAGTTTTTAGGCGTCCACTTGCCAATCGTAATTGGATTGTCATTGACCATGGAATACGGAGTCATGCCACGTTCAAGTGCTAAAGCATAAACAAAGGGTTTAATGGTTGAACCTGGCTGACGCCAGCCTTGTAAGGCACGGTTAAATTTAGATTGATAAAAATTATAACCACCGACAATGGCTTCAATGCCACCATTATTGGGGTTGAGTGCGATCAATTGACCTTGCGCTTTTGGAATTTGCACTAAAGCCCATGAGCTTTTATCAGCATTCGGACGTAGGCGAATAATATCTTTTACTTTAACAATTTGTGAGGCTTTGCTTGGCGCATTGCCTACACTATTGGCATTGCGATAGGGACGTGCCCAAGACAGACCTGACCATGGAACAGTCACACTACTGCCATCTTGCATCAACACTTCGATACTGGTGTTGTTGACTTTAGTGACTTGGGCAGGATAAGTGTTAGCATATGGAATAAAGTTTTTTAATGGCTCATCATGTGCTTCTGCACCACGCCAACCATGTCGTCTATCGTAAGCTTCAAGACCATCTTGCACAGCTTGCTCAGCATAGGCTTGGCGTTGGCTGTTGATGGTGGTATAGACTTTATAGCCAGAATCTGTCGCTTGTTCGCCAAACTTTTCTACGAGCTCAGAGCGAACCATTTCCCCGACATAGGGGAATTTGTTGCTAACTCCGCGGTCAGGCATATCGAGATTAATTGGTTCAGCAATTGCTTCTTGATATTCCGATTGATTGATATAACCCAATTGTAACATACGTCCTAAAATCCAATTACGACGCTCTAAAGCACGTTTTGGATTGGCTACAGGATTATATTTTGATGGTGCTTTGGGTAGGCCTGAAATCATTGCCATTTGAGCCAAGCTCAAATCTTGCAAGCTCTTGTTATAATAAATTTTTGCAGCTGCTGCGATCCCGTATGCATTTTTGCCCAAAAAGATTTTGTTAACATACAGCGTTAAAATTTCTTCCTTACTTAGATTTTGTTCAATTTTTCGAGCAAGGAAAACTTCGGTTAGTTTACGTTTTAAAGTACGCTCTGGAGTCAGATAATAGTTTTTTGCAACCTGCATGGTAATGGTTGAACCACCCGTTTGCACATCTGAGCCTGTAATACTTTCACTGACGGCACGCCCCAATCCTTTGAAACTAATGCCGCTGTGTTCAAAAAACGAAGAATCTTCCGCAGCTAAAAAGCCATGAATGAAATGAGACGGGATTTGGTCGTACTCTACAGGAACCGAAAGTTTGCCACCATATTCTGCAATCAGCTCATTATCAGCACTATAAACTTGCAATGGTTTTAATAATGGAGCCTTTTTTAAGATGGACATTTCAGGCAAAGACGGGGCAATATAGAGATACATGCCATAGAAACCCATTGGAATTGCGACCAAAACAATAATAATGGCCAAAAAAAATGGATGAACAAGGCCTGAACAAGATAGCTTTTTCATAACAAGTAAGTTTTAATAAGAGCTAATGGCAAACTAATTGGTGGTCAGTATATCCTTTCGATATACGGATTGTTAGATGAGTTATTGTATCTGTATAAAATTATAGACCAATGCTAATTAGTGGGTTAATTTTTTTGGGGATAAAAAAATAATAGGAATTATATTGTGCTCAGGTTATATCGTAAGCCAAATAAGGGGTTAATAGGAGTAGATATTAGTTCGACTTCTGTTAAGGTTTTGGAACTTTCTGTAAAGAGTGGGCGGTATTGGGTAGAAAGCTATGCTTTGGTACCATTACCAGAAGGAAGTGTTGTTGAAAAGAACATATTGAATCCGGAAGCTGTCGGTGACTGTTTAGAGCGCGCAATTAATTTGGCCAATACGCAGACCACTAATGCAGCTTTGGCGGTTCCAACGTCGATGGTGATTACAAAAATCATCGAAATGGACGCAGATATGAACGATGATGAACGTGAAATTCAGATTCGTGATGATGCTGAGCAATATATTCCGTTCCCACTTGATGAAGCGAGCCTTGATTTTGAGGTCTTGCCAGATCGTCTGTCCAACCCAAATCGTGTCAATGTTTTGCTTGTCGCTACGCGTATTGAAAATGTTGAAGCGCGTGCGGAAGTCATTCAGCTTGCTGGTCTGACACCAAAAATTGGTGATGTAGAAAGCTTTGCAATTGAAAATGCATTTAAAGTTTTCTCAGATACTTTGCCAATGGGTGTAAATACCGTGGGTATTTTAGATATTGGTCATAGTATGACGACCTTATCTGTCATGCAGAATAACAAAGTGATTTATACCCGTGAGCAAGTGTTTGGTGGCAAACAATTGACACAGGAAATTCAAAATCGCTATGCATTGTCTTTCGAAGAAGCTGGTCGTGCGAAAAAAACACGTGCCTTGCCAGATGATTATGATGTTGAAGTCTTAGAACCCTTCTTAGAAGCTGTCGTTCAACAAGCAGCACGTTCTTTACAGTTCTTTTTCTCATCTTCACAGTTCAACGAAATTGACCATATTTTATTGGCAGGGGGGAATGCCAATATTCCGGGGCTTGCAAAATTACTTCAACAAAAATTGGGTTACCGCGTCACGATTGCCAATCCATTCTTACAAATGGGTTTTTCACCTCAAATTGATATTAAAAAAATTGAAAATGATGCCTCGTCACTCATGGTGGCATGCGGTCTAGCATTGAGGAGTTTTGATTAATGGCAAAAATTAACTTGCTCCCTTGGCGTGATGAGCTAAGAGAGAAACGAAAAAAAGAATTTATTGCACTTTGTATTGGGGCTTTCTTAATTGGGGTAATTGGGGTTGGTTTAACATGGTTGTACTTTGATCACAAATTAAAAGATCAAGAACAAGCGAACCAATTGATTATCAGTCATAACCAAAATTTAGATGTTCAATTAAAGTCTTTAGATGGTTTGCAAGAACAGCGTAATGCCATTATTGAACGCATGAAGCTGATTCAAGGCTTACAAGGTCAACGTCCAATCGCGGTACATCTTGTAGATGAATTGGTTCGTGTGACACCTGCCAATATGTACATCACAAAATTTGAGCGTAATGGCGACAAATTTATGATCGAAGGGCGTGCGGAAAGTCCAAATACTGTTGCAGATTTACTGCGTAATTTGGAAGCATCGCCTTGGTATCGTAATGCCTTCATGAGCTCATTCCTTGTGGCTGAAGAGAAAAAAGACAAAGCGCCGACGTCAGTGGTTCCTCGCGTAGAAGAATCTTATGGTGCATTTACTGTGACTGCTGATTTGGAGCAAATTGCGCAGCCGACCATTAATGATCCAGCAGCAAATGCAGGACAGTCAGCTTCATCGGCGCAAACATCTGACGCACAAACTGCAGCAACACCAACTCCGGAGGCTGCAAAATGAGTCGTGATGAATTTGAACAATTGAATCAAGATGCTGTTGTCATTCCGAAAAAGAAAATGACTTTTGATAAGTTTGTACAGCAGTTCAATACCTTAGACCCTAATAACTATGGTAGTTGGCCAATTTCAGTCAAAATTACCTGCTGGATTTTTATCATTATCCTTGTGGCAATTTTGGGCTATTTCTTGGCGATTAAAGGCAAGATTGAAGCTATTTCAAGTGCCAATGCGCAAGAACAAAATTTGTTAAATGAGTTTCGTGAAAAAGATTCAAAACTACGTAATTTGCAACAATATCAATTGCAGTTGCAGGATATGGAAGCACGTTTTAATCAACAATTAGAACAATTGCCGAAAGAAACTGAAATTCCAGGTTTGGTTGAAGATATCAACTTAACAGGCGTGAATTCTGGATTGAAATTTAAAATTATTCGTCTTGAGCCTGAAGTGAAGCAAGAGTTCTTTACGGAACAGCCAATTCGTATTGAAGCAACGGGTGATTACCACGCCTTTGGTTCATTTGTTAGTGGCATTGCCGGGCTTTCACGGATTGTGACTTTGCATAATTTAACGATTACAGCAACTGAAAATAAAGAAAAGAACTCAGATATTCCAAAAATTGACTATGTCATTTCTGCGAAAACATATCGTTATGAAGGGAATACTGAAAGTGCTGCGAAAGCTGCAGATTCAGCAAGCACACAGGAGGCTCCAAAATGAAAATGAATAAATTGGCACTTTCTGTGATGGTTGGATTTGTATTGGCTGGTTGTGAATCACGTATTGATGTGGTCAATCAAGAGATGGCAAATATACGCAATCAAGCTCCACTAGCGATTGAACCTGCGCCAGATTTTGTACCTGTCGAAACTTTTAATTATGCGGCGCATTCTTTAAAAAGTCCGTTCTTGCCAAGTTCCTTGGCAGCAGAACTTAAAATCATGGCAGGTAAGCGTGTTTATCCAAACTTGAGCCGTCAGCCTCAACCTTTGGAGAGTTATGCACTTGAAACCCTGAATATGAAGGGTAGTATGCGTAACCAATCTGGGCAAATATTAGCCTTGATTCAGACACCTGATGGTGAAGTTGAGCGTATTCAACGTGGAAGTTATATGGGGCTCAATCATGGTCGAGTGGTAAATATTACCCCGACTCAAATTGATTTGATTGAGATTATTCCGGATGGGCGAGAAGGATATGTAGAGCGTCCTAGAAGTCTCATATTAATTGGACCAGCACCTTAAGCTTAAAGGAATAAAAATGAAGAATAGTGTACAAGATTTTATTTTTGGGGATGGCAATACAATGAATCATGTGTTTCGTCAGTTTTCGATGGGGGCTGTTGCAATGGCGATGATGCAAGTTGCCAATGCTCAGGTGAGTGTAACCAATGTGGTACCAATGCAAATTCCAGGTCAAGGGACTGAAATTCGCGTGATGTTTAATGGCTTACCGCCGCAACCACAAGCTTATCAACTCGATCAACCATCACGACTGGTCTTAGATTTTGATAAAGCACAGCAAAATTTAAAACAAAGTTCAATTCCTGTTGCAACGGCTGAAGCAAGCACTGTGGATGTGAGTTCGGATGCACAACGTGCGCGCTTAACTGTGAATTTAGCCAATGCGGGTGCATTTACCACGCGTGTTGAAGGTAATACCTTCATTCTAAAAATTAACTCTGCTCAAGCTACTAGTTATGTACAGCCTGTAGCACAACGTCAGCAACAAGGTATTTCAAATATTGGTTTCCACCGTGGTTCTAATGGTGAAGGTCAAGTTGTTGTTGATTTGCTGGGTGGAAATACCCCTGTTGATGTTCAACAGCAAGGCAGTAAAGTGGTGATCCGTACTTTAGGCAATAAAGTACCTGCACATTTGACTCGCCGTTTAAATGTCAATGATTTTGCAACACCTGTTGCAACGGTGGATGCACATAATGATGGCGGTAATGGTGTGATTACCATTCAGTCGACGGGCAGCTATGAATATATGGCGTACCAAACTGATAATAAATTAACGGTAAGTTTGAAACGTCCGGAAGATAAGAATCCATTACGTCCTAAAGCTGCCAATCATTATACCGGTAAGAAGATTTCATTAGACTTCCAAGATATTGAAGTACGTCGTGTGCTGCAACTTTTGGCTGATTTCACTGAAATAAATATGGTTGCTGCTGATACGGTTCAAGGAAATATTACACTTCGCTTAAAAGATGTGCCTTGGGATCAAGCGCTAGATATCGTGTTGAAAACCAAGAATTTAGATAAACGTCGTAATGGTAATGTGATTTGGATCGCACCTGTATCTGAGTTGATTAAAGCGGAAGATGATGAAGCAAAAGCACTTGCACAGCGAATAAAATTAGCGCCGATTCAAACTGAATATATTCAGCTGAGCTATGCGAAATCTTCAGATATTTTAAAATTATTAGAAGATTCCCGAGATGGAAAAGGAGCCGAGTCGAATGGCACAGCAGGAGGTACATCACTTGCATTAGAAAGTATGCTGAGCCCAAGAGGTAGTGTAGTTTCTGATAACCGGACCAATACACTTATTGTTAATGATACATCTGAGAATATTGATAAAGTTCGTAAGATGATTGATCTATTAGATGTTGCTGTCAAACAAGTCATGGTTGAAACAAGAATTGTGACCGCTCAAACAGAATTTTCGAGAGAACTCGGTGTTAACTGGGGTATACAGCGTAATAATCCGAGTTTAAGTGGTGGTGCTAATGGATCAAATGTTTGGGGTGGAGATTATTCTCCAAAGTTAGATTTAGCGGTAGATTTAGGGACGGCATCAGCAGGAAATTTTAGTTTTGGGTTGCTTAAAATTTCAGACTTTATGCTTGATCTACAACTTACAGCTTTACAATCGGATGGTCACGGTGAAGTTTTAGCAGCACCAAAAGTTTTAACGGGTGATAAGCAAAAAGCAACAATCTTAAGAGGCGATCAAATTCCGTATCAAAGTTGGAGTGCTGAAGGTGGTACGACAACTAGTTTTGTTGATGCAAACTTGAAACTGGAAGTGACCCCAAGTATTACGCCAGATGGGAGGGTACAGATGGATTTAAAAGTTAACAAGGATACTGTTGGTCGATTAACCGCGGCTGGTTATTTAATTAATACCAATAAACTTGAGACTAATGTTTTAGTCGGTGATGGTGAAACAGTGGTCCTAGGTGGTATTTTTGATGACATTCAACAAAATCAATATACCAAAGTACCTTTTTTGGGGGATTTGCCGGTTTTCGGAAACTTATTTAAAAATAATGTGAAAACTAGCGCACAGACAGAGCTCCTGATTTTTGTTACTCCGCGAATTGTTAATGACAGTGTTACCAGAAATCATTAATATATTTTCAATTTAACAAAAGAAATAGGTGACTCCTTGCCAAGCAAAGAGTTTGAAACCCTACCAAATATCTATTTGGTAGGGCCAATGGGGGCAGGAAAAACAACCGTAGGGCGACATTTAGCAGAATTGTTAGGACGTGAATTTCTAGACAGTGATCATGAAATTGAACGTAAAACAGGTGCGACCATTCCTTGGATTTTTGAAAAGGAAGGGGAAAAAGGCTTTAGAAGTCGTGAAACGAATGTCATTGATGAGTTAACTGCAAAGAAACAACTGGTCTTAGCGACTGGCGGTGGTGCTGTGACTCAGCCCCCAAATCGTGAATTTTTAAAACAACGTGGTATTGTTGTTTATCTATATACTCCGGTGGAAATTCAGTTACAAAGAACCTACCGCGACAAAAATCGCCCACTTCTACAAGTGGAAAATCCAGAGCAAAAGCTACGAGATTTATTGGCTGCCCGTGATCCGCTTTATCGTGAAGTCGCGCACTATATTATTGAAACCAATCAAGGTGCCGCGAGAGATCTTGCGCAAAAAATTTTTAATTTAATTGTTTCACAAAATATATCTCGTTAGAAAAGGTTAAATTCATGCAAACCTTACATGTTGAACTCGGTGATCGTCGCTACCCTATTTTTATTGGGAGTGACCTTAATCCACAAACTTTACTTGAGCCTTATATTCAGGGTAAACAAGTAATGATTGTCTCTAATACCACAGTTGCCCCGCTCTATTTAAAACATTATGTAGAAGCAATTGGGGCATTAGGGAAAACCGTTGCAACATGTATTTTGCCTGATGGTGAAAAGTATAAAAATTTAGAGCATTTGAATTTAATTTTTGATGCCTTGCTCGAAGCAGGCTTTAACCGCGATTGTACGGTTTTGGCATTAGGTGGGGGTGTCATTGGGGATATGACCGGTTTTGCTTCTGCATGCTATCAACGTGGTGTGTATTTTATTCAAGTGCCGACGACTTTGCTTTCTCAAGTGGATTCAAGTGTCGGTGGAAAAACTGGGATAAACCATCCACTGGGTAAAAACATGATTGGCGCTTTCCAGCAACCCCAAGTGGTCCTTGCGGATATGGCGCAATTAAAAACTTTGCCGGCGCGTGAACTTTCTGCAGGTTTGGCCGAAGTGATCAAATATGCATTGTTAGGTGATGTTGAATTCTTAGCTTGGCTTGAACAGCATATGGATGCTTTAGTTGCAGGTGATGCAACCTTGTTGGCTGAAGCGGTTTATCGTTCATGTGCTCATAAAGCGCGTATTGTGGCCAATGACGAAAAAGAACAAGGCGAACGTGCGTTATTAAACCTGGGTCATACCTTTGGTCATGCGATTGAATCGTACTTGGGATATGGTGAATGGTTACATGGTGAAGCCGTTGCAACAGGGATGGTAATGGCTGCAGATTTGTCCCAGCGTATGGGTTGGATCACTGCTGAAGATTTAGAACGTACAAAAAAAATCATTTTACGTGCACAATTACCGATAGTTTGCCCTAAAATTCCGCTAGAGGATTTTTTGGCGTATATGTCTCATGATAAAAAAGTATTGAATGGGCAATTACGACTTATTTTACTGAAATCATTAGGTCAGGCCATCATCACCAAAGAGTTTGATGTTGAGTTAATGAAACAGGCAATTTTGGCAAATCAGGCAGAGTAGGTACATCATGGCAGCGCGGCAGTCTCAATGGCAAAAAGTTCATCACTACGCATGGTTGGTGGGTGGAGCTGTGTGTCTGTTCGCTGCATTGGTTTTCTGGGCGATTACAGATACCAAAGAATTGGTTGAAGTTGAAAAGCAAGCGGAAACCGAAGTGGATTTGCAAATTCAGCCAGAGAAAGTGGCAGCAATGTCCCATCTTGGTGCATTAAATGAAGAAGTACGTCCACTTGATATGACGACCCGTGTGGTTGCTACAGCTCAACATGAGCCAGAATTTCGCGGCACTAAATTTATCAATGATTCTGCCAAACTTTATGGTGTTGAATTATTTCGGGTTTCTGAGGAAGATATTTTAAAAAGTTTCTTACGCAAGCAGCCTGAGCGTCATAAATTTATTTATCTACGTCTTTCAGGTGAAGACCATCCTGAGCAATACGTCATTTTAACTGGACCATATTCGTCGCAAAATGATGCCAAAGCTGCAATGTCGAGCCTCAACATCGCTTTGCCTGCTTCAATCAAACCTGAAGTTGTGGAATTTAAACAATATCAAGCATATGTGAATGATTTAGGCACGGAAGAAATGTCGTCGAGTCAAAAGTTATATGCTGTTAAATTAAAATCTGTGCCTTTACCGAAAATTGATGAAGCTCAAATCGCCGCACGAAAAGCAGCGGCTGCAGCGACGGTAACAACACCAACTAATGCAACGACAAGTACTACGGTGACACGTCGTGATGCTGAAGGAAATGTGATTGATGTGCAAAAATCACAAAGTAGTGTAGATGCACCACGTCCAAAACCTGCACCGGTAGAACAAGAAGTAACCGATCCTTTTAATTAGTTCTAAAATAGCGCAAGACCTCTTAGGAAAAGTCTAAACTGCACAGAAAAAGTGCATAAAATTAAAAAAGAACAATTTGAATTATTTGTTATAACTAAAAAATGCTTGTAATCAGCCATCTTAGGAGAAAATGCATCAAGTTGGCATATAAATTGCTTAATTGGTGCGTAAATTGAACTTTTCTCCCTGTTTTGGCGCGAAAATGATTCGATAAAAGTGCGAAGTCATTAATCCAGTCGTTATCCCTGATCTGAACTGCAAAAGCAGAAAATTTGACTTTTTATTCATGCATCAAAGGTGAATTCGGTTTATCTTAAGGGTGTGAATAAGAAATAATTTTGCTCGACAGAACAATTCATGTGAGTAAGTTAAGACGAATCGCAACAAGAAATTAGTTTGTTAAGTGCTCGAAAGAGCTGTAAAGAAAAGAAGGGTACGCTATGCACATGCCATCGCCTAATACTGTAGCTCCCGCTCAAGGTTTATACCAACCGGATGAGTTTAAAGATAACTGTGGTTTCGGTTTAATCGCCCATATGCAGGGTGATGCAAGCCATGATCTCGTCAAAACCGCAATGCATAGTTTAAGTTGTATGACCCACCGTGGTGGTATTGCCGCAGATGGTAAAACCGGTGACGGCTGCGGTCTACTCCTTGCTATGCCCAAAGAATTTTTCCGTGAAGAAGCGAAAAAACTCAGTGACATTACATTGAGTGAAATCTTTGCTGTGGGTACGGTATTTCTAAACCTAGACCCTGCATTAGCCGCACATGCAAAACAAATTTTAACCAAAGAAATCGAAGACGAAGGTTGTAAAGTCATCGCTTGGCGTGTTGTGCCAACCAATAACGATGTGTTGGGTTCAATCGCGATGCAGTCATTGCCTGCATTTGAACAAATTATCGTGAATTGCCCAATGGGTGTTTCAGAGGTTGAATTCAACCGTAAGTTGGTGATGGCACGTCGTCGTGCAGAACAACAGCTGACTGCTGACCCATACTTCTATGTAACCACTTTATGCTCAACTGTGATCAGCTATAAAGGTTTGATGATGCCAGCAGCCATTGCTGATTTCTATACCGATCTTGCTGATGAGCGTTTAAAGTCACACATTGTTGTATTCCATCAGCGCTTCTCAACCAATACCTTGCCTCGTTGGCCATTGGCTCAGCCGTTCCGTTACTTAGCACATAATGGTGAGATCAATACCATTACCGCCAACCGTAACTGGGCGATGGCACGTACACCAAAATTTGAAAACCCATTATTGCCGGGTTTAACTGAGCTGAATCCAATCGTAAACCGTACAGGTTCGGATTCTTCAAGCTTAGATAATATGCTGGAAATCCTTGTCGGTGGCGGTATGGACTTGTTCCGTGCGCTACGCATGTTGGTTCCACCTGCTTGGCAAAACGTTGAAACTTTAGATGCGGACTTACGTGCATTCTACGAATTCAACTCGAAGCATATGGAAGCATGGGATGGTCCAGCAGGTCTGGTAATTCAAGATGGTCGTCATGCGATTTGTATGCTTGACCGTAATGGTTTACGTCCAGCACGTTGGGTAATTACCAAAAATGGTTACATCACATTGGCATCAGAAATTGGTGTTTGGGGTTATGAACCAGAAGACGTTGTGTCTAAAGGCCGTGTCGGTCCGGGTCAAATCTTGGTGATTGATACCTTTACTGGCAAAATGCTCGATACTCAAGATGTGAGTAATCACCTCAAACGTATGCGTCCGTACCGTCAGTGGTTACGTGAAAACTCAGTACGTGTGCAAGGTAGTCCAGAGCTAGAAGAATATTTATGTGATCAAGGCTTAAAAGGCGATGACCTGAAAGCTTCACAAAAAATGTTCATGGTGACATTTGAAGAACGTGACCAATTGCTTCGTCCAATCGCTGAAAGCGGTCAGGAAGCCGTGGGCTCAATGGGTGATGATACGCCAATGGCAGTATTGTCTCGTCAGGTGCGCCATGTGTCTGACTACTTCCGTCAGCAGTTCGCTCAGGTTACGAATCCGCCAATCGATCCATTACGTGAATCGATCGTAATGTCGTTAGAGACATGTCTCGGCCGTGAACAAAATGTATTTGAACAAGGTCCAGAGCATGCAGATCGTCTGATCATTTCAAGCCCAGTACTGTCAAATTCGAAAATGCATCAAATTCGTACCCTTGGTCGTAAAGGTTACGAGATTGCAGATATTGACCTGAACTATGCAGAAGATGAAGGCTTAGAAGCTGCTATCGCGCGTATTTGTGAAGAATCTGCACAAGCGATTCGCGATGGAAAAACTTTACTTGTATTGTCTGATAAGAAAATCAGTCAAGGTTTCTTACCTGCAAATGCATTGATGGCAACTGGTGCAGTTCACCACTATTTAATCAATGTGGGTCTACGTACAGATGCCAACATCATTGTCGAAACTGGTTTGGCACGTGATGCACACCAGTTTGCGGTGATTCTTGGTTTCGGTGCGACTGCGATCTATCCGTACCTTGCTTATGACGTGATTAATGACTTGATCGCGAAAGGCGAGTTGCTGGGTGACCCAATCCATGCACAAGCGAACTTCCGTAAAGGCATTGAGAAAGGTTTGCTGAAAGTCCTTTCTAAGATGGGTATTTCTACTGTTGCCTCTTACCGTGGCGGTCAGTTGTTTGAAGCGGTAGGACTCTCTGATGAAGTGGTTGCAAAATGCTTTACGGGTGTACCGAGCCGTATTAAAGGCGCAACATTCTCTGATCTAGAAAATGACTTGAAAAAATTGGCAGATTTGGCGTGGAAATCACGTAAGCCAATCGATCAAGGCGGTATGCTGAAATTTGTATTCGGTAAGGAATATCACGCATTTAACCCAGACGTGATCAATGCGCTGCATAAATCTGTGCGTTCTGGTAATTATGCGGACTTTAAAGAATACGCGGAACTAGTGAATAACCGTCCAATCGCGACGATTCGTGACTTATTCAAGCTGAAAACAGATCAATCGATTGCACTCGATCTAGTTGAATCCGTGGAAGAAATTCTGCCACGTTTTGACTCGGCTGGGATGTCTTTAGGCGCATTATCGCCTGAAGCGCACGAAGCTATTGCAATCGCGATGAACACCATTGGTGGTCGCTCGAACTCAGGTGAGGGCGGCGAAGACCCAGCGCGTTACGGCACTATTCGTAACTCGAAAATCAAACAAATTGCATCTGGCCGTTTTGGTGTGACCCCTGCATATCTAACTTCTGCAGAAGTCCTTCAAATTAAAGTGGCACAAGGTGCAAAACCAGGTGAAGGTGGTCAGTTGCCGGGCGGTAAAGTGAATGGCTTAATTGCACGTTTACGTTACTCAGTACCGGGTGTGACATTAATTTCTCCGCCGCCGCATCACGACATCTACTCAATCGAAGATTTATCACAGTTAATTTTCGATTTAAAACAGGTTAACCCACAGGCGATGGTGTCCGTTAAGCTGGTTTCTGAGCCGGGTGTCGGTACGATTGCGGCAGGTGTAGCAAAAGCATACGCAGACTTCATTACCATTTCTGGTTATGACGGCGGTACAGCGGCTTCTCCACTTTCTTCAATTCACCATGCAGGTTCTCCATGGGAGCTTGGTCTATCTGAGGCGCATCAAGCACTTCGCGTAAATGACCTACGTGGTAAAGTACGTGTACAAACTGATGGTGGTTTGAAAACAGGTCTAGACGTTGTGAAAGCAGCGATTTTAGGTGCTGAAAGTTTCGGTTTTGGTTCTACGCCAATGATCGCATTGGGTTGTAAATACCTACGTATTTGCCACTTAAACAACTGTGCGACTGGTGTTGCAACTCAGCAAGATCATTTACGTCAGGAACACTATATCGGTGAGCCTGAAATGCTGATCAATTTCTTCCACTTTATTGCGGAAGAAACACGTGAATGGTTAGCAGCGCTAGGCGTTTCAAGTCTGAAAGATTTGATTGGCCGTACAGATTTACTGGAAATGCTTCCAGGTGAAACTGAAAAACATGCACACCTTGATTTGAGTGCATTACTCCAATCGCATCCTGCGGCTGAAGGTAAAGCTCAGTACTGTGAAGTACAAGGCAATGCACCATTCGATAAAGGCTTATTGGCTGAGAAAATGGTAGCTGAAATGCTGCCAGCGATTGAAGCAGGCACAGGCGGTGAATATAGCTTCACAATTGGTAACTGTGATCGCTCAATAGGCGCGCGTATTTCGGGTGAGATTGCAAAACGTTATGGCAACCTCAGTATGGAAGCGCATCCTGTTAAAGTTAAATTAACAGGGACTGCAGGTCAGTCATTGGGTGTTTGGAACGCAGGCGGTTTACACATCAGCCTAGAAGGCGATGCGAATGATTACGTGGGTAAAGGTATGGCTGGTGGTCGTATCTCAATCTTCCCGCCTAAAGGTTCACCGTTCCAAACGCAAAATACTGCAATCATTGGTAACACCTGTTTATATGGTGCAACAGGCGGTAAATTGTTTGCTGCAGGTACAGCAGGCGAGCGTTTTGCAGTACGTAACTCGGGTGCGTTTGCTGTGATTGAAGGTGCAGGCGACCACTGCTGTGAATACATGACAGGTGGTATCGTGACTGTATTGGGTAAAGTGGGTCATAACTTTGGCGCGGGTATGACAGGCGGTTTCGCTTATGTGCTCGACCTCGACAATGACTTTGTTGACCATTACAACCACGAATTAATTGAATTGAACCGTATCTCTACAGAGTCGATGGAAGAACACAAAGAGTTCTTGTGCCGTATCTTAGATGAACATATTAAAGAAACAGGTAGTGCTTGGGCGTATAAGATCCGCAACGAGTTTGACTTCTATAGCCGCAAATTCTGGCTTGTGAAACCAAAAGCTGCTAATTTGCAGACTTTGTTGAAAACAACTCAAGCTGATCCACAATAATTCCACTACTGCAGATTTGATAGGCAGGTGTAAGTGCAAACATGCTTACACCTACCCACGGAGAGAGACATGGCAGAGCGCCTAAATAATGACTTTCAGTTCCTGGATGTAGCACGCCAAGATCCAGAGAAAAAAGATCTAGTTGTCCGCAAAGCAGAATTTGTGGAAATCTATAAACCGTTTACAGCTGAAGTTGCAAAAAACCAAACACACCGCTGCTTAGGTTGCGGTAACCCGTATTGTGAATGGAAATGTCCAGTACATAACTACATTCCAAACTGGCTAAAACTGATTGCAGAAGGTCGCATTTTCCAAGCGGCAGAATTGTGTCATCAAACCAACACCTTGCCTGAAGTTTGTGGTCGTGTGTGCCCGCAAGACCGTTTATGTGAAGGCGCGTGTACGCTAAATGACGGCTTTGGTGCAGTCACCATTGGTAATGCTGAAAAATACATTAACGATACGGCTTTTGCATTGGGCTGGCGTCCAGATATGTCACACGTTAAGTGGACAGACAAGAAAGTTGCGATTATTGGTGCAGGTCCTGCTGGCCTTGGCTGTGCAGATATTCTTGTACGTAATGGTGTGAAGCCAGTTGTATTCGACAAACGTCCTGAAATTGGTGGTTTGCTGACTTTTGGTATTCCAGAATTCAAAATGGAAAAAGACGTAATGAAACGTCGCCGTGAGATTTTCTCTGGCATGGGCGTTGAATTCCGTCTAAATACCGAAATTGGTACAGATGTGACGATAGATCAGCTATTGGCTGATTACGACGCTGTATTCATGGGTATGGGAACCTATACCTACATGAAGGGCGGTTTTGCGGGTGAAGACATTGTTGGTGTGCAGGATGCACTGGATTTCTTGATTGCCAATGTCAACCGTACGCAAGGTTGGGAAAAAGATCCATCTGAATACATCAGCATGGAAGGCAAAAAAGTGATTGTTCTCGGTGGTGGTGATACCGCGATGGACTGTAACCGTACCTCGATCCGTCAAGGTGCCGAATCGGTTGTTTGTGCCTACCGTCGTGACGAAGAAAACATGCCGGGTTCGCGTCGTGAAGTGAAAAATGCGCGTGAAGAAGGTGTAGATTTCCAATTTAATCGTCAGCCGATTGAAATTGTGGGTGAAAATGGCAAAGTAACGGGTGTTAAAGTTGTGACTACACAGCTTGGTGCGCCTGATAGTCGCGGTCGTCGTAGCCCTGAGCCAGTTCCAGGTTCAGAAGAAATTTTACCAGCAGATGCAGTATTGCTAGCCTTTGGTTTCCGTACAAGCCCCGCAGATTGGTTTACAACATCAAACATCAGTATGGATGGTTCAGGCCGCGTCATTGCTGCTGAACAGCAAGAATTTAAGTTCCAAACATCGAATCCGAAAATTTTTGCCGGCGGTGATATGGTACGTGGATCTGATCTTGTGGTAACCGCAATCTGGGAAGGTCGCCAAGCTGCAGAGGGTATTCTTGACTACTTAGATGTTTAAGTCATGACACGCCAGTGCTTACACTGGATTTATTCAAAAAACCCGCTTCGGCGGGTTTTTTTTGGAATTTACCTCAAATGACACGTGAATAGATTTTGCAGATAAATACACTGCAAAGTTGTCAGACAGCGCTTTAGAATGGTGAATTATGCAAATGTGCTAGCACATTTTGCCATGTGTGAAAGAGCTTAGGAATTACATACTGCGATCATGATCCAAATCTTAGGAAGCGACCATGACGCAAGTGACGACACAAAAAACATATCTAAATCGTCCGAAAGCCATTGGCATTACGGTACGTCGAGCACAATTCAATCCTAAAGCGATTCGCCGGCATTATTTTGCAAATTCACCGGTGATGTCGCATTTGTTGACGGCATTGTCATCGACCTTTCCCATTGGTGAGCAATTCTTTGTGCATAGCGTGCGCAATGTACGCGATAAAGTCAGTGATGAAAAATTACAAGCTGAGATCGCAGCATTCATTGGGCAAGAAGCGATGCATTCCAAAGCCCATGCTGAATTTAACGATGCTTGGCGCAGTGAAACCTATAATTTAGATCGTTTCCAAGCATGGCTGGCACGTAAAGACAGCTATGTAAAAAACTTACATCCAAAGATTCAGCTGGCAATTACCTGTGCATTTGAACATTTTACCGCTTTACTTGGCGGCTATATTTTAAGACATCCTGAAGTGCTCAGTACTTTAGATGATGATGCGGTGAAACTTTGGGTGTGGCATGCGATTGAAGAAATTGAGCATCGCGCGGTGGCATTCGATGTATATCAGCATGTCTACGGTGATGACAAAATACGTCGCATGATTATGCGCAGTGTGACCACAGGTTTTGCTAGTCTTACGTTTTATTCTGCAACAAAGCTATTTATGCAGGATAAGAAAAAAGTTTGCCAAAGCTGGGTGGAAATATTTTCGGGGCATATTTGCTGGCAAAAATGTTTATTCAACTGACGCCAGAATATTTGTCATATTACAAAGCAGAATTCCATCCGAGCGAAATTGATTACAGTCAGTTTGTGAAATATTGGAAAGAACGCCTTGCTGATGAATATCAAATGGAAAGTTTTCAGACTGAAATTACACCGCAATTGTATAGTTAGTTCAATATGATAAAAAAAGCCCGAGTCGTGGGCTTTTTTTAATGCTAAATATTTTTCGAGTGGATCAGTTTAATCACAAAGAAAATACATAATTCATTCGAAAAATAGGGTTAGAATGAATTTATTTAAACAATTACAAATAAATACTTGAGGTTAAGGGTTATGAATTCAATGAAAAAAAGCATGCTCGCAATCGCATTAGTCAGTACATTGACCCTCAGTGGTTGTGGCTATAACACATTACAAGTTAAAGACGAAGCCGTTACAGCAGCATGGTCTGAAGTGCAAAACCAATATCAACGCCGTGCAGATTTGGTACCTAACCTTGTCAATGTGGTTAAAGGTTACGCGAAACATGAGGAACAAGTACTGACAGAAGTGACTCAAGCACGTGCCAATGTTGCGGGCTTAAAAGTGGATAAGGAAGTTTTGGAAGATCCAGCACTGTTCCAAAAATATCAAGAAGCTCAAGCGCAGATGACCAGCGCACTTTCTCGTTTAATTGCAGTCTCGGAAAATTATCCAGACTTAAAAGCCAATGAGCAATTCCGTGATTTACAGGTACAGCTTGAAGGCACTGAAAACAGGATCGCTGTCGCACGTAATCGCTACATTACTACGGTACAAGACTTTAATGGCTATGCACGCCAGTTCCCGCAAGTGATGACGGCTAAAGTCATTGGTATGGATACAAAGCCTAACTTTAGCGCAGAGCAAAGTGCACAAACTGCACCAAAAGTTGATTTTAATTAATTGGCGTCACTGCATTGTGAGGTGGGCTGATGGTGGTTTTTGAGCTAAAACATACAGGTTTGTTGTGGCTGCAGCGCATAGTCTTAGCATGCTTATTGTGTGTGGTGGGTTTCACACATGCAGAAACTGCCACCGCTACAGATGTAGATGCTGAAACAGTTGTTGTCGGTAAAATATTAAAAGATCAGCAGTCAGCTACGCAAAAAGAAACAACAGCACAGCCTGAAATCAAAATTCAGCAGCCGAATATCGCCAATGATATGGCAGATGGCGAGTCGATTCGTGGCTTGCCGACGCTCAATGAACCTGTAGTTGATCAGGCAAACTTACTTTCCGCTGCTGAAAAGCAAGCCATTAGCCAGAAAATTTTACAGTTACACGAACAAGGCAAGGCGCAAATTGGTGTCGTGATTGTGCCAACCACAGGTCAAGAAGATATTTTTGATTATGCCATGCGTGTTGCAGAAAAATGGCAACTCGGTTCAGCAAAACGTGACAACGGGATATTGATGGCGATCGCTGTGAATGATCGTCGCATACAAATATTAACGGGTTATGGGTTAGAAGGAATCATGCCCGATATCATCGTTAGTCGCATAATTCGAAATCAAATTACACCTCATTTTAAGGAAGCCCAATATGCTCAAGGCATAGATGCTGGCTTAACGGAAATAGCACGTATTTTAAATCAAGACCCTGAAGTTGCAGCTCAAGCAGCCCAAGAGCTGAAAGAACGTCAGGAACAAGCCTTACACGAGCAACAAGCCAAAGAGAAAACGTTTACAACGGTTCTCATTATTTTGGTGATTGGTATTTTTGCATCCTTTATTGTGGGTAAGCGCTTAAGTGCGTCAACTGCAGCTGTTGCCGGGACCGTTGCGGGTTTGGTCAATGGTGCAGGTCTACTCACCAGTCTGTTGATGGGTGGGGCAATATTCTTTCTACTCATCACTGCTATTGCTCAAACCATTTTTCAAATGTTCCTTGCCGGTGGTGGGGGTGGTGGAGGCCGTAGCGGAGGTGGTGGCTTTGGTGGCGGAGGCTATAGCGGAGGCGGTGGTGGTTTTGGCGGAGGGGGAGCATCAGGTTCATGGTAACGAAAACAGAAACAACAGAAATTGTCACCTGTCCTAAAACACAGGAAATACAACAACCAAGTTTTAAACGCTGGTTGAAGCACTTCTTTTATATGCCTGCGGCAAACCGTTTTTTTAATAAGCAAGATCAGCAGGCCATTGCGCAAGCAGTCACAGCAGCAGAGCATGGACATGTAGGTGAAATACAAGTGGTGATCGAAGGGCATATTCCTTCAAACCAAGCTTATTATCAGAATACTCGTGCACGTGCTGAACAGCTCTTTGCGGAACTGGGTGTGTGGGATACGGAATTTAATAGTGGTGTTTTACTGTATTTAAACCTGTGTGAACGTCAGGTTGAAATTGTGATTGATCGCGGCATTAAAAATGCAACAGAGCAAAATATTTGGGATGGAATTTGCCAAAGGATCATTCAACACATGCAAAAAGAGATGTATAGGACTGCCATGACAGAGGGTGTAAAAGAGATCGGAAATGTCATGGATGAGTTTTATGCAGGTAAGTCTGTAGACCGTGCCAATGAACTGAGCAATACACCAATTATTTTGAGGTAATAAAGCGTAGGAAAGTGACACAAATCGTCACTTTTTTACACAAAAAGAGACATAATATTTACAAAAATAAAAATATTTTCTTAAAGTGCTGTTTTTTCTGTCAATTTTATTATAATAAATCTTGGCACGCTCTGTGCTATTTATAAAACAAGCTACATAGCTTTATTAAATAATTAAATTAAAAAACATTTGTGGAGAATGTTATGAAATCAGTTCAAAAGGGTTTTACTCTTATCGAATTAATGATCGTTGTTGCGATTATCGGTATTCTTGCTGCGATTGCGATTCCTCAGTACCAAAACTATGTCACTAAATCTCAAGTTACTCGTGCGATTGGTGAATTAGGCAACTATAAAACGATTGTTGATCTTTGCTTAACAGACAGCAAAGAATGTACTTTTACAATTACAGAGTCATCTTTGTTTAAACAAGGCGATACACCTACAGCTCCGGCTACAGTTCCGACTACCCAAGGTTCTTTAACTACGACAGGTATGTTGATTACATTTAACCGTGCAGATGGTAATTCAACAATTCAAGGTAAATTTGGTAAGGGTGCAAGCGGCGCGCTAAGCACTAAAACGATCACTTGGTCTCGTGCTGCATACACTGCTGCAAATGCAGGCACTTGGACTTGTTCAGCTCAAGACACAATCGATGCAAAATTCCTACCTGAAAACTGCCCACACCCAACTTCTACAGGCGGTTCTGGTAGTCAAACTCCTGCTTCATAATTTTTATTATGAATTAAAAATGCACTCATCTGAGTGCATTTTTTTATTTTGAGAACTTTATGAAGAAAATAATTATTAATATCCTTACGGTCATTTTGCTGGTAGGGCTGACTGTATTTGGGGCTTATGTGTATGTTGAGCGCAGGGACTGGCAGCATCGTATTCAATATCATTATTATGCGGCTCAGTTAAGATTGCATTTTAAAGAAATAAAATGTGATGCCAATGCGCCTTCGTGGTTAAAAAAAACGATTATTAAAAATATTCAAAATTTTGAAGCTTATGCAAGTCAAGTCAGTTATATCTCTCCTGAGAAGCAGCAATTTACATGTGTTGTTGGCGGTAAGGCGTCCTTTGATGATGCCAATGAAATAACCAAGGACACACGGTTTGTTTATGCCAGTATAACCAAAGCATTGACCAGCGCGCTCATTTTAGAGCAGGCAAAACATGCGGCGCTGGATTTAAATGATAAGGCTTTTAGTTTTACACATGAAAGCAAGCCAGTAGATGAAAGAATGGGCAAGATTCTAATAATTGATTTGATGCGTCATCAGGCTGGTTTTGATCGGTATGTGACGGGTGAGCCAATGTTTCAGCAGAAAGATCAAGTATGGTGTCCAAAAAATTTAAACAGGCTAAGTGAAATAGAGCTTCAATATCCGCCAGGTGAGCAGGCAATTTATTCAAATTTAGGCTACTGTTTATTGGGTGCAGTTATTGAGCGCCAAACTCAGCTTGAATATAGACAGCTTGCAATGAGTTTTTTGAATAAATCAGTACCTGATAATCACTTTAAGTTTATAGATCAAGATTACTTAGAAGATGAAGTTGGCTATGATGATTTTTATAATTACATCCCTGATTTTAGGCTTACGAGAGATATGCAGGCATTGAGCGCTGTATCTGGACTTTCAGGGCGTGCCGATGAATTAGCAAGATTATATCAATATTTTGTAAGTGAATTTGGCAAGGAATATATTTTCAACCAAGATATCTATCATTGCAGAAATGGTAGCAGCTGCAGCCGGGGCGTATTAATGCAGAAGCTCTATGAAGGTGGCTTTCAATTATATGGCAATACTGGCAGTTACCCAGGTTTTACAGGTTATGCATTAGTTGATGAGCGCGGCGGTGTGCTTGTGGGTTTAAGCAATGGCTATACCAGTGAGAAAAAAAGAAATGCAGTTATAGATGAAATAAGATTATCATTGCAAAACGAATATTTTCCATTGATTAAATAAAGAGTTATAGCTCTAGGTGTTTTTTATGTTTGAAAAAAGCAGATTGCATTTTTTTTGTAAACATTTAGCTTTATCAGTTTTAGTGTCTGGTTTTATCTTGGGGTGGGTATTTTTTGTCTGGTATCCAGCACCGCTGGCAAAGGCTCTTGGCGCTGTCAATATTCTATGGATGGTTATTATAGTCGATATTATTTTGGGGCCTTTATTGGGGTTTCTAGTATATAAAAAAGGGAAAAAAACTTTAAAAATAGATTTAGCGGTGATCATTTTCTTTCAATGTTTAGCAATGGCTTATGGGGTGTACTCATTAGAAAAAACACGGCCTGTTTGGGTGGTTTATACAGGTAATAATTTTGATTTGGTAAGAAAAAATGAAATTATTGATGACAAAGGCGGTACTGTTGCTGCTCAATTCAAAAAGTTGTCATGGTTTAAACCGCAATTTGTTGCAGCTGAATATTCGAGGGATGATGAGAAAAAGTATAGCGAAATGTTTAAAGAAATGAATCAAGGGTATTCTCGCGCTCAAATGCCGGCATTTTATAAAACCTTAGACACGGCGGAGTCGGAGATAGTAAGGAAGTCTAAAGATTTAAATGATTTAAACGGATTAAATGATAAAGATAAAATTAAAGACGCGTTGAAGAATAACATGAAGGCAGATGCTTGGCTGCCTTTAAAAACATACAATATTGACATGGTTGTTTTGATCAATCGTAAAGAGAAACAGATCGTAAATATAGTTGATCTTAGGCCTGAATGAGTATTAGTGTAATTTAATGACAAATTTTGTGATTAATTGACTCAATTAAAATATAAAAATTTTAAGATGTTGATTTTACTGGTAATTTACTTGGCATAAAAATTGCTTATTTTGAAAAAAATAAGGAATTTTTATGAAAACTTATGAGATAGGGTTTACATTGCTGGAACTTGTTATTGTTGTGGCGGTTATCTCCATTTTAGCAGCTCTTAGTGTTTATAATTATCAAAATTATATAGTTAAAGCTCAAGTAAATTCTATTTTAGCTGAACTGAAGGGCGGTAAGCTTCAATATGAATTAATATTAAATAGTGCGTCCGTTTTTGGTGTCCGCTCTTTTACTGTTGAGAATGTATTTTTAAATAAGAAGTCAAATTTTTGTTTATATAAAGTTTATGAACCTATCGATGGGGTATCGGCTCCAGCTTTTGAATGTAAAATTCTAGGAAAAGCATCATCTGCGCTGAGTGATCGGGTCATTTATTTTGACAGGGATTTAAATGGCAACTGGAAGTGCCGCTATAGCTTAGATTTTATACCTAAATTTAAGCAAGAAGCGTGTTTGTAAGTTTATAGGTTTTTGTGCTTTATGATGCGGTTGATAATTTTGTAACTATGAAAGTATAAAAAAACCTGCTTAAGCAGGTTTTTTTATATTAATCAATTAATCTCAAATCTGACTCTGAATATAATTTTCAGCGCCCACAGCTTCCACTAAGTCTAACTGTGTAGCAGCCCAGTCCAGCCATTCTTCTTCTTTTTCTAGAATTTCTTGAACCAAGTCGCGTGTTACATAATCCATGTGCATTTCAGCCAAAGCCACGGCTTGTTGAATCGCTTCAATATTTTCTTTGACTTTACGGATATCGCAATTTAATACTTCAACAGTATGCTGGCCGATATACAATTTGCCTAAATGCTGTAAATTCGGCAGGCCTTCTAAAAATAAAATGCGTTCAATAATTTTATCGGCATGTTTCATTTGGCGGATCGATTCTTTGTATTCCGCCGCGCCTAACTGTTCAATGCCCCAGTCGTTAAACATGCGGGAATGCAGGAAATATTGGTTGATTGCAGTCAAATGATGGTACAGCACCTGATTTAACTGATTGATTACATCACGATTGCCTTTCATTGCCTTTGCTCCATCAAATATGCTTAGCCCAGCTGAGCCGTGCGAATATAACAAGATAAGAAATATCTTAAACAAGAAGACATTTTATAGCGAGTATTTTATAGAACAGCAAATGAAAATCACAATCAAAACAAGGCGCTAATTCTCAGGACTTTAATAAATAAAAACCCGCTTAGAGTCAGAAGCGGGGGAGGAGGAATGGTCTAAAACCATTGGTTTTATAATTATGATTGTTGATGAAACTTAAAAACTTGGTTTAAGCAGCAATTGCGATACGGGCTGCAATTTGTGCAACTTCATCACTGATGATCATGCGTGCTTCAGGAGCACAGCGACCACAACAGGTGCCTAAATCGAGCATATCGCGAACTTCACGATAGCTTTCTGCACCATTGGCAATTGCATCTTTAATGTCTTGATCAGTAATACCACGGCACAAACAAACGTACATGAAATAAAACCAAGTGAATAAATGGGATAAGTAATATTATTGATAATTATTATCGTTTGTCAATAAAAATCATTTAAAAATACTATAATGCTGATTGAGTTTTTGAATAAAAAAATGTCATTTAAGCGGAAATCTGAGTAATGCTCAGATTTCCATGAAAGGCTTTTGATCTTTTAGTATGAGATATTTCGCGAAAGGCTTAATCAGAGTTTACTAAATTATTGATTAATAATCACCACGCCATCCATTTCAACTAGTGCACCTTTTGGAAGGCTAGCAACACCGAGTGCTGCGCGTGCAGGGTAGGGTTGAGCAAAGTATTCGCCCATAATTTGGTTGACCAATTGGAAGTTAGAAAGGTCAGTGAGGAAAATATTCAGCTTAGCGATATCTGCTAGCGTACCACCTGCAGCTTCACATACCGCTTTTAAGTTGTCGAATACACGGCGAATTTGAGCTTCAATGCCTTCTACCAGCTCCATGCTATATGGATCTAAGCCAATTTGACCTGATAAATACAAAGTGTCGCCCACTAAAATGGCTTGTGAGTAAGTACCAATTGCAGCGGGTGCATTTTCAGTATGGATTACCTGGCGGGACATCTATTTCTCCTATTATCATCACAGATACAGCACATATAAATAAGCGGTGTCAGGTTAGCTGGCAACTTTCGCAGGCTCAGCAATGGCAACAGGTTGTGCCAAACGACTGATGCGTGGGAAGCCAAAATGCATTCTTAAATTACGGATAATTTCGGCAATTTGTTTACGGTTATGTACAACAATATTCACATAGGTTTTTTCTTCATGTGAGCGGACAGTCTCTACACCGACTTTTTCTTTACGGCATAGATAGATCAGTTCTGAAATTTGCTCATCATTTAACAGCATGTTTAGGCATAAATAGGCTGTAAAACTAATGTCTTCACTGTCTTCTGTGGTCCAGTGTAAAGGCATGATATTTTCAGGATGTAAATGCTGTTCATGTAATAAATTATGACAACGTGAACGGTGCACAATTAAACCACGACGTGATAAATGACCTTGAATTGGATCGCCTAAAACGGGGTTGCAGCAGTGCGCATATTTAACATCGACACCGTCAGTGCCCAAGATCAAGCGTGCAGAGTTTGAAGTCTGAATGGTGTCTTGAGCATATAAATGATTGGCAACCAATTGAGGTAGTAAGTCACCCACGGCAATCTGTTCAAATAATTGTTCTTTATCATTTAAATGACGCCAATTCAGTACATTTTCCCAATCGGCTAATGTCAAATCACTCACAGAACGGTTAAAGAGTTTTAATGCGCGATTTAAAGCTTGCTGACCAACTAAACGTTGTTCGTCTTGGTCTTGGTCACGAAGGATATTTTGTAATGCACGACGGGCTTTTTGGGTATTAATAAAGCTGAGCCAGTCAGGATTCGGTGTTGCAAGAACATCGGTGATAATTTCAACCACTTGACCACTTAGTAATGGTGTTGAAAGGGGCTTGGTTTCCCCATTAATTTTCGCACCAACAGCATGGTTGCCCAAAAATAAGCTTGCTGAATAAGCAAAATCAACAGCTGTTGCACCCTGAGGGAGTTCATGCAAATGACCGTGTGGGGTATAAACCCAAATTTTTTCTTGATGTAGATAATCCAGTAATTCACTAAATGTGGTCTTTGCACATGCGCCATCGACTAACACGTTTAAATTTTGCATGGAGGCTTGGATCGCTGAACGACAAGCTTGCGGTGCATTTTCACCGAGGACCACACCAAAGCGCGCTGCTTTACGCATCAGCTCTGTTTGGATGGTCAGAGACAAAATAGTTTTTTCACCTTTTAAGCGCATCATCAGTGACTGGTTTCCACCAGGGAGTGGGCGACGGATATGATCGGCGTAATTTAAAACTTTAAAGCTTTCTTTGAGGATGTCTGCAAGTCGGTCACAGTCTGCGATACTTTGTAAAATAATTTCAAAGGCATGACTATGGGTGAGCTCTTGCAGATCGATATCGTTTTTTACAAAGTGACGAAGTAATTCAATATTATTATTTTTCTTTTTAATTCGACCTGAAATATGGTGCTGTTCAAGTAGGGTAGTGAGGTTGTTTTCCCACTTGGTTTGGTATTCGCAGCGTTTCGGTTTGGTTTGTAATAAAGCTTCTTGAACATTGTTATACATATCTAAATCTAAATTTTGATAACACAAATGTTCAAGGTTGTCGGCCATTTCATTCATACCGACAAGACGTGCCATAGGTACAAAAATTTCAAAGGTTTCTTGGGCAATACGAGCACGTTTGTCAGGGCGTAAAGCACCTAGTGTGGTCATATTATGATAGCGATCTGCTAGTTTAATAATAATGACACGTGGGTCTTGTAGTGTGGCTTGCAGAATTTTACGGAAGGATGCGGCTTTATTATATTCTTTATCACTAGAATGGCTGAGTTTGGTGACACCGTCGACGAGTTCAGCAACGGTCAGGCCAAATTTTTCAGTAATATCTTGTTTGGTAAATTCAGTATCTTCGATGACATCATGCAGTAAAGCGGCCATTAAAGTTTCCGCATCAAGGCGCATATGCGCCAAAATACAGCTCACCGCAATCGGGTGAAGGATATAGGGTTCGCCACTTTTACGAGTAATGCCATCATGGGCAATATCCGCATAGTCGCAAGCTTCAAGCACGCGTTCGACATCACTTACTGAAAGGTAAGCGTCGATTATCACATTTAACTGTTGCTTGGCTTGGCTGACCATTGGGCCTGGCATAGAACACCCTTTTACTACTGATTTACAAATGAAACGGTTAATACTTTAATGAAATGCATATTGCATGACTTGTCAATTTTTTAGTTTAAAAAAAATGAAAATCTTTTTCGCCTGCTTTGCACTTCTTAAGCTTATGTTATAACTGTTCTGAGTAAAATATTAAAGAGAATCCATAAAAAAAAGCCTAGTTAAAAACTAGGCTTTTAAGGTCAGGTTTATCTTATTGGAAAGAAAAACCGTCTAAGTTTAGGTTATTTGCAGAAAGTGCAAGGTCTAAACTTGAAGTTTGGTAGTCTTGTTCACGTTGTTTCAAAATGTCTTTAGAAACGTGACCCGCTG
This sequence comes from Acinetobacter sp. YH12251, assembly GCF_013417465.1. Lineage (NCBI taxonomy): Bacteria > Pseudomonadati > Pseudomonadota > Gammaproteobacteria > Moraxellales > Moraxellaceae > Acinetobacter > Acinetobacter sp. YH12251. The sequence continues at coordinate 139,461 of NZ_VPDZ01000003.1, read as the reverse complement.
CGATTTCACGAAGAGCAACAACGGTTGGTTTGTCATTGTCCCACTCAACAGTAGGTTCGATACCTTGACGTGCCAATTGACGCGCGCGTTTGCTTGCCACTAGTACAAGCTCAAAGCGGTTGTCTACATGGTCTAAACAATCTTCAACGGTTACGCGTGCCATAAGAATTCTCGTTTGAATATAAATTTTTAACAGACTGTGCAGTATAAGGTGCTTTGTCTATAGACTCAAGTTTTAATCACTGTTCCATAGGGGTGATTAATTTCTCAATCAGTTTTTCATGGCGCATAGCTTGTTGTTTTAAAACAAGACGATTGGCAATAATAACGGACTCTAAGTCATGCAGTGCTTTATTAAAGTCATCATTAATAATGACATAGTCAAAATTAACGTATTGCTGCATATCTTCTACGGCACAGCTAAGACGATGTTCAATTACTTCAACAGAGTCTGTACCACGATTGGATAAACGTTGACGTAAATCGAACTGACTCGGAGGAAGAATAAAAATTTGTCTAGATTCAGGAAAAAGTTTACGAACCTGTTCAGCACCTTGCCAGTCAATTTCAAGTAAAACGTCATGACCTTTGGCCAACTGTTCTTTTACTGTGCGCTGTGCAGTACCGTAATAATTACCAAAAACTTCTGCATATTCAATGAAGCCGCCTTCATTTACCAAAGATAGAAAATCTTCTTTTTTAGCAAAATGGTAATGTACGCCGTCTAATTCGCCAGGACGCTGACCACGAGTGGTATGAGAAACAGAGACATGTAAATTGTTTACACGTTCAAGCAGGGCTTTAACGAGGGATGTTTTGCCCGTTCCCGAAGCAGCAGAAACGACAAACAAGAGACCCGACATGATATTTTTCCTGATATGATAAAATATCTTCTCTATTTTAGAGTAGACGCGCGCCAAACAAAATAGTCAGACGTCTATTGTTTGCATTTATTTCAAGTGATACCCGTAAAATTTGAGTGGGCATTGAGGATTCTATGGAAATTGTTTTAGCTAATCCACGCGGTTTCTGTGCAGGGGTAGATCGTGCCATCGCGATAGTCAACCGTGCACTCGAATGCTTTAACCCACCCATTTATGTGCGTCATGAAGTGGTGCATAACAAATTTGTGGTCGATGATCTGCGTCAGCGCGGTGCAATTTTTGTCGATGAACTGGATGAAGTACCTGACGATAATATCGTGATCTTTAGTGCCCATGGCGTATCTAAAGCGGTGCAACAAGAAGCAGAGCGCCGTGGTCTAAAAGTTTTTGATGCCACTTGCCCGTTGGTGACCAAAGTCCATATTGAAGTGACCAAATACGCACGTGAAGGTGTGGAAGCGATTTTGATTGGTCATGAAGGGCATCCTGAAGTTGAAGGCACGATGGGACAATATGACACTAAAAATGGTGGCTCGATTTATTTGGTTGAAGATGAAGAGGATGTTGCTGCGCTAGACGTTCGTAACCCAGAAAAAGTGGCTTTTGTCACTCAAACTACGCTGTCCATTGATGATACGGCCAAAGTAATTGATGCACTGCGTCAGAAATTCCCTCAGATTCAGGGGCCGCGTAAAGATGATATTTGCTACGCGACACAAAACCGCCAAGATGCGGTACGTGATTTGGCCGAGCAGTGCGATGTGGTCTTGGTTGTAGGTTCGCCAAACTCATCGAACTCAAACCGTTTACGTGAATTGGCTGAACGGATGGGTAAACATGCGTACTTGGTCGATAATGCAGAACAATTGCAGCAAGAATGGTTTAATGAGCAGACTAAAATTGGGGTAACAGCTGGTGCGTCTGCGCCTGAAATTTTAATTAAGCAAGTGATTCAGCGTTTACAGGATTGGGGGGCAAAAGCACCACAAGAGCTAGATGGCCGCGAAGAAAATATTACCTTTAGTTTACCAAAAGAGTTACGTATTCCTGTAACTCAGGCATAAAGTGTTAATGACTTAACATTCTGAATTTTTTTAAGAATTGACAGATAATTGCTTTTTGGCAATTATCTGTTTTTTTATGCCTTTTATCCTTATTTGTGTTGGTTTTGTAATTTAATTGGGTATTATTTTTAATAGGGTAAGGTTTTGTTGCCTTGGGGGGAGTATGCAGAAAAATAATGGGTTTACGTTAATTGAGTTGATGGTGACGATTGCTGTAATGGCGATTATTGCCATGATGGCTGCGCCTTCTTTTGGGGATATACTTAATAGAAAGCGACTAGACGCAAATACAAAAGAATTGATATTAGTTTTAAGTCAAGCACGCAGTCAAGCCGTTCTACTTAAAACAAATACAGTTGTTCAGCTAAATGGGAGTACAACAGCTACACCAACCAATTTTTTTTGGGTATCAAAAAATGTCGATATTACGTTGGAAGGTGTTCCTCAGGGATATAATTCACCACCCGATATTGTGTTTAGCCCACAGGGTATAATGTTGCCAAGAAGTTTTGTAAAAATGAAGGAAGTAACTAATGAAGATGGTAAAAAAGAATGGGTCGCTGATCAAATATTGGTAAATAATAAAGCTGAAAATCAGATAGAAAATTATCCGAGAATAATAACTATTTGTTCACAAAAACTAAAAAAATCGAAAGTTATTACATTTTCGGTTGTTGGCGCATTTGAGTCAATGGAAGAGGGGAGTTGTTGATGAAAATCCATAATCAACAAGGTGTTGGGCTCATGGAAGTTTTAGTGGCATTAATCTTACTTTCTATTGGTGTGCTAGGGTATACCGCATTGCAGGTAAGAGCAGTTGAAGCCTCTACGGAAGCAGCTCAACGATCGCATGCTATTTTTGTGCTAAAAGGCCTTGCTGAAAGCATTAGGGCCAATAATGCAGGAAGAGCTTCGTATATGGGGTTAGTAAATCAAGATATACCTAATACTATTTCTACCGCCTGCATAAATCCAACAACCCCCGGATGCAATGCTGCGGCATTGGCTAGAAATGATGTGCAGCAAGCTCAAGCCAATGCACGTAATTTTGGTTTGCATCTGCGAATGGAAAATTGCCCTGGGACAACAAGTGTTACGGTAGCAGATCGTAGAAATTGTCTTTTTGCTGCATGGGGAGAAACTAACATAAGTCAAAATACGACACAGTGTATGAGTGTTGCAGGTGTTTATGTGGTTGGATCTAGTTGCATGATGATGGAGGTTTATTGATGAACATTCATGATAAGCAATCAGGATTTACACTATTAGAGCTGATGGTTGCTTTAACTTTGGGGTTGATTGTGACAGCGGCTGCAGTTCAACTTATTTTGGGAAGCTTTATTACGACAAGGCTGCAGGAAGCAAACTCTCAGATACAAGATAGTGGCTTATTTGGCCTTGATTATATTGTTAAAGATATTCAAATGTTGAATTTTGGCAATAGTAACCAATATGAAATAAAATCAAATACTCCTAGAGGGGGGCTGATTTTAACTGCAGGGACTGCGACCTCCAACTTAAATGTAACATTGAGTGGGACAATTACTGCAGAAAATGTTGTTAGTCGATCTAATGGCCCGTCTAATATGTCAGGTATTGCAAGTGATCAGTTGACAATTCAATTTATTGCACCTACTGCAATGTTTAATTGTGAAGGTGTATCTGTTCGAACTGGTGACTTAATTGTTCAGCGGTATTTTTTAAGACAAGATAATAATTCTTTATCACTGGTTTGTGATGCTAATACACCGACACCTGCCACAACTACTGAAGAAAAAACAAACGCAGATGGAACTAAAGAAAAAATTGTCAAAGATAACCCCACACAAAATAATCCAACAACGATTAATGGTTTGGGAGTTCAGGCTCAAGTTATTATTCCAAAAGTTGATCAGTTTAAAGTGCTGTTAGGTGGTATGACTGATGCAGGAAATTTGGCGTATTACGATATTGAAACCTTTAAGACAAAATCGAATTTACGAGTGGTTGCTGTAAAATTAAGTGCCTTGATTCGCTCTGATAGCGTGGTTCCGAGCCAAAATATTAACCCTGCTCAGACATTCGATCTGTTTGGCTCTACGGTAACGGGTTTATCTGGTACCTTGGTTGATACAACGGCTGCTAATAGGGTTCCAAGACAATTATATATAGCGACTGTTGCACTCAGAAATGGTTTGGGGCGAAATAATGATTAATCAAAATAATATTATGTTCAAAAAGAACCAAAAAGGAGCAACTCTTATGGTTGTTCTTTTCTTGCTCCTAATTATCATGGTAGTGGGTACTTATGCTATTAAAATGGGTGTCACCTCTCTAGGGATTTCTACTAATGCACAAATTAACCAATTACTGAGTCAATCTGCGGACACACCATTAAATAAATATTTAAATACAGCAGATTTAAGCAGGCTTGTTAGCTATACGACAGCGGTTGGTGCAGCTATTGATGATAAAGGTGTAAATAAGGAATTTATTTTCTGTTATAAGCCAACTAATAATAGGGCTTTTGGATTAAATGCAGATACCTCAATAATTACTGCAAATGAGACTGGCGATGATGCGCGGTTGGTTAATAGTGGCGTGTCTGGCTTTTGTGATATCGAGCGTGATTTTGGCAGTGCTAGGCAGGCAGTAGTGACGCAAGTTGCAATCACTATCCCTAAATCACGAGATGCAACAAAAAGCCCCGGTGATAATTTGGTGCGAGGCACAAATTTAAGTGAGGGTACAGGATTGCCTAAAAATTTAGTTTCTCAGGATACAATTCGAGTAACGACTACAGCCTTTTTACCAGCCTATGCAAATACTAGCTTAAATAATGTTCAAACCAATTGTTTGTCTTCAAATAAAACTTATATTTCAGATAATTTAAATGAAGATTTGTCAACCAAGAAAACTCTTAGAGAGTGCTTAAGTGAATACAATATTCCCGTTGTAAGCCAAGTACAAGAGTTTACGTTGGCAGCATTTTTAAAACAAACAGAAGCACCTTAAGCTAAGTCGGAGATATATTATGCAACTTAAAAAAAATCAAATGACTGTGCTGAGTGCTTCTTTGACGGCTCTTATGTGCAGCAGTGTTACACAAGCTAGTGACTTACAAATTTATGCCATGCCGACAGCTGGACAAAAAACACTTGTAATGATGTTGGATACGTCAGGGAGTATGAAAGACCCGACGGGTGTTAAAGATGTTAATCGCTTACAGGCAATGAAAAATGGTTTAAATGCTGTTTTAAACAGCACTGATCCAAAATTAGATAACATTGTAATGGGTTTAGGTCACTATTCTTATAATGGTGATGGTAAAACAGGGGTAATAAAAGTAGAGGCAAAAAAATTAGGGGCTGTTGGTTCTGAACAACGTATAGCTCTGAAAAATGCTGTGAGTGACTTATCTGCGAGTGGTAATACCCCTACAGCTCATGCATATGCTGAGGCTGCAGCTTATTTGATGGGGACGAGTCCATTATTAGGTGTTAAGCAACCAGATACCGACCCGATATATTACAGAACTAACAATACACCGGCGGTTTGGTATAGGAATGATTGTTATTGGTGGGGATGTAGTTGGTCGAAAATTACAAATAGCCCTAACATTGATGGTCTAGTAAGTGAGGTTAAATCTGGTAATACTTATTATTATGCTCAGAAAAACTCATCTTTTTATGCCTCTAATGTGTTGGTTCGTGACGGTGTGAAGTATAAGTCACCTTTACCGGAGTCTTCAAAACGAGTCAGTTGTGATGGACAGGGTATTTATATACTTTCTGATGGTGAACCTAATGGGACTAGCGATACAGAATCACAAGAATTAATGCAGAAAGTATTAACAAATCCAAACACTACGACATTATCTGACTTTAATTGTTCAGCTGCTGGTACTAATTTATCAAATATTAAAAATAATACTGGTTGGAAATGCATGGGGGCATTTGCGCAAAAACTATATAGTAATACCAATTATGCTGGAGTAAAAATTCAAACAGCTTTTGTTGGATTTGGCTCTGATTTTAATAGTTTGACTAAGGATAATGTAAAAAATGCTTGTAAATTAGGGTCTCGTTTGAAAGGTGATGATTGTTCGTACTATCAAACTGACGGATTAACTAAAAATAATGTTGATCATGCCAATCCAGTAGGCGGGTATGGTAATGGTGGTTTTTATACGGGGAATAGTGCGGCTGATGTAACCACAAGCGTTTTAAACTTTATTGATAATTTAGGTACAGATCCCCTAGCGCCATTGCCGACGGGCACCCTTTCTATTCCTGTAGATGCCTTAAATCCCAATGGGTTGCAGAATGTCGGTTACCTGCGCATGTTGGAGCCAAATCCAGCCCAACCCAGTTTGTTGGCTTGGGTTGGAAACTTAAAAAAATATAGTCTTAATAATGGCGTGCTGGTTGATGGAACAACTAATATTTTTAATGCGAAAGGTGATTTTGAAACAGCAACAAAAAATTTATGGGGTGCTCGGACTCAAAATGATGGTGGGAAAATTAACGTAGGCGGTGCTTATGAAATGATGCCAGTTCCCATTGCTTCTAGCCCAGCAAAGTTCAGAAAAGTATTTACAGACGCGGGGAGTTCAAATGGTACAACTATTACTGCATTATCGACTCTAAAAAATAATGGTGAGTATGATGTAGCTAAGCCATTGATGCAGATTCCTAAATTAGCAACAGGAACAATCAGCTCTAAGGATTCAATTCTTAACCAATTTAGAAACCAAGATGTTTTAAAAAGTTTTCCATTAGCGGTTCGTTTAAAGCTGCTGAATTATATTGGATTTAAAGTCGATACTGCTTTAGAGGATTTCCCAGAAAATGCTGCTGTAAATTATGAAGGATCACCTTATTTTTCGATGGGAGGAATAATTCATTCGTTTCCAGTACAAATGACATATTCAGGTACTGTAACTGAGTCAGGCGAGTTAGCAACAAGCGATATTGAATTACCAGACGGAACAATATTAAAGCCGCGTAAGCAATCTATTTTGTATGGTTCGATGGAAGGTGGTTTGCATATTGTTGATGGAACAACTGGTGAGGAACAAATGGTGTTCTTACCATCAGAAATATTAAATAAGCCAAATGAATCAAATGCCTTGGTTAAATCTGGTTCTGGTACACCAGCACCGGCACATGGCGTGGACTCTCCTTGGATAGTTGATGCTGAGTATAGGGCGGAGGGTAAATATCCAGCTTCACAAATTAAAGCAACTAAAATGAATATTTTTGGCGGGTTGCGAATGGGTGGTTCTAGCTATTATGCCTTAGATGTTCTTGATACTAGCGAGCCGAAGCTTAAATTTAGAATAGGAGCAGATCAATTAAATTACACTAGAATGGGGCAGTCTTGGTCGAAACCTGTATTAATTAATATCCGTTATAAAGGTGTGCCAACTCGGGCGATGGTTGTTGGCGGTGGATATGATGCGTGTTATGAAAATCCACGTTTTAGATTAGGTGTAGCTAATCCTTCAGAATATCAACTAAAAGATTCTACTGGAAATGTAGTTGATACTTGTAATAAAACAGAGACTAAAGGTAATGCTGTTTATGTAATTGATGCTGAAACTGGTAAGCGTTTATTTTGGGTCAGTAATACTAATTCTGATGCGAATAACTCTAATTTAAAACATAGTATTGTTTCACGTATTAGTACTTTAGATCGAGATGGTGATGGTTATGTGGATCATTTGTACTTTGGTGATTTAGGCGGTCAAGTTTTCCGTGTTGATATGGATAACTATCAAACCAAAAGTACAACTAGTGGTGCAATCACATATTCGGACTTTGGGGTTCGTACAGTTAGATTGGCTGATTTAGCAACTACATCAGCAGGTGCTGCAATAACGAATGGTGATAACCCTCGGTTATATGAACCTGTGACTTTGACAATCCATGATGAGGGTGGAAAAACATTTATTTTGGTTGGTGCTGCTTCTGGAGACCGTAGTACACCATTAGATGTTGCCCCTGTTAAGGGGCGTGATGGTTTAAGTCCACTAGTAGCCTTGACAGACCGTCCGACCAATAAAGTTTATGGTTTGTTTGATTTGGACTTTATTAATAAAGACTTGATCACAAATAGAGCGCTTACTGGTAATTATACAACAGCAACGACAGTAGTGGATGTGCCGTTTGAAAACCGTTTGAAAACTACGAATTTGACTTTAGCGGATTTATTAGCAAATCCACAAACAAGTATTTCAGGTAACGAAACAATCTATAGCAAGTTTTTTAATGCAACAGTACCTAAACAGGGATGGTATCGCTCACTTTCTTGGAGTTGGGATACAACGAGTGCTGGTGCCGAATTAGCAAATAACACTTTTAGACAATCAGGTGGTTTAAAGGCTTTTGAAGAGCCTATTGCAATTGGAAATAATTTATTTCTTTCTGTTTATGATCCAGAGGGAACTGGTATAACACCTCAAGACCCTTGTTTGCCTCGCGTTATTGGTGAGACCGACCGTCAGCAATATTGTTTGCCTTTTGGTATTTGTACAACCGCAGCGGGAGCTAATGATTTAGAGCGAGAGAAGAAATCTGGCTTTAGGGTTGAAAATGTCGGTGGGCAGTATAAAAACACAAATGTAGTTGGAAAGGGTATTCAAGGCTTGGCATTAGCGAATAATGGTGGTGGTGGCGGTAATAGCTGTGGTAATTACACCTTATCAACGAATAATGCAGGTTTAGGTAATTGGCAATGTACTCGTGTATTGAATCCAACACGTTGGTTTGAGAAAAGGTAGGAACATGAGATGATAAAATCTAATCGTGGCTTTACCTTAATCGAAGTTATGGTTGTAGTGATGGTTATGGCGATTATAGCAGCCATCGCTTTTCCAAGTTATCAGGCTTATGTCCGTAGGGCAGCAGAAGCTGGTGTAACTCAAGAGATACTTAAAATTTCAGAATTGCTGGAAAAGCATAAAGCAAAAAACTTTACATATAAATGTTTTGATTTGCAGGATTACTACGGTGGGGCGTTGGATAATTTAACAGCTATTAATTATCCAATTAATGCTGTCGGCACAAATGTGCAGTACACATTAACTTTGGTTGATAGCAGGGCGAATAATCAAGTCCTAGTTGATGCTTCTTGTAATGATCCTGATTCCGATACATTGGGTTTGGCTCAGCAATGGGCAATTATAGTAACGAAAAATACATCCAATACATTGGTTAAAGACAAGAGTTTTAACTTTTTGATGACGAGTGAAGGAAATAAATGCAAGAATAAGGCTAACTTAGTTACTCGTACAGGCTGTGGCGAGGGGGCTGAGAAATGGTAAATCGTGGTTTTACTTTAGTTGAATTAATGATTGTAGTCGCTATTATTGGAGTATTAGCTGCTATAGCCTATCCAAGCTATCAAGAATATGTGCGTAAGACCAAAAGAGTGGATGCGCAAACTGAGATGTTAGAAATAGCCAGAAAGTTGAGCAACTTTAAAGCAAGTAATTATAGTTTTCGAGGTGCAAACATCGTAAATCTAGATATTCCAAACAGTTTACCCCGCACAGGACAAGCGCTTTACAATATTGTGATTACTCCTGTAGCAGATGGGGTGTTGACTGGAGAGACATGGACAATGACAGCAACTCCTGTTCCTGCTCAACAACAAGCAGGTAATGGCCATTTGGTTCTAAACTCTCGCGGCGAGCGTTGTTGGACAAAAGGCTCAGATAAAAACAATGGAAATCCTTGTACTCCATCTGCCACCTCAAACTGGGACGGTAAATAACCTCAAATTCAAAATTGTGGATAAACACTTTTTGATCTTTCATTCAGGGCAAATTTCACGTAAAATATTGCCCTCTATGAAAGGGGTTTGAAATGTATCGATGGTCGGTACAGGGATAATCCGTAAAAACTATAAGGTTCTATCATGGTTGTTATTCGTCTTGCACGCGGTGGTGCTAAAAAACGTCCGTTCTATCAAATCATTGTGACTGATAGCCGTAATGCACGTGACGGTCGTTTCATCGAACGTATCGGTTTCTTCAACCCTACAGCTCAAGGTAAAGCAGAAAAACTTCGTTTAGATGCTGACCGTTTTGCTCACTGGGTTTCACAAGGTGCTCAACCTTCAGAACGTGTTGCTTCTTTAGCTGCTGAAGCTAAGAAAGCTGCAGCTACTGCTTAATTAGTAGTAGGTTACCCATGACACCAACACAGAATGTTCCCGAAGATCGTATTCAGATTGGACAGCTACGTTCAGCATATGGATTAAATGGGTGGCTCTGGGTCTATTCCAATACAGAACCTATGAGCAATATTTTTGACTACCTCCCTTGGTACATTGAGACCAAAGCAGGTTGGCAAACAGTAGATGTAAAACGTTGGAAACCACATGGCAAAGGCTTAGTTGTTTCGCTAAAAGGTGTGAGTGATCGTACCGCGGCAGATAACTTGGTTGGCGCAAATATCTGGATCTCTAAATCGCAACTGCCTCAAGCAGGCGTGGATGAGTACTACTGGTCAGATTTGAAGGGCTTAACAGTGTTAGGTCTTGGAGAAGATGAGCAAGAAGTCAACCTTGGTCAAATCCACGAATTGTTTGAAACAGGTGCTAACGACGTGATGGTAGTTCGCGCTACTGCTGAGAGCGTCGATAGCGAAGAGCGAATGATTCCATGGCATAAAGATGTGGTACAGCGTGTTGATCTCGAAGCTGGTCGTATCTACGTAAATTGGGGCGTAGATTATTAATCCTTTAAGGATTGACGCAGCAGGAAAATAGAGGAGTCTGCGATGTTTTTTGCAGTCATTACGCTTTTTCCTGAAATGTTTGAAGCGATTACAGCCTACGGTATTAGCGGGCGCGCAGCAAAACGTGACATTGTGCAAGTTCATTGTATCAATCCACGCGAATTTGCTGAGGGCAACTACAAAAGAGTGGATGAACGTCCATTTGGTGGTGGTCCAGGTATGGTGATGATGGCTGAGCCATTAGCGAGAGCAATTCATCGTGCCAAACAGCTTGCCAAGCAAGCGGGTGCTGTTCATGTCCCTGTGGTGTATATGTCGCCGCAAGGAAAAACCTTAAATGAACCTTCGGTACAAGATTTCGTCAAATATGATGGATTGATTGTATTGTGTGGTCGTTATGAAGGTGTAGATGAGCGTTTGATCCAACAATATGTTGATCAGGAATGGTCAATAGGCGATTACGTTTTATCTGGTGGTGAACTTCCTGCGATGGTTTTATTGGATAGTGTGATTCGGAGACTTCCGGGTGCAATGTCTGATGAGCAATCACATGTGCAAGACTCATTTGTGGATGGTCTTTTAGATTGCCCACAATATACCAAGCCAGACCATTTTGAAGGTTTAGATGTTCCTGAAGTATTAAAATCGGGACATCATGCCAATATTGAGAAGTGGCGGTTTTTGCAGCGATATCAACGCACTTTAGAACGCCGACCTGAGTTGGTTGAAAAAGTTGAATTGACCAAGCAGCAAAAGAAATGGCTAAAAGATTCCAAGGTTTAATTTTTTAAATCTTATATTAGGCTCTTTATGCATTGAAGCGGTCAAGCATAAAGGGAAAGTCAATCGGGTCTATGCGCTTTAGCCTCTAGCCCCAGCGATGATTAGACCTCTTCTAACTCGCATAATCGGAGATACCCCATGAGCGGTAAACATCCTTTAGTACAAGCTGTTGAAAATGCACAGTTGAAACAAGACATCCCTGCTTTTGCTCCTGGTGACACAGTAGTTGTTCAAGTTAAAGTAAAAGAAGGTGAGCGTGAACGTCTTCAGGCATTTGAAGGTGTTGTAATTGCTAAGAAAAATCGTGGTTTGAACTCTGCGTTCACAGTACGTAAAATTTCTAGCGGTTTCGGTGTTGAGCGTGTATTCCAAACTCACTCACCAATCGTTGCTGGTATCGAAGTGAAACGTCGAGGTGACGTTCGTCGTGCTAAACTTTACTACCTACGTGAATTGTCTGGTAAAGCTGCACGTATTCGTGAAAAATTACCAGCTCGTAAAGCAAAATAATTTGTTTTACAACGCTGTAAAAAATGCGCCTTTTGGCGCATTTTTTATGCGAGAAAGAAAATTATAAACCTTGAGATTTTAGCCGGTTTGCATGTTGACGATAGACATCGACAGGATCTGGTGCGAACAACGCTTTGAGACCAAGCACTTGGTTGACTTCATCTAAATGGTTCCAGTTGTAGTTATCACGAATGGTTTTACCAAACTTGGCACTACAGCGTGATACGAGGCCATCATTGTCTTTTCCGCCATCGATCAGTAATGCGGTCACTTTTAGTGCTGAGTCTAAATCTAAAATATTGGTGATTTGGCCCACACCTGTAAATGAATAGTTATAAATGCCTTTTTCCACGCTATTACCATCAGCACAATTGGATTTAGGCAAGCCCAGAGGGAATGCGGTATTGTACTTTGCAGAACCCGCTAGCGTTAAACTTGAACCACCTGCCAATGCATCATGAGGATAAGTCGTTGGATCTAGACCTTGCGCCCAAACAATGGCTTTAGAGACAAAATTCACAGCTCCGACCAAGGGTGCTTCGACAGCGGTGCCTTCAGCTTTTAAAATTAAATCTGCAACAGGGGAGCCTTGATGAGGTCCTGCAACACTGGTTAATGAAGCCACGACATCTGGGCGCACACCGGCAACATAACGAATCGTTGGTCCACCATGACTATGTCCAATCAAATTCACTTTATCTGCACCGGTGAGTGCTCGGATTTCAAGGACCTGTTGTAAAAGTTGTTCGCCACGTACTTCGGTGGAGTTAAACGGCGATACGCGCGTTGCCCAGACATTTGCACCATTGCGGGCAAGATCAGGCAGGATTTGATACCAATAGTCGAGTCCAAAAGAGTCCGTACCAACGGTAATGAAACCACCCATACCATGGTTAAATACGATTGGATATTTGGTCTTTGCATAGCTAGAACTAGCTTTGGCGGTGACTTGGGTTGCTTGCGATGCAGATACATTACCGATGCATGTAGCTGCAATTAAACCTGCTAAAAATGGTCCGTATTTCATGAGCGATCCTCAATGTATTATTGTTTTTTGACAATATTTATTGTCACTTCTAATAAAGCAATAAAGACCACCTGTTGCAAATTGAAAAAGATTAACTGTGACGCTAAATGTAACAAAATAAAAGAGCATGATTTATCAGATCGATTAAAGTAAATAAGAGGGCCGAAGCCCCCTTAGTGAATTGAAACTTCAACGATAAGAATTAAAGTCCTTGCAGTTTTAAACGGTTAGCATGTTGACGGTACAGTGCCACAGGATCTTGTGCAAATAGACCCGTTAAGCCGAACATCATATTGGCTAAATCGGTATGGTTAAGTTTGTAGCTGTCGTTAATGACTTTACCGATATAAGCACTACAACGTGCAACCATACCGTCATTGTCTTTATTACCATAAGACAATGGCCCGAGTTGCATCAGGATCGTGTCGATATCAAGTAGATTTGTGGTTTGCGCAACACCCGTCCATGAATAGTATTGGATGCCTTTGCTGTCGACTTGCTTCAAGTTCTTACTGCAATTTTCTGAAGATGCCAAAACACCGTCAGCTACAGCAGATTTTGCAACCGTACTGTTAAATGTAGCAGAACCTTTTTGTGATAATGATTTCATAGAAGCATCGAAATCAATTTCAAGCTCAGGTTTTGCCTGACCCAAAGCAATCAATGGGCCGACAATATAATCACCTAAAATATTGAAGGCAGTACGAGAAAGTGAGTTGCCTTGAATATCATCCGCTACTTTAGAGCCGTGATAGGTCCCTGCAACACCTGTAATAGACGCAATGTACTGTGGTTTTGTTTGAGCCACATACAATACCGTTGGGCCACCATGAGAGTGACCGATTAAGTTAAGTTTTGGCTTCCCTGTAATAGCCAAAACATCTTCAACTTGTGCAATTAACTGCTCACCACGATGTGCTGTGGTATTTGCAGGAGATAATTGCGCTGCGAATACGGTTGAGCCATTTCGTGCCATATCTGGCAAGATTTGGTACCAATAATCCAGTCCAATGGTGTCGGTACCGATACGTGACCAACCGAGCCAACCATGCACCATTAAAATTGGATATTTGGTTTTTGCGTAGTCAGATTTTGCCGTTTCCTTCACCTGGAGGACGCTAGGCGCAGCTTGAGTGCTTGCCGATATACTGATCGCTAAGCTTGCAATTGCAGCTACAGAGGCCATCTTGGCCGTGTTTACTAAAGATCGCATAAATGTTCCTTGATCTGATGTTGTTTTTATTACTTTTTAATAATGAAAATACTCTCTATTTTTAAGCATCATCTTTGTGATTGGCCAGGCCATATCTTTGATTTTAGAGAGTTTGAATAGACAAAGATGCCTTGTCATTTTTTCATGCTCGGTTTGAAATTCCATGTCATTTTAGGACATGGACGGCATTGAGGTGACAAGTATATTTATATACATTCGTCTTTTATTTTTGCTATTTATTTTAGTTGTTATTATTGAATAACTTATTGAATTAAATTGTTTAATGCGTACAAATAAAAAAATTGTAAACAAAAAAGGACGTCCAAAGACGTCCTGTTCAGTGCTGAAAGGGAGCCAACTTTTGAAGCTACAGTCCCTGTAATTTTAAACGATTGGCATGTTGGCGGTAGAGCGCAACTGGGTCAGGTGAAAATAGGCTGCGTAGACCAAAGACCATATTCACTTCATCTAAGTGGTTGTGATTGTAGTCATCACGGATTACTTGTCCGATGTGGGTGCTACAGCGTCCAACCAAACCGTCATTGTCACGATTTCCATAGGCCAAAGGGGCAAGCTGACTAATCACTGTATCTAGTACATCTAATACATTCGTGGTTTGTGCTGTACCTGTCCATGAGTAGTAATACACGCCATTGTCGACTTTGGCACCCGACTGATTACAGTTCGCAGCCAGTGCTGCGGTTGGAAATTTTGCATTAAATTCAGCAGAACCTTTTTCACTGATCGCGGTAAGTGATGCATCAACACTGTTGGGTAGACTCGAGTTGCCTTCAGCCCAAGTAATAATCGGTGCTAAGAGTTGATCGCCAAGGACCCCAAAGACTGAGTTAATAGTTTTATTCGCTTGGATTTTATCTGCGACTAGAGAGCCACGATAAGTGCCTGCAACCCCAGTCACCGAAGCCACATATTCAGGTTTGATCGCTGCAATGTAGCGAGTTGTCGGTCCACCATGTGAATGACCAATGAGGTTCACTTTGGGTTGGCCGGTCAGAGCAAGAACTTCTTCGACTTGAGAGAGCAATTGCTCACCACGGACTTCTGTCGACTCTAGCGGAGAAACTTGGGCAGCAAAGGTATTGGCCCCATTACGAGCTAAATCTGGCAAAATTTGATAAAAATAATCCATGCCAAAGCTGTCAAAACCAATGCGAGTAAACCCGAACATACCATGGGTAAACACAATCGGATATTTGGTCTTGGCATAGTTTGCCGAGCTGTTGGCGGTGACATGTTGGAGTCCTGGCGCCGCTTGGGATTGTGTGCTGGAGATCACTGCTGATGCAGCGATGATTGCGCATAAAAGAGCTTGTGGTTTTTTCATCATTTCATCCTGAAATTGAAGTTGTTTTTAAATTGTTGTTTGCAGTTATTCTGCGAAAGGTAATTTTCCACCTTGATCATGCACAGATTCAAAGGTACTGACGCGGAGCTGATCTTCCTTCGATTTAAAATGTTGATTACGGAGTTGCTGCACCGCTTGTTGTTTCGCACTGTCACTCATATTGCTTTTCACAATGCTGTCACGCTCTGTGAGGTATTGATTTACGCTAGATTTCCAAGAGCTGCGCTGGCTGTCTAGATTTTCAAGGCGCTGAGTAGCTTCTGGACCCACTAAATTTAACCGCATTTGATGGATTTCTTCGCTTGAACCACCACGGGCTTTAATGTCTGCTGTGAGCTTGCGTAAATCTTCAAGTTTATTGATTTGTTCCAGATTTTCTTTCCAATCTTCTGGGAGTTCATCAAACAGGGCTTTTAGTTTTTTGGCTTTTTCTGATTCAGACAGTTTTTTGTCATTTACTACTTCCATCCGTTTCAGCGTGTATTCGTGATAAGTATTTTCCTTGCCAAATAAACCTTCAATTTCATAATCAGAAAAGAACTGTTTTCTTAAATTTTGTGTGCTGCTGTAGATCGAGCGATAATATTGTGGTGATTCTTTGTCGTCACTTGGTGGCTGTAAATGACCTAATTGTTCACGATATTTCATATAGCGATCCCACAAATCATAAATTTGGGATAGCGCAGGTTCTTTATGACCTTGTGCAATGTAGGTTTTAAAATCCTTTTTGATTTGATCTATCGACTTTTCACCATATTGAGTGATGAAATATTCAAAACAATTCCGTGTTTGTTCGTTCACGATCAGACGGTTTGAACCATCCATACTGATTTGACAGTTAACTTCCGTGTCTTGTTGACTTGGACTGAGCAGTGAAGAACCGCTTGTGGCTTGTGCTGTAGCATTTTCGCCCTGCGCTAAAGGCGTATTTTGTTGTTGAACCGATTGATCTGAAGGATCATTTCGTGATGCTTTTGGCGCCAGCCAATATATGAATGCAGCAACTGCGATAACGACCAAGGCTATGATGAGCCAAAGTTTATTTTTTTGCATATCCCAATGCACCTTTATTCCGTTTTTAATTGTTCTAGAGTTCTAAATGCGAACTCAATATGACATAAAACGCAGATAAAAACATAGAAGAGTTGTAAACGTTAGAGGTGGGTTGTTACCATTGCGCTGTTCCTGTATTAGCCAAATTTTGACATGAAAAAAGCCTCTCCTAAGATCCAACGTCGTCCTGTACATGGTGTATTTTTATTAAATAAGCCTTTGGGCATTAGCTCGAATGCTGCATTACAAAAAGTGCGTTGGTTGTATCGAGCACAAAAAGCAGGACATACAGGTGCGCTAGATCCATTAGCCTCAGGTTTATTACCAATTTGCTTAGGTGAAGCAACAAAGTTTTCGCATTTTTTATTGGATTCGACTAAACGTTATAAAACCACCGTCTTTTTAGGACACAGTACCACGACGGGTGATGTGGAAGGTGAAGTACTATTAGAGCAAGCTGTTCCAACATTGACTGAAGAAAATATTCAAAATGTCTTGGCGCAATTTGTAGGGGATATTCAACAAATTCCACCCATGTATTCGGCATTGAAAAAAGAAGGCCGCCCTTTATATGAATTGGCACGTAAAGGGATAGAAATTGAACGAGAAGCACGTCCAATTTCGATTTATGCCATCGAGTTATTATCATTTAATGAGAATAGTATTACACTCGACATCACCTGTTCTAAAGGCACGTATATTCGTGTATTAGGCGAAGATATTGCCAAAGCATTGGGTACTTACGGACATTTAACCTATCTACACCGTATTCAAACGGGTCATTTTGATCTTAACCCAAGCTTTACCATTGAATATTTAGAGAGTCTGACCGAAGCTGAGCGTGAAGCATTATTGCTGCCGGTGTATTCACCTGTCGATCATTTTTGCAAAGTGCAAGCGCCGGAAGGTCGAGCTGAATATTTTAGTCGTGGAATGGAAAGTAATATTGAGCATGCTGCGGAAGCGCAGGTTTTGGTATTTGATGGGGAACGTTGCTTAGGTCTAGCGGAAATTACCGATCGTAAGCGCTTAGTACCAAAACGTGTATTAAATCTTGAATAGTCATCAACAGCCATTGAAGCCAAATTATGGAAATTGAAATTATTTTAAGCCTCTTATTTTTTGCATTTTTTGCCGGTGCAATTGATGCAGCAGTGGGGGGCGGAGGATTAATTCAAATTCCAGCCATTATGAATGCCATGCCGCACTTATCTCCGGCGACGGTGTTTGGCACCAATAAGTTGTCTTCGATTTTTGGTACAGCGTCAGCTTCCTATTCTTTTTTACGCCAAGTCAAACTCCGTTGGAAATTACTTGCGGTCATTGCAAGCTTTGCATTTGTTGCCTCCTTTGTGGGAGCAGCCTGTGTATCAATGATTCCAAAAGAAGTCTTACGTCCTTTCGTTTTGGTCATGTTGATCGTGATTGCGATCTATACCTTTGCCAAAAAACAATTTGGTCAGGTGCATGTACGCCAAGAACTGACTCCTAAAATCCTCGGTCTTGCCGCTATTGGTAGTCTGGTGATTGGCTTTTATGACGGCATCTTTGGGCCGGGTACGGGCAGTTTCTTTATTTTCTTTTTTATTCGTTATCTACAAGCAGACTTTTTACATGCCTCTGCTTTGTCAAAAGTCGCCAACTTAACCACAAATCTAGCTGCACTGAGTTTCTTTGCGCCCACTGGCCATGTGTTATTTGCGATAGGCTTGATGATGGCTATAGCAAATATTTTAGGCTCGATCGTTGGTGTACGTGCGGCGATTAAATACGGCAGTGGTTTTATTCGAATTCTATTTTTGATTTTGGTGAGTATTTTGATTGTACGGTTGGGTTATCAAACCTTTACGGGACAAGCTTAAAACAAATCTTAACAGAGCGTTGCTGAATTCTGTCGCTGAAATGATTAGTATGAAAATAAGCGACTCGTTTGAGTTGTGGATAATAATTAAATTTCATAATACACAATTAGCTAAGCATCAGAGGTCATCACTACAATGAATATATTTGAAGCTTTACGCCAAAGTCATGAAAAGCAACGTGAACTTGCTGAAAAACTCATTCAAACATCAGGGGATACACCTGAGCGTCGAGATTTATTTGAGCTGCTCAAAAATGAGTTATTTGCTCATGCTGTTGGCGAAGATCGTTATTTTTACATCCCGTTAATGATGACTGATTCAGGCCTAAACATCACCCGTCATGCATTGGCGGAACATCATGAGATGGATGAATTATTAGAGCAACTGACGGAAACTGAATTTAGTAATCCAGGTTGGTTGGCAATTGCGAAAAAGTTATCTGAAACGGTACATCATCATTTGCAGGAAGAAGAACATGGCTTTTTTCAGCAAGCGGGTAAAATCTTAGATGAAAAACAAAAGGAAAGTTTAGCCAAACAATATTTGGCAGAATATAAAAAATACAAGAAGGCGGATAAAGACAGTTTGACGGGATAAATATTAGTGAGTTTTGAGGACAAATTCCAAATTAAAAAAGACGGCAGAGGTCGTCTTTTTATTTCAGCGATAAAGATGAAAATTAGTTTGATCCGCTAGTCGTTGTAGTGCGAGAGGAGCGCATTGTCACCCCGACCGAGGCAAGCATAATACACACCAAAGCAAGCCATTGCCCTATATTAATGCGTTCTCCCAATACCACCATACCCGTAATGGCTGCCAAAGCAGGTGAGATACTCGACAATGTGCCATAACTCAGCTTGCTTAGAATCTTCAATGCTTTGAGGTCAAGGGCATAAGGTATGGCTGTAGCTAAAATCGCAATCAACAAGGCTTTAGGCCAATATTGTGTATCCAATAAAGCTGATGCGTTGTTATAGAGGCCGATGGGTAATAAGGTCAATGCCGATAAACTAATGGCGATGGTCAGTGCATGCATACCAATATTTTGGTGTACCACTTTTTGCCCGAAATAAATATAAAAGGCCCAACAGAGTCCGGCAGCCAATGCACACGCCGCACCAATCAGTGAGAAATTGCCGCTTTGAGCTTGTCCCCAAGGCACCATCAACGCGATCCCTAAGATCGCCAAAAACACCCAGATATAGTCACTACGATTTTTAATCGACAGCAGTGCCAAACCCAGTGGGCCAATAAACTCGAGTCCAACGGCAATGCCTTGAGGGAGTTTGCCCAGTGACATATAGAACAAGACATTCATCAGGCACAGGGCTGCGCTATAGCAGAGTAAATCACGCCATTTTAAAAATGAAAGTCGTTTTAAAATGTGCCAAGAGCGGAACATCAAACAAATAATAATCGAGGCAAAACACAGCCTTAAAATGGTTACGCTCAGTGGGTCTAGTACCAAAAACAGTTGTTTGGCAAATGAAGCACTGATCTGATAGGAGATCATGGAGAGCACCATGAAAACAACAGCGAGAAGTTGTGAATTTGGCATGCGGCACACAGTTGTTGGGCGGTGTTGAGCCCTATTTTTGAGTCAGTACAGTATAGCGGTTAATGCTAACAATTGAGTGAATTTTAACATTTGACCAAATCATGATGGATTTTGAATTTAAATGACTTTGGCTTTTTGCGTGGTATAAGTACAGCCAATCGAAGCACTGATAATCACTGCTAATGCCAACCATTGTGTCCATAACAATTGTTCATGCAAAAAGATAAAACCCGAGAGAGCGGCAACAGCGGGTTCCAAACTCATGAGTGTACCGAAACTCAGCGCAGTCATGTTACGTAGCGCAATCATTTCTAGAGTAAAAGGTAAAGCACTGGCTAAGGTCGCAAGTGCAATAAAATACAGCAGACTACTTGGCTCAAACGCCTGTGCCGGCATACCTGCAAAGATTGCGATGGGCATCAGAACACACATGCCGACAAACATACCTAAACAAACCGTATGGTTGCCTGAAACGCCAGAGGGTTTCTGACCTGCCACGATATAGAGTGCCCAGCAGGCACCTGCGCCAAGGGCGAGGGCAATGCCCACGGGATCAAGTCGTTGTGCAGCTTGATCAAAAGGAAACAGCAAAATTAGGCCTAGAATTGCAAGGCCGACCCAGACGAAGTCGAATTTTCGTCTTGCTGCCAATAGCGCAACACTTAAAGGGCCAATAAATTCAAAAGACACGGCAATGCCGAGAGGTAGGCGATCAATGGACAAGTAAAACAGCATATTCATGCCTGCAAGCGCACAGCCATAGCTGATAATTGCAGACCATTTGACTTGTTTAAAATTGATTTGCCAAATTTTAAAGATGATCGCCAAGATTAATGCACCGAGCAGTAAACGCATCGCGGACACGGTCAGGATGGGAAACTGACCAAACAGGTATTTGGCTAAAGAACCACTGCTTTGCATACTGATCATTGCAATAAGCAAGATCAGTGGTGCTTGTAGGGCAGGGGTAATTTTAAAATTTGGCATAGACTAAATTTGTTTCGATGACTCGAAGAGCGGGAGAGTGGCACTAGCCAGATTTTAAAAGTTTATTACAATAAAAAAACCACAGCCCGAAGGCTGTGGCTTCAGTGTCTAAGGTGATTAGAACAATACGCGAACTCGGATCGTACCTTCCACTTCGTGAAGTGTATCCAATGCTTCTTTAGAAGCAGTTGCGTCAACGTCCATCACTAAGTAACCGACATCACCTTTGGTCATTAAAGACTGACCAGAGATGTTGATACCGTGTTCAGCAAACAAGTTGTTGATTTTTGAAAGCACGCCTGGCACGTTTTTGTGGATATGAAGTAAACGGTGTTTGCCTTCAGTCAACGGTAACGCGATTTCTGGGAAGTTCACTGCAGATAAAGTCATACCTTTATCAGAGTAAGCAACGAATTTTTCAGCAACTTCAAGACCGATGTTCGCTTGCGCTTCCATCGTTGAACCACCCACGTGAGGAGTCAAAATCACGTTGTCTAAGCCACGAAGTGGAGAAACGAATTCTTCACCGTTTGCTTTTGGTTCTTTAGGGAATACGTCTACAGCCGCACCAGCAATATGACCAGATTTGATTGCATCAGCAAGATCTTCAATGATGACACATGTACCACGTGCAGCATTGAGGAAGATTGCGCCTTCTTTCATTTGAGCAAATTGGTCTTTGCCGAAGAAGTTGCGAGTTGATGGAACGTCTGGAACGTGTAGAGATACGACGTCTGCATTGGCAAGAAGTTCACCCATAGAACCGACTTGACGTGCATTACCCATTGGAAGTTTAGTTACGGCATCGTAATAAATTACGTGCATACCTAAACTTTCAGCAAGTACAGAAAGTTGCGAGCCAATCGAACCGTAACCAACAATACCTAAAGTTTTACCACGAGTTTCAAATGAACCGACTGCAGACTTGTTCCAACCACCACGGTGAGTTGAAGCAGATTTTGCAGGAACACCACGAAGTAATAGAATCGCTTCAGCAAGTACTAGTTCAGCAACTGAACGCGTATTTGAGTATGGTGCGTTAAATACTGGAATACCGCGAATCATTGCAGCATTTAAGTTCACTTGGTTTGTACCGATACAGAAACAACCCACAGCAATCAGTTTGTTCGCCGCTTCAAAAACTTCTTCAGTTAATTGAGTACGTGAACGAATACCAATGAAGTGAGCATCTTTAACCGCTTCTTTCAACGCTTCACCCTCAAGCGCAGTTTTACGGTAGTCAATGTTGGTGTATCCAGCAGCATTTAGAGTGTCGATTGCGTTTTGGTGAACGCCTTCTAACAACAAGAAACGAATTTTATCTTTAGGTAAAGAAAGATGTTGGCTCATTACGGCTCCGCTACAAAGGCCAAATTTAGTGCGCATATAATAGCATAGGAAGTCGCCCGATATACATTTCCTTTATGACCGACGTCATGGCTATTTTGGCGAATGATGAGTCAATATTTTTTAGATTTGGTCTAATTAACTTGGTCATATTCCTCGTGACATTTTGAAATCACGTTTTTCTTTGGGTTTTGTCAAAAAAAGCCCAGTTATAGCTTATAATGGTGCCGCTCAAAATCATCATGACCAATTCCCTGACATTTTGATGCGCTCTGTTTCAGGCTTTTTCCCTTGAAATATGCGTTACCGCAGTTTTGACTGAATGAAGTCTGGACCTTTAAAAAAACTTGTTTACTTCTTGCAAGGTCTGAAAACGATGAATGCTCCAGTCGCTTTAACCCCAGAGTTATTGACCCAATTGACCGCTATTGTTGGCGAAAGCCGAATTAAAACCGATGCGGATAGTCTCCAAAATTGGGGTCGTGACCATACTAAGCACTTCGATCCAAACCCGTCGGTCGTCGTTTTCCCTTCAAGCACAGAACAAGTTCAACAAATTGTAAAACTTGCGAACCAATTTAATGTTGCGATCACACCAAGTGGCGGTCGTACAGGTTTGTCTGCGGGTGCTGTGGCTGCTAACGGTGAAATCGTGGTGAGCATGGACAAGATGAACCAAATCTTGGAATTCTTCCCAGCTGACCGTATGGTACGCGTACAAGCAGGCGTGGTGACTGAACAACTTCAGAACTATGCTGAAGAACAGGGCATGTACTACCCAGTTGATTTTGCATCTTCAGGTTCATCTCAAATTGGCGGCAACATTGGTACCAACGCCGGTGGTATTAAAGTTATCAAATACGGCATGACACGTAACTGGGTGTTGGGCATGACCGTGGTTACAGGTAAAGGTGACATCCTGCGCTTGAACAAAGGCATGATCAAAAACGCGACTGGTTATGCGCTTCAACACTTATTTATTGGTGGTGAAGGTACTTTGGGCCTCGTGACTGAAGCTGAAATCAAACTTGAACGCCAACCCCATGACTTACAAGTGTTGGTTCTTGGTGTGCCTGATTTTGATGCGATTATGCCTGTTCTACATGCCTTCCAAAAGAAAATTGACCTGACTGCATTTGAGTTCTTTGGTGAACTTGCGATGCAAAAAGTATTGGACAATGGCCATGTACAACGTCCGTTTGAAACACCATGTCCATTCTATGTATTACTTGAGTTTGAAGCACCATTTGAACCGATCATGGATGCGGCAATGGAAATCTTTGAACATTGCATGGAACAAGGCTGGGTACTGGATGGCGTGATGAGCCAAAGCTTAGACCAAGTACATAGCTTATGGCGTTTACGTGAAGACATTTCAGAGTCAATCGCACCGTTCACTCCATACAAAAATGACATCTCAGTTCTGATTACACATGTTCCTGCATTTATTAAAGAAATTGATGCAATTGTGGAAGCGAACTACCCAGACTTTGAAATTTGCTGGTTCGGTCATATTGGTGACGGTAACTTGCACTTAAATATTTTGAAACCTGCGGATTTAAGTAAAGATGAATTCTTTGCAAAATGCCAAGTGGTAAACAAATACGTATTTGAAACTGTGAAAAAATATGACGGTTCAATTTCTGCAGAACATGGCGTGGGTATGACTAAAAAGCCTTACCTCGATTACACACGTTCAGCAGAAGAAATTGAATATATGAAAGCATTGAAAAAAGTATTCGATCCAAATGCAATTATGAACCCAGGTAAATTGTTCGATCTTTAATTTTTAAAGACGTACTAGAACGCATCTTCGGATGCGTTTTTTTATGGCTATAAAACGCCTTGTTTGCCGTGCATGGATGAGAAACAGCACGTTGATTTTGTGGACTGGACTACTTCTTTTACATTGCTTAAATAGTGTTTTGGACAAATGTTCGGCATGATAGGACTGAATAATAAATTTGAGTTGGTTCTATGTATCGTTTAATTGCTGTGTCTGCATTGTGTGTGGGGATGTTGGCGGGTTGTGCGACAACGCAGAAAATTGTGTCTAAAGTCGGTTCTTCTGCTACGCCACTCGATCAGGTATTAAAAGAACGTCCTGATTTGCGTAAAGAGCTGTCGACTGTAGAAATTCGTCAGTATTTTAACCGTGTTGAGTCGCCAAATGCGGGGCAGGTGAAAGTGACGGAAACGGGTTTGATGGATGATTCGGTGAAATCAATTCGTACTATTTATAGTTTTAGATTGGTGGATGGTGACTGGCAGCGTGTAAATACGCAAAAGGAATATCAGTGCCAACGTGGTAAAAATACCAAGACTTTCCAATCAGCGAAGTGTCCTTAAATTATAAAAAGTTAAGGTCTAAATTTCTTATTAAATATTCAGCATGACGGGGTCCTTTCATTTTAAATTCGATGATTGGAGCTCGTATCTACTTTTGTTTCGGCAAAAGTAGCAAAACCATCTTTCATCCGCAAAACTCGTCAAATACCATCTTCAATTGTGTAGGTCGCAGAAACTTTACATATTGAATGTGTCCTGACTCGGACAGTTGCGGATGAGTTTCCGCGTATCTTAATTTTCATCCTAAACATAGAATATTCAATCCTAAAAATTTTCTCGTGAGTTCGTATAGTTTTTAATAATATAAAACCGAATTCAAATCATGATCAGATTTCAAATTTATGATGAAAACCCTCGCTTTTATTCACGTCAATGACTCAGGCTCAGCTGTAGGTGACTTTGCCCCAGTGACTTCAGTATTTTCCCATTATGAATTGGGGAATACCGTTTCGCCTTTTTTATTGCTCGATCATTTAGGGCCTGGAGTGCTGAAACCAACCAAACTGAAAAAAGGCGTGTTGGAACATCCACATCGAGGCTTTGAAACCGTCACCTTGGTGTTTAAAGGCGAACTTGAACATCATGATACGACTGGCGGCGGTGGTGTCATTGGTGAGGGCGATGTGCAGTGGATGACTGCTGCTTCAGGCATTCAGCACGAAGAAGTTTTTAGCCAAGCCTTTGCACAGCGAGGCGGAGCATTTGAAATATTGCAACTTTGGGTCAACCTGCCTGCCAAAGATAAAATGATTCCCGCACGCTATCAGAGCTTAGCCAAAGCCAGTATTCCTGTAGTGGATTTAGCAGATAATGCAGGTTATGTAAGGGTGATTGCTGGGCAATATTTAACAGCACACGGCCCTGCAGAGACACATACACCTATGCAAGTATTTGATGTCTTTGTCAGTGCCAATCAAAGCATCACCCTGCCTGCACAAGAAGGGGATACCACGCTGGTATATTTACGCTCAGGCAAACTGAAATTTACTGAAACAGATGAACCGTTAAATGCACAGCATATGGCAGTCATGTCGAGCCGAGGTGAAAATGTCGAATTGACGGCAGTTGAAGATAGCCACATGTTGTATTTATCGGCGCAGCCTTTAAATGAACCCATCTATGGGCGAGGTTATTTTGTGATGAATCATTTTGCAGAAGTCATGCAAGCCTATGAAGACCTAAAACAAGGTCGCTTTATCCAAAAAGCATACAATGAAAAACCATAAAAGCGGTAGTTTAAAAAGACCAATACAACGCCAGCAAACACTGTTAAAATAGTCGGACTCAAACCGACAGATCGGTTCGTTGAAGTTCATTTTATCTCTATCTAGCGTCTTGTGAATACGACGCACATATGGCGGATACGCCGCAAATTCATTTTTAAAATTAATATTACAGTGCTCGTCATTGGGCTGAAGTGTCTCTCCCTATTTGTCATTTCAAGCTCGACAGCACATATTTGATATGTAGATAACAATGCAAAACGTACAAACCACAAAATTAAGTCGTGCCACCTTAATGTTTCCCTTGGCACTGGTTTTATTTGAATTTTCTGTCTATATCGGCAACGACTTAGTCCAACCCGCCATGCTTGCGATTACCCAAGAGTTTGGTGTGAGTAGTGCATGGGCACCCTCGTCGATGTCATTTTACTTATTGGGAGGTGCTTGTGTCGCTGCAATATTAGGGCCATTGTCAGACCGATTAGGCCGTAAAAAAGTCCTGTTGGGTGGTGTGGCGTTCTTTAGCTTATGCTGTTTAGCGATATTGCTCACACATAATATCGAAAGCTTTTTAACGTTGCGTTTTTTACAAGGTTTCGGTTTATCGGTTATTTCTGCCGTGGGCTATGCTGCTGTTCAGGAAACTTTTGAAGAGCGAGATGCCATCAAAGTCATGGCGATCATGGCGAATATTTCACTACTGGCGCCACTGATCGGTCCCGTCCTCGGTGCCTTTATGATTGATCACGTGTCATGGCATTGGGGCTTTATAGGAATTGCATTTCTATCTTTTCTGAGTTGGTTTGGTTTAAAAGCCAAGATGCCGACTCAGCACATCAGCATTCCAAAGCAACCGGTGGGCTATATCATTGATGACTTTAAACAGGTGTTAAAAAATAAACGCTTTTTGGCACTGACACTGGGCCTACCGATGGTGGCAATGCCACTGATGCTCTGGATTGCACTATCTCCAGTCATATTGGTGGAGCAGCTTGGACTGAGTAGTATGCAATACGGCATGGCACAGTTTCCTGTTTTGGGCGGGCTGATCATCGGTAATATTGTCCTGATTAAAATCATCGACAAATTGCCTCTGGGTCAGTCTGTGATGATCGGGCTACCGCTGATGTTACTCGGAACGAGCCTCGTGGTGATTGGGACGATGACTGAAAGTTATTTTCTGACATTGCTCATTCTTGGTATGAGTTTGGTCAGTTTTGGTGAAGGGATTAGCTTTTCTGTGCTCTATCGTTTTGCCTTAATGTCGTCTGAAATGTCGAAGGGCACAGTGGCTGCGGCAGTGTCTGTGATCATGATGCTGACGTTCTTTGCCGTGATCGAAATCGTGCGCGTGCTGTATGAAAACTTCGGCCTTTGGGCCTATAGTTTGGCAGGATTTACCCTTATTATCTTGTGGTTCAGCCTACCACGCTTAGTGGTGCGAGATATTATGCGACAACGTAAATTGACGGGTGAATTTTAAATTCGAGTTAATGCCATTATAGAAAAAGCCCAATGCTGTGTAGAACAACATTGGGCTTTTTTATTTGCTCTATACCGTCTTAATTTGATGTTGCAGGTTGTTCTGCATTTTTTAATTTGCGATCGAAAATAAACGGGCCAAAAGGCAAAATCGATGCAATTAAGCCCATTAGAAATACGCTAAGCGACCATTTTTGCTTTTCACAGACCACAAATAGCACCACCAAGAAGGCAATAAACAAGACGCCATGTCCCATACCGACGTATTTGACCAATATTGGATTATCCATCAGGTACTTCATTGGCATAGCAATGAACAACAATAATAAAAAGGAGATGCCTTCGAGTAGGCCCACAAAGCGTAAGGTCTTGATATTCATGCGAAGTCTAAATTCAAAGTGATTTCAGTCTTGAGTGTACCTGAAAGCACAGCAGGAACGAAGCGTTCCTGTTGAAATAATTGATTCGCATATTGAATCTAAGTAAATGTTTTTAAAGTTAATTCTGATTCATCTACTCGGATTAATCCTCTAGATCCGCTAAGGCGTCTTCAATCGAACCTTGATCAAATTCATAGTTACAGCCGAATAAAATCATCGGGCTTTTTCCGGTCATTTCAGACAGGCTCAGTTTGTGATTGATGGCATGCAGATCATCCGTTTCAGCTTCCGTACGTAGGATTTTTTCACCACGGAAAAACGGCATATTGGCAAACATTGGATGCTGCTCAATACCATATTTTTGGGCAAGTTTTTTCACATCGGCTTGTCGATAGATCGCGAATACTGCATTGGAAGACAAGCCAATCTCTTGGGTTGGCATGCCAAAAAATTCAACAGGCTGCTTATTTTTATAGATATAAATAAACGGTTGATGTAGGTCATCATGGCGTTTCCAGCCCAATTGCCCCAGAGCCTTTTCATAATCGAGCAAAGTGTTATGGTAGGTGTCGTAATCGGCCTGACATTCCAAAATACGCTTCAAATCTTGTGCTGTCGGTGCTGCAAAAACAGAAGACGCAGCTAAACATGAGGTCGCCACAATCGTAGGTAATATGAGGCGTCTAAAACCTAAACTAAGCATTTTCATCATGAGTCTCGAATGATTTTATTTAATTTCCGCCTGAATCAGCTGTGTTCGAAGCTGAATCAGTTCGGCTAATGTTTCTAATAATAAACTGATTTGCTTGAGCACCAGTTGTAGGTGATTAGACCGCATTTCTTCAGTGCTGAGTGTTTGAATTTCGAAAAGTTTTTGCTGAATTTTCTCAGGATTGAGCGGTTTTTGCTGAATTAAGACCTCGTCTAAGGTGCTTTGACACCATTTCAGCAGTTCAAGGACTTGTTGGTCTTGTACCTGTTCACGGTGGCTCCCCAATGCCGAAATATAACTGAGCTGACTATGGCTATAGACCAAATAGCGAAAAGCATGTTGAATCAAAGTTTGGTCGGGTTCAGGCTCGGTACTTAAACTTGAAATCATGCTCGACAATTCAGTTTGAGCATTATGGGCTGAACGACGGGCACGCCGATAATCAATGCTATTGGTTTTCCCATGGAGATATTGCTCAACTACGGCATCAAAATAATGCAGGGTCGCAGCAGAGCTTTTTTGAATGGTCTTGGAAATATTGCGAAAGTCCCAATCTGGCCAGATTACATTCACCGCGAACCATGCAATAAAACAGCCGAGTAGGGTATCAACGATACGCGGTAAAATGACCGCATAACCAGCGCCTTTTAAATTAAAAATCAGCAAGACCATTAAGGTTGCCATGAGGGTCGCCATGGCATATTTTTTGGCACTCAGATAGAAAAAGCACACGCCAAAAATAATCGTCAGTAGTAATTGACCTTCGACACTCGGCACAAAATACAAAATAGGAATGCCAAGTAAGACCCCTAATATGGTTCCCAAAGTCCGCATTTTTAAACGACTTTTGGTCGCAAAATAACGCATCTGACAGACAAATAAACTGGTCAATAATATCCAGTAGCCATTTTTGGCAAAGGGCAAGAGGGAAATGGCATAGCCCATAGCAAAGACAAAAGCGATGCGAACAGCATGGCGAAATAAGGCAGATTCTGGACTCAAATGCTGTTTCAGTTTGAGCCATAAATCGTGCAAACCGTGAATATCGTCATCGAGTAAATTGAGGTTGTCGATATGCTGCTGATAGGCCTGTTGCTGTGAATGATCTAAATCCTGAACATGCGAAAAGCGTTCTTGTACACTGTCCAAATTACTCAAGATCAGCTGTAGGTTTTTCACTTCTATATTTTGCGGATTATTCGCCATCCACTCCTGCAAAGAGGCATGCAAATGTGCCAGTGCTTGTGCGGTAATGGGATCAGGCTGATAGGGCTGCCGATGCAAAATACAATAGGCCAACTGTTGGCAAGCCTGTGCTTGTAATCGAATATTTTTTTGAAAACGGAAAATTAAATCGGTACGGCTAAAATTTTGATGAATTTGTTCGTAGTGTAAATAATTCGCACTGGCCTGTTCGTGAATATCTTGTGCCAAGAAATATAAATTCAGCCAGTAGATGGTGTTTTTATTTGCTCTTGAGGCTTTTAAACGGGTGAGTAAAGAAGCTTTGGTCGTGTTTAAACTCGGGATGACATCACTGTTTTTGAGCGATAATTCATACAGTAAGTGTTCCACATTGTTGACATTATCTGGGTCAAATAAGCGTGCTTTTGCATTCAGTACTTCGGCGATTTGTAAAAAACAACGCGAGAGATTGTCCTGTACAGGTAGGGTAGGTTTAATCAGGTAAAAGAGAATTGAGGTCAGGCCATACCATAAGGCCCCTAGAACAAAGCAGCTGGGTTGAAAATACCAGGTGTCATATTCGCCCAAGCCGAACATGGTGTAAATCGACAGTAAAATCGTGCCAAAAGAAATCGTGGCATAGCGTTGCCCCAAAGCTCCTAATAAAATAAATCCTGCACTAGACAGTGAAAGATACAATATAAACAGCAGCTTATAGGGATAGAGAAAATCTAAAATACTACTGACACTAAAGAAGAGTACGCAGACATAGAGCAAATTACGCAGTCGGATGCTGAGTCGGTCGTCAAAGTCCGTGAGCGCGGTGGCAATCGCACCTAAGGTGACGGGAACAATAACACTATGAAAACCGAGAAAATATAATCCGAGCGTGGTGCCACTCAAAACAATACAAATTTGCAGGCAATACATAATGATTGCACTGGATTGAAACTGTTGAAACCAAGAGAGTCGCGTGTTCACAGAGTTATGAAGTATTCGAATGATTTTGTAAATTAGACTGAGCTTTTTTCTGTGAACTGTCAATTTTTATTCAAAAGAAAAGCGGACTTAAAGTCCGCTTATTCAAATCTATGTGCAAGGTCGATTATTGAATCACACCACAGGCAATACGGTCACCGCCACCGCCTAGAGGTTTAGGGTCGTCAGAGTAATTATCACCACCGGCATGGACCATGATGGCTAAGCCTTGTACATCCGCCAATTTCAAACGCGGTGCAATTAAATTCACTTTTGCTGTGCCATCCGTTTGAACTTGAAGGATCGGTAAGTCACCCATGTGACCGGTTAACGGTGTACCGTGGTGAGGTGTCGCTTTAGGGTTAAAGTGACCACCCGCAGCGAGTGCAGCACCCACTTTTCCATCTTTTTCAGCTGGGGCACAAGAACCTTTTTCATGAATATGGAAACCGTGTGGACCCGGAGGAAGCTGGGTTAAATTGGTATGAATAACCAAGCCAGCAGGGCTATCAACCAAGTTAATTTGACCGATGCTTTGACCAATACCTTGAGCAGTCACGGCATTGACCGTCACGGTTTTTGCATTCAGACCTGTTGAAGTCGAGGTACTCGCACAGCCTGTAAACATCAGGGCACTGACCGCAGCAAGCGCGCCGAATTTAAATAGTGAAGACATGTTTGGCATCCTGTCTGTTTTTATGGAATTTCAACCATTGAAACAGATGCGGATACAGGATGACAGATAATTTAAGTATTTGATTGTAATATTTGTTTAATGAATTCAAGCCTGAATTAAGGTTGTTCAGGCTTATCATCCATATTGTCTAAGTCATGTGCCAATGTTGCTTTGGGCATCATGACGGCTTCAATTTGGGTTTCATGTAACCATTCACGCCAAATCGCCAAGAGTACCGCCAAGATCACTGGCCCGATAAATAAACCGACAAGACCGAAACTGGCGATACCACCTAAAACACCGAACATGATTAATAAGAATGGAATCTGCGTTGCCCCTGAAATCACTAAAGGACGAATCACGTTATCGGCCGTACTCACGATACAAACACCCCAAGCCATGACGCCAATGGCTTCAATGGTTTGACCTTGTGAAAATAACCACAACGACACAGCGGTATATGAAATCGGTGGGCCAAAGGGAATCAGTGCCAACATGAAGGTAATGATGGTTAATAACATCGGGTTAGGCACATCGGCAACAAAATAGCTGAGACCGGCAAGTAAAGCTTGGGCAATGGCGGTGAGACCGATGCCATACACGACGGCACGTGTGGTATCCGAGATGGTGGCAAGATAATGATGAATACGTGGCCCGATCACCATTTCGAGGGCTTTACTGACCTGACTTAAAATGGTTTGACCATCACGATAGAAGAAAAATAAAGACATCACGGCAAAACACAGCTTAAAGATATTTTTACTGACTTCGCCGACCAAAACTTTACCGTAGTTCAAATGCCCCTGAATCCAAATTTGTACCGATTGAATAATACTGTTTGGGTCATTGTTCAGCTCATGCAGGGTACGACTGACTTCTTTACCAATAAACGGCAGTTGGCGAATAAAATCAGGCACATTGACATGACCAGAGAAAACTTGCTTTTGTAATTCAAAATACAAGTTACGGCCTTCATGTTGTAGCAAGAAGATCGCAAAAATCACCGGCAGACCTACCACGAGCACCACCAGTAAGATCATCAGCGCCGCACTTAGATTTGCACGATTGCCACAAAAACGATGCACCGATTGATACAGCGGCCAAGTCATATAAGCAATAATCGCTGCCCAAACAACGGGCACAATAAAGTATTTGAGTACGCTAAAGCTCAAAAAAATCAGGATAAAAAATAATCCGAACAATAAGACTTTTTGTAATGTAGGTGCGAACGTTGGCAATGCGTGCTCTGATTTTTTCATCATGTTGTGTTCAATCTTAACCGAAAAAAAAGCTCCCGAAAACGAGAGCTTGTTAACTTATGGTGAATATCTTTCAGGCTAGATCCTTGCAAGATTGACCTTTATATCAGCAAAATGTGGAATGATGGGTTAAAACCACTCGGCTTCGTCTTCAATAATGGCATTGAGCACAGGTTGCCATTGTTGCTGCATGCCGAGGTACAATTTTTGCGTTTTATCAAAAACCGAAAGACCTTGCATGGCAAGTTGACCATAAGCGGTACGTTCAGAAATCCAAGCAACGGGCTGCTGTTCAACTTTATTGAAAAAATCTTGAATTTCTTTGGAATGAGCAGAATTGGGTTTGACACGATTGGCCAACAATAGGATTTGGACTTTACCTTTACGAATCCGTTTAATTTCTTGCAAATGCTTTAAAAAACGACGGGTCGAGTCGATGTCGAAGAAAGATGGTTGTAGCGGGGTAATGATGGCATGAGCTTCACTCACCAACTGATCTGCATGTTCACCCGATAACGCACCCGGTGCATCGATAATTAGATATTCAATCCCTTTCGGCACATCACCAATCGATTTTTCATGACGCCAATCTAGGCTCTGAATTGGGGCTGCAGTCTCTGGGCGCTGTTTGAGCCATTGACGTGCAGACTTTTGATTGTCAGCATCTGCCAAGGCCACTTTATAACCTTTTTGCGCAAGTGCAGAGGCTAAACTGATTGCTGTGATGGTTTTGCCACAACCACCTTTTTGATTGGCAATTAATATCGTTTTCATCGACCTAAATAGATTTTATTCTGCTCATCCCTAGCATATCATTGTTTAATGCGGGGAATATGACAAAGAACCAAAGTCTAAGTTTTTTCTATAGGTTTCGCTGTAATATATTAAAAAGATTAGGAATTTTAAATGTCTGTCTGGATGGCCATGCTCATTGGCGCGTGTATTGGGATTGTACTGACCACCTTAATTTTAAGTGGCAGTCGCAATGGAAGGATAAAGGCAGAATATGAGCAATATATTGCAGAACTAGAATTGGAACATCAGCAGGCATTGGCCCACGCACAAAAACGCAGTGTAAATACCAGTCGTGCTGTTTTAAAAGGCAAAATGGCCGAACAAATGGCGCCGATCATGCCCGAATTTCAATATTTACCTAGCGATGCAAAGTTTCTCGGTGACCCGATCGATTATGTGGTTTTTGATGGCTATACCGACTTTCGTGATGGTGATGGACTCGCTGAAGACATCGAAGTGGTGCTGATTGATATTAAAAGTGGTGGCGCACGTTTGACCAAAGGGCAACAAGCGATTGCTCAAGCCATTGCCGAAGGGCGAGTGCGTTTTGAAACCATCCGAATTGATTTTGAGCATATTTAAGCTCGCGTGATTCAGGCTCAGAACCGTCGAAAAGTAATAAGGACAGAATATCCACATGGAAAAACTCTTAGCGACTGCAGCCGTTTTTGCGCTCATGCTGTGGATATGGTCTGAATATTTTCGTGCCATTCCACATTTAGAGCAAACTGGTGTGCTGAAAAATTTTCAGGTCACACCGACTCAGGCATTTTCCGGTGAATATTTGCTGTTGGATAAACGCTACTACAGTGCGAGTAGTCGTACATTACATCCGGCCGCACCGACCGTGGTAGGTGGCTTTCAAGACTTGGCGTATGTCAGCAATATTGATCTGCTACTGAGTTCAGGCTCAAATGATTTCCAGTCTTTAAAATATCATCTTGAGTGGTCTCAGCAGAACCGCTGTTTTAGCGTGCAAGCGAAAGACGTGCCCTCGACACAAATTGAAAAGCTGAAGTCTGAATTGCAAAATGTCAGTGTGATTGCTCAATCCGAAGACGTCGCAAATCGTATTCGGCGTTTGAAATCAGGGGATCGTGTGGAGATTTTGGGTGCATGGGTGGATGTACATTCCATCAAAACAGGTAAGTCGTATAGCACCTATAATGTGTTGAATAAAAAGCCCTGTCATATCCTAAAAATTAATGCCATTCGATTAATCAAAGACTAGGTATTTTTATTTAGATTTGATTGTGCTTAAACATGGCCTTGGACGCTTTAACTCAACTTCCGTGCGCGGGCGAGCAACATGCGCTGACCAATTTGTGGAATGCCTTCAGCATCAAAATACTGCGTTTCAAAACATTCAAACTGGGCATCTTCAAGCAACTTTTGCATATGACGATCCAGATGACAGCCATCCGCGACTTTCTTTTGAATGGGCGTCAGTAGGTGTTGTAACTGCTTAATTTTCCCATTTTCATTGTGTTGTACATGCTCAACCAAATGAAATGTCCCTGTTGGTTTAAGGACGCGGTAGATTTCTTCAAGCGCAGTTTCAATATCGGCAATGCTGCATAAGGTCCATGTACTCACGACATGATCTAGACTTTCATCTGCAAAGGGTAATTTTTCAGCACCGGCTAAAATATGCTGTACCTCAAAGGGCGCGGCATGTACACGTTCAGCAGCTAAATGAAAAATATCGGGATTGGGCTCAAGGGCAAAAACCGTATCGACATTTTGATAAAACGCTAAATTCAAACCTGTACCAAAGCCAATTTCGAGTACCTCACCAGATACGGCTAACAGGAGTTCGCGTCGTTTATCCATCAAGCTTGGTACTTGCATCACTTGATTTAAAAGGTGCGGAAAAATGTGTTGTTGATAAAATTTATAAATCATAGCGAGTATTTTTGTTGGCTTTTTTTAAAGTGTAAATCATGTCTTTTTAATTTTAAATCATGTGGTGGGACGTGGATATGGGCCAATTGACTGAATAACAGCATTTTGTTACCAAGTTTATAAGGTTTATGCAGACTGTGTGCGTAATATAGAGTTACAACTAGTGAAAACGACATTCATCAGGCTCAACCTACGCGATTTTAAGCTCATGTTCAGGTTGGGGCATTATGTATAGATGAAGTCGGCTCAATTGCAGAATTAAAATTGAGTAATGTGAAGTATTACAGGGTAAGAGGATAACGCGATGATCAAGCGAATTGCATTAAGTACTGTGCTTGCAGGCTTTTTATTGAATGTCGGTGTCCAAGCGTCTTCAGATTATAATATTGCCAAAGGTTTAGCACCTGCTGCCAAAGGCCAGTCGATTTCTACCTTGAAAGAATTTAAAGGTGATTTCCGAATTTTAGGTTCAAAAACCTATCAAACAGATGAACAAGCAAAATTTTCTCCGATCGATTATGCGGTCAGTTGGGGCTTATTTGCAGAGCCAGAAATAGCTCGTACGATTTCAGTCAATCAATATGACCGTTTCTTAAATTGGAAAATGGATCGTGTTCCTGTACCGCAAAAACAAGCCATGATGATGGTGTCTAATATGCACATCATTCCTGCAAACCCGCAAATTGCGAAACAAATTACTCAAGTAAAACGTGGTGATCTTGTGCGTTTAAAAGGGGATTTGGTTGAGGTGAAAGACAAAGATTTGGTTTGGACTTCATCTTTGACCCCAACAGATACGGGTGATGGGGCTTGTGAAGTTTTTCGTGTCAGTTCGATTCAGTGGATTGAAAAAGTCAAAGGCTAAATTTCGATTGCATCGAGATCGTATTTGAAATCGGTGTGCATTAGATTCAAGGTAAAATAATTTGATGATGAAAATGACGATAAAGAAACAGCTTATTTTGAGTCTAATGATGGCGAGTGGTTTGGCGCTTGGTGGATGTACCAGTATGAGTTCAACTGTAG
Source organism: Acinetobacter sp. YH12251 (assembly GCF_013417465.1). NCBI lineage: Bacteria > Pseudomonadati > Pseudomonadota > Gammaproteobacteria > Moraxellales > Moraxellaceae > Acinetobacter > Acinetobacter sp. YH12251. The sequence goes on along the minus strand of NZ_VPDZ01000003.1, from coordinate 103,111 downwards.
ATGGGAAAACCCATGTATTTACTGAACAGCAAAGTTGTCCGACTTTGCTTGAGATGGATCGTGGACAGACTTTGGAAGTACTGTTAAACGAAAATCCAAGTACTGGGTATGTATGGTCTTTGGCTGAGCAACCGAAACTTTTTAAAGTTGAAGAAGTGTTTCAGTCAGCTCAACAACAAGATGCTGCGGATACGACACCAGTACTAGGCGGAGGCGGTCAAAAAACCTATCGTTTTACCGCAACGACTGCGGGTGAAGAATTACTACATTTGAAGCATGCGCGGGCTTGGGAAAAAACCGCGATGGCTGAATGGACTTGCAGAGTTCGAGTATCTTGATTTGAACCAATGATGAACGATAAAAAAGCCAGTATTTGTACTGGCTTTTTTTATTGCAGACGAACTGATTTAGAACGTCTATCTAGGCATTATTTCGCGCTGAGCGCTTGACCATCAAATTGAATACCTTCCCAACCATTTTGCATAAATTGGCGAATGTTTTGGTGGTCAGTTGCGTCTGGTGTCGCCAAAACAGCAGCATAATGTTCAGCAAAAAGACTTAAGGTTTCAGCTTGGTTTAGACCATTCAATTGGGCAAAAGAAAATACTTTGGCACTGCCTTGGTTTTCAGTCGCTGCATTGGCTTGTTTGCCATTGGTAAAAGCAGTTGGTGTGTGGTTATAACGCGCTTCAATAAATGCAATCACATCTGAAAATTTCGCAGTCCCTGCTTGAAGTTGATCTAATAATTCCTGAGCCATAATGTCCTCTTTCAATAAAAAATACCGCAAAGTGTTGCAGACTATAGCAAGCTTTGGCCCAAACATTTAACACTATTTGCGTAAATTAAATGCGTGTATATTGAAGGGCGACCTTAGGCAGTCTGTTGCCTAAATTGTAGATACCAATGATGTTGAAGTAGGATAACTATGAACTGGCTTTTGGTCGCATGTGGCGGCGCAATTGGAGCAACACTTCGCTATGCAGCAGGACTGTTATTGGCCAAGCCAACAGTACTCTTTCCATGGGCTACATGGTGGGTGAATATTTTAGGTTGCTTTTGTGCAGGTGTGTTCTTTGCATTTAGCCAAAAATATCCCGTTCTACAAAATGAAGCACGCTTATTGCTTATGGTCGGGATCTTAGGTGGCTTTACCACCTTTTCCAGTTTCGGCTTAGAAACCTTTCAACTGCTCAGACAAGGGCAAAGTGGGCTGGCATTCAGTTATGCCATTTCTAGTGTGGTAATTGGTGTCATCGTATTGGGGCTGGGATATTACTTATTTCAGTCGATTTTAAAAATAGATGTTTAAAACAACGCTTGAAAACCACAAAATTTCAGACATAAAAAAAGAAGCTCAGGCTGGAGGAGGGGAACCCTGAACTTCTTCAATGCTTTAATTTTAAAAGCAAAAACTTAATCGAAACTGAACTTATTGTGAGCGTTTGAAACGCGCAAAGCGTTTATTAAAGTTCGCAATACGTCCTTCGTTATTCACTTGACGTTGTTCACCTGTATAAAAAGGATGTGATGCACTTGAAATATCGAGTGTCACATAGGGATAAGTTTTGCCTTCAAACTCTTTGGTTTGATTGGTGCTTAAGGTACTACCAATCACAAAAAAGGCATTGGCATTGGTGTCATGAAAGAGCACTTCACGGTATTCGGGATGGATGTTGGCACGCATTCTTCTGTTCCTTAAATTTATTGATTGAAGAAATGTTATAACATAACAATATAAAATGCAAATATTGCCCGAAATTCATCAGGCAATCAGCGCGTCATATTCACTTAAGCGCTAGGTGGGACCAACTCATCAAAAAGATCATTGAGATTGTCATGCACTTTCAAATGAATCAAATTCCAATAATGTCCTGAAACAGTCCGGTTCACCATCAAGGTATCCGGTGACGGTTTAAACACATCCCAGTATTTAAGAGATGGCTTAATTAATTCTACCCCGTCATGGTGCGCTGAGTTTTCAGCAAAGTCGTATTGTGTGGTCAGTGGACGCATCAGTACTTCAAGCCATTGTTCATACAACTCCGCAGGGAATTTACCGAGTTCATTGAGGGAATGTAGGGCATCAAGTTGCTGTTCCATCAGTGGAATATCGTGCTTGCGTGCAGCATTGATCAATTGCTTAAAGTGCGACACGATTTCAGGAGACAGGGTTTTCACACCGCCGTAGTCATATACGATGACTGAACCATCTTCACGAAAGGCGAAGTTGCCCGGATGCGGGTCACAGTGGAAACGTTTAAGGAAGAAAATTTCACGGCCAATGGCACGGAATAAGCGCCTTCCCAAGGCATTTCGGGTTTCTTGTGACCATGTGCTGGCAGTTTCTATACTGTCGCCAAGCTCTAGACTTAGAGTCAAAATATGACGTGAAGAATAATCTTTATAGACCTGTGGAATAATGATTTTGCCATCCAGCGCACTATGAAAAGCACGGGCCACATCTAAGTTTTGTGCTTCAATTTCATAGTTCAGTTCATTGTCTAAACTGTCCTGAATTTCACGAAATAGCTTGTCTTGTAACTTCCGATCAATTTTCAATACGCCCATCAGACGAAGTGCAAGCCGAACTTGTTTTAAGTCACTTTCACAGGCTTCTTCGACACCCGGATATTGCACTTTCACCACCACCTGCTGACCATTAGGTAACACGGCTTTATGCACCTGCCCAATGGATGCAGCGGCAAAAGGTTGTTCTTCAAAACTTTTAAAAATTTGCGCGAGGGGTTTGCCGAGTTCTTGTTCTACTTGGGCCTTAATTTCAGCAAAAGGCATGGCTGGCGCTTGGCGTTGTAATTTACTGATGGCTTTTGCGACTTCAGGTGGAAAAATGTCTTTGTACTGCGAGGCAATTTGTCCGACTTTCATCACCGCACCTTTCATTTCACCCAAAGTGTCTGCAATTTGCAGACCGATGTCCTGAAAAAGTTTACTGCGAGATGCATTTTTCTGTTCTTCATCGGCAGTGATATTGCGGATGGAATTGGAAACGGTTTTAGTAGCAATGCTTGCCGTCATACTGGCAAGTTTCATAAAGCGACGACCCGGTGTGCTAGCCGTTTTTGCCATGTGATGTTCCTCAAGATCATCATTTATTATCTAATACCGATCATAGGCGACAAAACACCAACTGCCTACTTTAAATTGTTAAGACTTTATTTCCATTGATAAAATGATGGGCAAAAATGTAAATACTGAAAATAATTCAGGCAAATTTAAGCCACGCGCTGAATGGTTTAAAATATCGCGTCGCTAGAAGAGAACTGAACGATGAAAGTGTATCGCTATTTAACCGGTAAAGATGATGTCAATTTCTGTGCCCGTGTGACCAAAGCTTTAAATGAAGGCTATGAATTGTATGGATCACCGACCATGAGTTTTAATGGGACAGAGGTGATTGTCGGGCAAGCGATCGTGAAAGACGTAGAGGACGACAGCCAAGTGCCACAAAGTTTAAAAAATGCCATCGAGGCGCTTAATTAGTTGGTTTTTGCTGCTTCGCTCGATTCAGTTTTTTCCAGTTCTAAATGTGGACTGAGATATTTACTGCATTGATTATGGTGTAAATTTTCATTCAAGGTGATGAGGTTTTGCGTCACGATAAAATCCTGATCATCCGCAGAGGCAAACTTTTGATTGGCCTTGATGAAGTCCTGATAGGTATACGCCATACCAGACTGCTGACAACTTAATTTTAAACGTGCGGTATATGAGTCCGCTTGTTGTTCATGATAAAAGCGAAAGGCTGTCCAAAGTGCTTGATTGATGTAATCAAATTCGGGTTGTGATTGGACTTTGATGGGTGCGTGATACAAAGGAAATTCATGTCGGTTGATCGTTTGTTCAGCTTGTAGTGACATGGAAAAGCTCAAGCTCAGACAGAGACTGATCGAGCGAAATACATGGGACATGTTTATTTTCCTCTTCTTCGTGCTTTTTTATTTATGGCGTTGCTATACAGGGTGTTAATTTGCATTAATCTTCTGCATAGCGTAGCCGTCTTTTTTAAGTAACTGATGTTACGTAGTAACATCAGAAGCGCCATTTGATTCAAATAAAAGAACGATACGCGGTAACGTCATCCGCAAGTGTTTGAGACAGGACTACTTCTAATCAAAAATGTTTTTGCGTGACTTTGAATAATTACACGCTGGTGAACGAGTTTTGCGGATGACAATGGTTTTGGGTACTTTTGCCGAAACAAAAGTACCTCCAGCCGAAGGCTAATCCCGTTATTCAATCCCTAAGATGTAAGACTCCGTCGAATAAAATTAAAAATCATTTTAAAAATGCAAAATTACTTTTATGTGCGTAACATCAGTTAAGTAACTTTTTAGATGATTTTTTAGGGCTTATCCCGCATGTGCTAAACGTTTATTCATCATAAATAAACGTGTAAGTAGCAGTATACATGCGACAGTCAGACCCACAATCAGGCCAATCCAAACGCCTGCAGCACCAGTCGTAGTGAAGCGTGCAAGATAGATCCCGACAGGGAAGGCAATGATCCAATACGCGATCATAGTGATCCACATCGGTCCTTTGGTGTCTTGCATACCGCGTAAGCACCCTGCGGCACTGACTTGCCATGCATCCATCAACTGATAGGCAATAGCGAACAAGACCAAGTACACGGCAAGCTGAGTCACATCATAGTCATTGGTATAGAGTGACACAATTTCATTACGTAAAAGCCAAAGCAGCAGCATGGTAATTAGGGCAAATACCGTCCCTGTCAACATACCGACTTTCTGGACTTTTCGCATAGCTAGCCAGTTTTTTTCCCCATAATAGGTACCGACCCGAATGGTCAGCGCAATCGCTAGTGACATTGGAATCATAAACAATTGCGAGGTAATCGAAATGGCGACTTGATGCGCTGCAATGGTAACTTCGCCTAAGGGACTCAACACAATAGCGGCTGTACTAAAAATACTGACTTCAAAGAAAATAGCTAAGCCAATGGGAAAGCCAAGTTTTAAAATACGTTTGATCCATTCACTGTTCATTTTTTCAAAAGCAGCGAAAGGTTGGGTCTTTTGATAGGCCGATCCTTTGAAAACGTACATCGCCAAAGCAAAGAACATTAACCATTGCAAAATCGCGGTGGCAAAACCACATCCTGCTGAACCCAGTTCAGGGACTGGGCCTAAACCATACATAAAAATAAAGTTCAGTGGAATTAACACCAATAAGGCCAGCAGACTCAGCACAGTGACTGGACGTGGATGCCCCAATGCTTCTGAGTAACCACGTAAAGCTGCGTACATGGTGACAGCAGGCATACCTAAACTAATGGCGTGTAAGAATAAGCTCGCCTTCGGAAGTAATACTTCAGGGACACCCAATAACGGTAAAAGCAGCGGCATAGCTTGTAAGACTAATGCGGCAATAATCCCTAAAAATAATGCGACCCACAAAGACTGACGGGCGATGGTGGCAATTTTTTCAGGCGTCCGAGCACCATTGGCTTCGGCAACCAATGGGGTGGTGGCAATCATAATGCCGCTGAACAGCAGCATGACTGGTATCCATAAGCCGACCCCGACCGCAATGGCTGCAAGGTCATTGGCGGACATGTGTCCAGCCATGATGGTATCAATGAGACCAAATCCCGCTTGCGCAAACTGCGTGATCAATATCGGGATCATTAAATGAAACAGTTGTTTTAATTCATACTTGCTGCTTGTTACAGCCGTGACAGTAGACACAGAATGTACTCATTTCTTGTGAGGTGCTTAGGAATGAGGTCTTAGCGTTGGAAAGTGAGAAGCACACCAATAAAAATCACCACGCCACCCAATAAGCGTTGCCAGTTAATCGGGGTTTTTTCAGTGCCGAGCAAGCCAAAATGATCAAATACCATCGACATTAAGATCTGTCCAAAAATAATCAGACCCGAAAGGGATAAAAAACCCAGTTTCGGCGCGGTATAAATACTGATACTGATGGCATAAACGCCCAGACATCCTCCCAGCCATAAATACCAAGGAATTTGAGCAAAGCTTGCAAAGTCCGGTTTTTCGGCCGATTGAAAAAACACCATAAAGGCGAGGACTATTGTACCAACCAAAAAAGAAAAAAGGGCAGCTTGCAGCGGTGAATATAAATATTCACGCAATTGGCTATTGATCGCTGTTTGAATGGTCATGGCGATGCCAATACCCATCGCGAGCGGCAGTAAGTACAATAAATGGCTGCTTATTTTCATCTTGTTATCAGCAAATTCTTTTTTAATATGATCAGTCTACTGTATTCAATCAGAGTTTTCACAAGCACTCTGATGTAGTCATGTTAAAATACGCAGCATTCTTCAACGCATTTTGAGCAATCTCCTTGGCTGAATTAAATCCTGCACTCGTTCCTTTGTCTTTATACATTCACATGCCGTGGTGTGTGCGTAAATGTCCATACTGTGACTTTAATTCGCATGCGGTGCCGAATGGTGAATTGTCTTTGGACTTAGAACAAGAATATTTACAGGCGTTGGTTGAAGACTTTAAAACCCAAGTCGATTTTGCTCAGGGTCGCCTGATTCATAGTGTATTTATTGGTGGCGGTACACCATCATTGATTTCTGCCCAAGGCTATCAATGGTTATTTGCTCAGCTCAAAGCGTTGCTACCGTTTGAAGCGGACTGTGAAATTACCTTGGAAGCCAATCCGGGCACGGTTGAGCACGATCCTTTTGCTGGTTATTTAGATGCAGGGATTAATCGTCTATCTATCGGTGTGCAAAGTTTTAATACCGACCAGCTGAAAAAGCTGGGGCGGATTCACTCGAATGATGATGCGATTTCTGCCATTCAGCATGCAAAAGAGGCGGGTTTTGAACGGGTAAATGTCGACTTGATGCATGGCCTGCCTGAACAAACCATTGAGCAAGCGCTTTTGGATTTGAAATTGGCTGTGGAAAATGGCGCAACGCATGTGTCGTGGTATCAGTTGACCATTGAACCCAATACGGTTTTCTTCCGCACAAAACCGATTTTACCTGTCGATGATGTGCTTGAAGATATTCAAGAACAGGGCGAAGCCTATTTAACAGCGCAAGGCTTTATCAATTATGAAGTATCTGCATGGCGTAAAGAAAAGCCGTCGGCACATAATTTAAATTATTGGCAGTTTGGCGATTATTTGGCGATTGGCGCAGGCGCACATGGCAAAGTGACCATGCCAGACGGGGTGTATCGTTTCCAAAAAACCCGATTGCCGAAAGACTATTTAGCCAAAGTACCTGCTGAACATCTTCAGTTTAAGCGCATCGAAGCAGCCGACATGCCTTTTGAATTTATGATGAATGCGCTGCGGTTAAATCATGGGGTGGAAGCCAAGCTATATAGCGAGCGTACAGGGGAAAGTTTAGAGCCGATTGCCGAGTTATTGAACTCATTACGTGAACGTAAATTGATGGTCAGTGATCCAACACTTTTGTCTTGTACCGAGCAGGGACATATCTTTTTAAATTCAGTATTGGAAGAATTCCTGTAATGAAAGCTATGTCAAACTTGTTTTAAAATTTGAGCGACAAGTAATTTTTCATATTCCGAATGTAATTTGCAGAATGTGTATGAAATTATTCAGTTGATAATTGAATTTACATGGCATAAAGGAACTTCAGAAAATGAAATATATTTTAACTGCGACGTTATTAACTATAGCTTTGGTGGGTTGCACCGATAAAAAAGCACCATCAGAACAAAATGTTGCAACAGAGGCAACGACCGCAACTGCACAAACAAACGATGTTGCAGTATCTCAAGATGAGCAAGTGATTCACTTTACAGGGCCACAAGATCTTAGCCTTGAGTTAAAAACCAAAGATAATTTTGAAACCGCACAATTGACTGATAATTCTGATCGTGTGTATGAATTGAAACGAGGAGTTTCAGGAAGTGGTGTACGACTTGCCAACGACCAAGGTGTTTCAATTCACTTTAAGAACTTTAATGGTGTGAATGAAGGCACTGTTGAGTTGGTAAAAGATAAACCCATAGAGATTAAAGAATTTATTGCTGATAAAGCAAAGTAAATATTAAAAAAGACCGCATGAGCGGTCTTTTTTTAATTTAGCTTAACGATGTTTCGGTGGCATAGGCGGTAACTTATGCTGCGAAACAGGTTTGTGTTGATTGCCTTTAAAAGCTACTACCTTATGATTTTGTTTGGCAAATTTTGCATGAGCTTGTTGATGCTCTTTTTTCACCATTTGCGGCCCAGCAGATTTGTGATGTATTGCTTTAGGCGGTACAGGTTTTTTATCAAAGTATGGAGCAGGTGGTGGATTTTTATGATCGAATGCAGGCGCTGCCATTGCAGACATTGTCGCAGTTGTTGCAATCAGACCAATCATCAATGAAGACATCAATTTTTTCATGGTTACGCTCTCTATGAATCAATGAAGTCATCATAGGGGGAGGCTATGGAGAAGATATGAAGTTGTATGAGATACAAATGTAAAGCTAAAATTATGGAGTTAAATTTACTTTAAGTATTTAATATTTATTAAATAAAATTATGTTTTAGCGATAAGGTGTTCTATTTTTGTTGAAAAATACAACAATATTTCTCCATATAAAGTTCATCTTTATACATTGTTATTACCTCATGAAGAAATTAAGAATACTACTCGTAATTCCTATAGATCAAAATTAAAAGAGAAGACAAAAAAGACCGCCGAAGCGGTCTTTTTATAGAGTCATTTAACTCGGTTTAAAGCTTAGTAGTCAAAGCTAAAGTGTTCAGGAGCCAAAGAAGTCATGGTCTTCGATGGGTTAACCATTGCTTCAGCGTGACCTTGTGAGCGTGGTAATAGACGTTCAAAGTAGAAGTCTGCCACTTTGATTTTTGCTTTATAGAACTCAGGAACTTCTGCACCATTGCCTTCTGCTAATTTTTCAGAAGCTACGGCAGCTTGTTGTGCCCAGAAATAAGCCATCATCACGTAGCCAGAGAACATTAAGAAATCGACAGAAGCAGAAGATACGATGTCACGGTCTTTACGTGCTGCAAGCATGATACGAACCGTTAATGCATTCCACTGTGCGCAAAGCTTCGTTAAGTCCCACGCAAAACGACGCATGTATTTGTTACGTGCATGTTGACCACAGAACTTCAAGATTTCAGCTGTGTAGTCACGAATCACTTTACCTTTAGAGGTCAACAGAACTTTACGACCAATCAAGTCTAGTGCTTGAACGCCTGTTGTGCCTTCGTAGAGAGTAGAGATACGTGAGTCACGAACAATTTGTTCCATGCCCCATTCTTTAATATAACCATGACCACCGTATACTTGCATACCATGGTTTGCAGCTTCATAACCCATTTCGGTTAAGAAACCTTTGAGAATCGGTGTGTAGAAGCCTAAGTGGTCATCATGTGCTTCAAACGCTGCTGTATCACCGCGGGTTAAAGCATCAGTCATTTTGTCCGCAATTTGAGCTGCATAGTAAATCATTGAACGGCCGCCTTCAGCGATCGCTTTTTGAGTTAAAAGCATACGACGTACGTCTGCATGGTGAATAATCGCATCGGCCACTTTTTCAGGATCTTTTTTACCTGAAAGTGCACGCATAGACATACGTTCTTTCGCGTATGGAAGTGCGCCTTGGAATGCCAATTCAGCATGTGCAATACCTTGAATTGCTGTACCAATACGTGCAGTGTTCATGAAGGTGAACATTGCATGTAGGCCTTTGTGTTTTTCACCGATCAAGTAACCAATAGCATTGTCAAAGTTCAGCACAGCTGTTGCCGAAGCACGGATCCCCATTTTGTGTTCAATCGAACCACAAGTCACTGGGTTGCGTTCGCCCACTGAACCGTCTGCTTTCACAAGGAATTTTGGAACGATGAACAATGAAATCCCTTTAGTACCTGCAGGAGCATCTGGAAGACGAGCAAGTACGATATGCACGATGTTATCTGTTAAATCATGCTCACCCGCAGAGATGAAGATTTTTGTACCAGAAATTGCATAGCTACCGTCAGCTTGAGGTTCCGCTTTGGTTTTTACCTGACCTAAGTCGGTACCGCATTGAGGTTCAGTTAAGCACATGGTGCCTGACCAAGTTCCAGCAACAAGGTTCGGTAAATATTGGTTTTTCTGTTCTTCTGAACCAAATTGAAGAATGGTGTTGATACAACCTACGCTGAGACCTGGATACATTTGGAATGACCAGTTCGCTGTACCCATCATTTCAGATTTGATGAGATTCAACGACTGTGGCAAGTTTTGACCGCCGAATTCTTCAGGGAAAGACAGACCTTGCCAGCCACCCTGTACAAATTGGTCATAGGCTTCTTTAAACCCTTTTGGTGTTTTCACATCACCATTTTCAAAATGACAGCCTTCTTCATCACCCGTTTGGTTTAAAGGTGAAAGGATGTTTTCACAAAAATCCGCTGCACCTTCTAAAATCATGTCGACAGTATCTGCATCAGCAGCTTCACCATTAGACAAAGTTTTGTAGTGTGCTGGGTAATCGAGCACTTCATTCATTAAGAAACGAATATCGTGTAAAGGCGCTTTATATGCAGGCATAGTCTTAATCCTAATATCTAAATTTTTTTGGATTATCTGTATTGATGATTTGATTATTCATAATTTTATCCAAAAAACATTGATGAATACGCCCTTAAAAAATGTCAGAAAGGCGAATTGTAATATTTAACCAACATGTGAAATGTAAACTTCTGATAGACTTGATGTTGATCTTTTGATCATTTTTTTCTTTTAATAAATCATAAAGAACTTAGGTCTTTCGTACAATTATGCGATTAAAATATATAACACTTTGTTTACTGGGTTTGAGTATTACTGGGTGTGCTCAACATGTCATAAAAACCAATTCAACGGATCAGTCTCTCGGGCAACAAGCCACTCAAGGCTTAAACGCAATGTTTGAAAATGCCAGTTATGACATGAAAGGGCAATTTTCAATTCAAACCGATATTCAGTTCGATGAAAAAAAGCCTGAAACCAAGTCAAAACCTGCGATAAGCACACAGCCAGAGCTGGATCCTAAACTTAAAAAACAACTGGATCAGTTGATTAAAACCCAAAATATTCCATTTAGCCAAAAAGAAAAGAAACAGCTCTATCAAGCGATTGCCAATGAATCGATCCCACCATCAGCGCGTTATAGCGATGAAGAGGATGGCGTTTCTCCGCAATCTAAAATTGCTCAATCACTGCTGAATGTGTTGAATGATTTACAGTTTAGCTATAGCGGTTCAGTACATTTTAGAGAAAAGCTTGCTGCCTTAACCTTGCAATTGAGTTATCAAAAACCGACTTTGCAGGTCAATGCACAGTTGCCGATGATCATTGATTTTAATCAACATAAATTTTATACCAACTACTTTGCGTTCATGCCGTTTATGGTAAATCGTGAAAGCCAAAGCAGCTTGGCTTATGTGGATTTTTCAAAACATAAAGACACGATTGCTCAGTACGATTTGAAAAAATTTGCTGACTATTTAAAACAAATGAATGCTTTGCCTTATGTCTTGGCAGAACCGAATCAAGTGCAAAATATTGCTTTAACACGTGATGAAAAAAATGCAGGGCTGACTAAAAAAATCCGCTATGTGGGTGATCTCGATGCGCTATACACCCAGCTTGAACTTTTCGATTTTGTGAATGCCAACTATTACACCACGCAAATCAAAGGTCAGCGTAATAGTGACGCCGAGCAAGATGAATCTGTGGACGCTGCTGTGCATCACAGTGCTTCCGAAGAGGCGATGGCTGCGGCTGAAGCTGCGGGAGGGACTGCAGTAGCGGCAGCAGTTGAGGATGAAGACTTTGATGAGGCTTATGCATCTGTAGAACGTGTGAATGAGCTGCTCAATGCGAAAATGCATGGCCTGATGTATCACCAACATGAAACGGAAGAAGAACAAACGTCTTCTGCCGCTGAATCTGCTGAATACGCGATTGATACTGCAAGTGCATATGCGGAGGCGACCGCGGGTGATGACGAAGAAGCCTATAGTTCGGATACTGAAGTAACCGAAGCTTATGCGGCTTCCGAAGAAGATGACGAAACAGCGAACTTATCTGAGGAAGCCTGTCAAGCCTTGATGAACACCAAACAGGTGCCGATTGGTAAAGTCACACTGTGTCAGGATTATCAAGATGTTCGGGTGATACCGCTGCAAGAAGATTCTGTACCATCGGCCTCTGCTGCGGACGCATCCAATACAGATTCAGAGATTTCGGATGCTGTTGAGCAGTTAAAACCAGTATTCCAGCAATATCAAAGTGAACAACTTATCGATGTAAAACAATTTCAGCAATTATGGCAAAAGCATCAAGCTGAAATTGCGCAGGTGCTGAATACACAGGATAAATCATCTTCGAATGTCGTGATGGATGTAGGCTTAGATCATAAAGGCCGAGTCAAAGTAATGGACTATCAATTGGCCTTTAATGAGCCACGTTTAGGTCAATTAAAGCTGAAAAGTAGCAACCAAATTTTGAATTATGGCAATGCGACTAAAATTGATCGTCAAGCCATGAAACAGGCAAAATCCATTGAGGAAGTCAGTAAAGATTCACTCTTTGAAAATATGTTGAAAGGCCTGCTTGCGCCGATCACGGGAAATGATCCTCTGCTTGCTGAAGCAGAAACTGCATCGGTTGATGATGTCCGTGCTGCAAATGAAGAAATCGAACTTCCTGAATATCTCAGTACTGTGGCATTGCAAAGTTATAAACGTCATCAATCTGAAGTGAAAGCCTATCAAGCGGCATTTGTCGTGGCATTTGCTAACTATCGCGCTCAGTATGTGCGTTATTACTCAGCCAATGATTTGAATGAAATTGCAGAAATTTATGCATATCGATTTGTTGATGGCTTAAAAGAGCCAACAGGCAATGCGCTGAAACGTTTAAATCAATTACGTGATAAGCATGCTTTGCATCGCTATCAAGACTTTGATGACTTAGGTTCTTCGGTCAATCATTATGTGCAGTCGGGGATTGGTGAGTACAAAGCTCAGGTTGAGTGGAAACAATTGCAAAAAAACTATAAGACTGATCAGGCGATATTTGCACATTTATATCAACAAAACTTTTTAGCCAGTTATGAACTGGAAGGAACTGAAAAAGCGCATTTGGTGAAAGCATCAAAAATCTATGCGCAAGCCTTTGCTGATGATATCAAAGGAAAATTATCAGAAGCGTCATTACAAGGCCTAACAGCAGAACACGAAGAGTTGTTCAGCCAATCGGCTTATTATGAAACCTATAAGGCCATTCAAAAACACAAGAACTAAGTTGGATAAAAAAAGAACCTCAATTGAGGTTCTTTTTTTAGGTGTTTAGACTGCTCAGAAAGTGAATTGAGCAAATCATTTTGAATTATAGAAAGTCTTTTAGATCAGGTTTGACGCCATTCCAAATGGAAAAAGATTCAATCGCTTGACCAACCAACATGCCAAAACCTTCTGAGGTTGGAACATGGCGTGCTTTGGCTTGATCCAAAAATGTCGATGGTTTGCCATAGGCCATTTCATAGGCGTGGGTGAATTGTAAAGCTTCAGGCAAAATTAGCGGATCACCCGTTAAGCTTGCCGATGTGGCATTAATCACCAGATCAAATTGACCTGCTAAGTCAGTGAGTGCAATGGCTGCAAGTTCGGCATTGGGGACAGCAGTTTTTAAGTCAGCGACCAATTGTTCAGCACGTGCAAGGGTACGATTTGCAATCACAATTTTTTTCGCACCTGCCTGAACCAATGGATAAATGACACCACGAGTTGCGCCACCTGCACCAATGATTAAAATATCCGTATTTTTGAGCGACCAGTCTAAGGCATGAATGGCATTCACCAAGCCTTGACCATCAGTATTATCACCGTGTAATTGACCATCTTGCATCCAAAGTGTATTGACCGCACCTGCAATTTTGGCACGTTCAGTAAGGACGGCACATTGTGCATACGCTTGTTCTTTAAATGGAACAGTAACATTCATACCGATGCCACCTTCGGCAAAGAAGGATTCGACACTGTGCTGAAAACCATCGAGTGGCGCAAGTCGTTTGCTGTACTGAATGTCGAGGCCTGTTTTTTCAGCGAAGGCATGATGAAGTTCAGGTGAGCGTGATTGTTCAATCGGGTTGCCAATCACGGCAAATTGTTTGCTCATTGCACAGCGTCCATGTAGATGTGAAAGAGCAGACAATATACGCCAAAACCGAAGATGGCTAAAGTTCGGGCAGTCTTAAAATCGTGAAATAAAGGAGGAAAATTAAGGATTACAAATATCTAAGACGCTTTGAATCAAGATGCTCGCAGCACTGATGACTAGACCAATCAAGGCAACGACCATGAAGCCAATAGCCAAATTATCATTCAAAGAGGTTTCGGAAAAAATATTAGTACTGATAGCGCTGATCAGCACAACAGCAAAGCTCCAAAACACCAAGGCAGTAAGACTGACTGCTTTTTTATTGAGTGTTTGATGTGTCATGTGCGTTGTACTCCGTACAAGAAAGTTACAGCCATGAGTTTATTGACACATTGTGCAATGACATAGCGTAAAGCTGTTTAAAAGATGTGTCATTGTTGAGCAATATGATTACAAAGTAAATGCTTAAAAAATTTATTTATGCATCAAGATATTACCTAGAAATATAAATACTTTAATTAAAAGGCAATGAAAAGCCCCTGATGGACAGAGGCAAATACATGTCTATCTATTTTATATCAATATATTAAGCCAATCATGCGGTTTTAAATAAAAGTCGGTGAGCTTTTTCTCTGGAGAATTTTCTTCCCATTCAGGACGATACGACCAGCCCGCCAAAGGTGGCATACTTACTAAAATGGATTCAATACGCCCACCAGTTTGTAAACCAAATAAGGTGCCACGGTCATACACTAGGTTATATTCAACGTAACGACCACGACGGTAAAGTTGGAAGTCTCGTTGTGCTTCGGTATAGGCTTTGTCTTGGTTTCTTTGGAAGATCGGTAAAATTGCCTCTAAATAACCATTACCGACGGCCTGCATATATTTGAAACAGGTTTCAAAGTCCCATTGGTTGAGATCATCAAAGAATAAACCACCCACACCACGTTGTTCATCACGGTGTTTGAGATAGAAATAGTCATCACACCATTTCTTATGTTCATCATAGAGTGTATCACTAAATGGGGCGCAGAGGTCATGGGCAGTTTGATGCCAAGACAAGACATCTTCATCATTTGGATAAAATGGAGTGAGGTCAAAACCACCGCCAAACCACCAAATCGGATCTTGTCCTTCTTTTTCGGCGACAAATAAACGCACATTGGCATGTGAGGTTGGGACGTTGGGGTTTTTCGGGTGAATTACCAACGACACGCCCATGGCTTGCGCTTTTGCACCTGCAATAGCGGGATGGCGTTCAGTCGCAGAGGCGGGTAATTTTGAAATATTGATGTGCGAGAACATCACACCGCCTTTTTCAATCACCGTTCCATTTTGAAGAACACGTGAGCGACCACCACCACCTTCAGGGCGTTCCCAGTCATCGATCGCAAATTCGGCACTTCCGCCACCAGCACGTTCTTGCTGTTCCAATGCGGCACAAATCCGTGCCTGTAAATCGCGAAGGAATTCATCTACACGTTGAATATCGGCTGAAGTTGGATTCTGCATGGTGACCTTTATTAAAATAATTTAAAGATAAGTGTCATCAAAGCATAAATTACGTGAAAACTTAAGGCATTTTTCCCGATACTCAGCATCGGATCTTTGCTTTAAATCTGGAAATCTAGTGATTAAACCAAAAGATCATGCAAAGTTAGCAGCAATTGCTCCGGCTGAAATTGGGCCTATTCCGACAAATTTGCTAGGTTGAATTCACATCTGAAGCTCAGCACAATAATCATAAGGTAGATTTAAATTGAATCTCATTGATTGAAATGGTGCATCGATGTCTCAGCAGGCGAGTTCTTTAATTCAAAAATATAATGTACCGGGTCCACGCTATACCAGTTATCCAACCGTACCGTATTGGGAGGAAGCTGAGTTTTCATTACAACAGTGGAAACAGGGATTAAAGCGTTCATTTGATGAGACCAATCACAGCGAAGGCATCAGTCTGTACATTCATCTGCCATTTTGTGAAAGCTTATGTACGTTTTGTGGTTGCCATAAAAAAGTCACAAAAAAACATGAGATGGAGCTGCCTTATATTCAGGCGGTGCTGAAAGAATGGGACTTATATTGTCAGCTCTTGGTCGATCGACCGATGATTAAAGAAATTCATTTGGGCGGGGGAACGCCTACTTTCTTTTCTCCTGAGCATCTCACCCAGTTGATTCAAGGAATTTTGGCTCACGCAACAGTTGCAGATCAGCATGAATTTAGTTTTGAAGGGCATCCGAACAATACCACACGTGAGCATTTACAAGCTTTGTATGATGTTGGTTTTCGACGCGTAAGTTATGGAGTGCAGGATTATAATGAGAAGGTGCAAAAAGCCATCCACCGTATTCAGCCCTTTGCACATGTCGAACAAGTGACACAGTGGGCACGTGATATTGGCTATACCTCTATTTCGCATGACTTGGTTTTTGGTTTGCCATTTCAGGATTTAAACGACGTGTTGCATACCATTGAACAGACCAATCGTTTGATGCCAGATCGCCTAGCCTTTTATAGCTATGCACATGTGCCGTGGATTAAGGGAAATGGTCAGCGTGGTTTTAAAGATGCCGATGTCCCGAAAGATGATTTAAAGCGTCAATGCTATGAAGAAGGTAAAAAACAGCTACTGGCGCAGGGCTATCATGAAATTGGGATGGATCATTTTGCATTAACCCAAGATCCGATGTATCAAGCTTTTCAGCAGGGCAGTTTGCACCGTAATTTTATGGGCTATACCGCATCGAAAACCCAAGTAATGATTGGACTCGGCTTATCTTCGATCAGTGATAGTTGGTACAGCTTTGCACAAAATGAAAAGAAAATTGAAGACTATTATTCACGTTTAGAGCAAAACCAAATTCCTGTTTATCGAGGTCATGTGCTGACAGATGAGGACTTAATCATTCGTAAACATATTCTGAATTTGATGTGTACATTCCATACTTCGTGGGCAAATACAGACATGCAATTTCCAGAAATTGATGAAGTGGTTGCACAATTAACAGAAATGCAGGCGGATGGATTATTAGAGTTGGGTGATCAGAGCATCCAAATTACCGAAAAAGGCAAACCTTTTGTACGTAATATCTGCATGGCTTTTGACTTAAGGTTAAAACGCCGTGTGCCGGAAAATCGTATTTTTTCGATGACGATTTGAATTTCCCCTAACCCCTCTTTATTTAAAGAGGGGAAAGCCTCCCTTTTGTAAAGGGAGGTTTGGAGGGATTTATAGATGGAGAATTTAAAGGACTTTTAAAAATCGTCCTTTTGATACATATGCGACATACGATCATGTTTGGTTTTTAAATATTGTTCGTTGAATGGATTTAAACCCACAGTCAGCGGAACACGATCAACGACATTCACGCCTTGCTCTTGGAGCGCTTCAATTTTTAATGGGTTATTGGTAATGAGACGCACAGCCGTAATGTTGAGATGATTCAACATGATAGGGCACATATCATAACGACGTGCATCGGCAGGAAGATCCAATAATAAATTGGCATCCACCGTATCATGGCCTTGATCTTGTAAGGCATAAGCACGGATTTTATTGGTCAAGCCAATACCACGACCTTCTTGGCGTAAATATAAAATCACCCCTTGACCTGCTTCATTAATTAATTTTTGGGTGGCTTGAAGCTGTGGGCCGCAGTCACATTTGAGTGAAGCGAAGGCATCACCAGTCAGGCATTCGGAGTGGATACGAACTAAAACAGGTTCAGTGGGAGCTTGTTCTAGTCCTTTAGAGAGTGCGACGTGTTCTTCACCGGTTTCAGGATCCTGAAAAACCGTAATATTGAATTCACCAAAAGCGGTCGGTAATCTTGACGTTGCGACAAATTCTATAGGCACTGCTTAACCCGTTTATTCGATTATAAATTGGCTAAAGTATAGCGTAATGCTTGGACATTGGTAGAATTGCAACGACGAATTTATGCAGAACATTTTCTTTTTTGTATAAAGCGAACGATAATAGTTGATAAATAGGAAGATTATTCAGGATAATCTGACTCATTCAAAATCTCCCCAACGAGATCATTGCTAAAAATTACATCGCTACAAGTTTGGCTGATTGTAAGGTGATACAATTCGACGATATGATCGAGTTACCCATTTAGACCGAGCTTAGGAATTTGCCAGGCTTTAGAAGGCTTTGCCACATTATGCTGTATAAAGAAATACCATTTCAACGCCCTGTAACACCGTTGCTGGATACGATTAACCATCCTCAACAACTTCGTTTACTCGAGCGCAGCCAATTAGAGCAAGTGGCGGATGAGTTACGTCAATTTATTTTGTATGCGGCCGGACAAAGTGGTGGGCATTTTGGTGCCAATCTTGGGGTGGTCGAATTAACCGTGGCATTGCATTACTGTTTTGATACACCACGTGATCGTCTGATTTGGGATGTGGGTCATCAAGCCTACCCGCATAAAGCCTTAACGGGTCGTCGTGAACAATTAGTGACGATTCGTGCCAAAGATGGTTTGGCTGCGTTTCCTGCCCGTGAAGAATCTGAATTTGACACCTTTGGTGTAGGCCATTCATCAACCGCGATTTCTGCTGGTCTTGGGATGTCATTGGCACGTCGCTTCAAGCAAGATCCCTGTCATGTGGTTGCAATCGTGGGTGATGGCGCGATGACAGCGGGCATGGCTTTTGAAGCCATGAACGATGCGGTGGCACACAATGCTGACCTCATGGTGGTATTGAACGACAACGATATGTCGATCTCATGCAGTACAGGTGGTTTTGCTAAGCATTTGGCTGCGATTTGGGAAAGTGGTCAATCGGTGAATATTTCTGAAAATGGCGAAGCCTATATTCAACCTCATCCTGAATGGGCGTATAACTCACGCCTACATTGTGCTGCGACCGATGCTGCAGACAACCTATTTAAAGCCATTGGCTTTGACTACTTTGGTCCTTTTGATGGGCACGATGTTGAACAATTAACACACGTGTTTGAAGCCTTAAAAAAACGCAAAGGCCCACGTTTAATGCATGTCTATACCAAAAAAGGTAAAGGCTTTGCACCTGCCGAAGCAGATCAAATTAAATACCATGCCATCAGTAAACTGAATGCACCTGCTGCTGTGGCAACTGCACCGAAATATTCAGATGTTTTTGGTCAGTGGTTATGTGATGAAGCTGTACAGGATGATCGTTTATTAGCGATTACTCCTGCGATGTGTGAAGGCTCAGGCATGGTGCAATTTGCAAAGCAGTTCCCTGAGCGTTTTTTTGATGTTGCCATTGCAGAACAACATGCGGTGACTTTGGCTGCGGGTATGGCCTGTGAAGGGGTAAAACCGGTTGTTGCAATCTATTCAACCTTTTTACAACGTGGTTATGACCAACTGATTCATGACGTCGCTTTGCAAAATCTTGATGTCACATTTGGTATCGACCGTGCAGGTTTGGTTGGTGAAGATGGCCCAACGCATGCCGGTGCATATGATTATGCCTTTATGCGTACCGTGCCGAACATGGTGATCATGGCGCCGAAAGACGAAAATGAATGTCGTCAAATGTTGCATACGGCTTATTTGTATAAAGGCCCAGCGGCAGTACGTTACCCACGAGGTAATGGACTAGGTGTTGAGATTCAGCAAGAGATGACCGAGCTTGAAATTGGCCGTGGTGAAGTTCTTATAAGCTTTAATGATCAGCAAGATGCAACAATTTCGATTTTAGCATTTGGTAGCCGTGTTCAGGCAGCGGTTGAGGCGGCTGAAGTATTGGCTGAAAAACTGGATGTTGCAGTTCGTGTGCTAAATATGCGTTTTGTAAAACCATTAGATACACAGTTGATCGATCAAATCGCGGCAAGCACGCAACTATTTGTGACAGTTGAAGAGCATGCAGTGATGGCGGGTGCGGGTAGTGCGGTAAATGAATATTTAGCGCAGGCTAGTATTGTTAAACCGATGCTGAATTTAGGTTTGTCAGATGAATTTATGCATCAGGCGACACATGCTCAAATGCTACAACAAGCTGGACTAGATGCTGAAGGCATTATCACTTCTGTGACACAAAGCTGGATAAAACATAAGTCAACTGTAGTTTGCTGAATTTCTAATTTTTAGAAACATTTTTTCCCTAAAAGCCCTTATATTTGATAAGATATAAGGGCTTTTATGCATTATTCTTTATCAGTATCTTCAAATTTGTAGTGGGTGTTCAATGGAACCTATGGTGGTTATGGCTGCGCGTGCGGCTCAATTAGTTGGTCAAGAGCTTTTAAAAGCGCATCAAAATCGTCATAAACTCGATCTACAAGTCGAAGAAAAAGGAATTGATGGTCCAGTAACGCGTGTAGACCGTTATTTGGAACAATTGACTATCGATACCCTACGTAAAAGCTATAAAAATCACAGTTTCCTAGGCGAAGAGTTTGGTCTTCAAGAAGGTAAAGGTCATGACGCTGATTGGTGTTGGATCATCGACCCACTTGATGGCACATTAAACTTTGTTAATGGTGTTCCACATTTCTGCATCTCTATCGCAGTTCAACATAAAGGTGTAACTCAGCACGGTGTTATTTATGACCCTGTGAAAGATGAGTTGTTCTCTGCAAGCCGTGGTCGCGGTGCGATGATGAACCAACGCCGTATTCGTGTAAATGTAAAAGACAGCTTAGAAAACACTTTGCTTTCAGTGGGTCATGCGTATCGTAAAATTCGTAATGGCGAAGTGGTTTCTTATGCGAAAAACCATTTCAACTCATTGTTAAATGTAACTGAAGCCGGTGCTCAATACCGTCGTTCAGGTTCTGCTGCTCTTGATCTAGCATATGTTGCTGCAGGTCGTTTCGATGGTTATTTCGAACTTGGTTTGAAACCATGGGACATCGCTGCGGGTGAACTTATTGTGAAAGAAGCGGGTGGTACTGTGGTTGATGCTCGTGGTGGTAACGACTCAATGGACAATGGTCAAGTACTTGCATGTTCTATGAAAATGCTTAAACCACTTATGCAAGCTGTTGTTCCAGCTTGGGGTGAAGCTGCTAAATAATAGAACGCTTAGTTCGAGTTTATTGACAGAATAATGAAATAAAGCCCTCTTTATGAGGGCTTTATTTTGTCTAATTGGTCAAAAATAAAGGCTTAAACACCTATAATTTAAAGCTTCTTACAAAAAACATTCTGAAGTTGACTAAAACAGGTGACATTTAAAAACTTTCTGCTATAATCGCCGCACGCACTAAATTTCGTTCATTACCTGAACATTCTCTTCTATCATTGTGTATGCGCGTTCCGGTCCAAAGAGAGGACGATATTTCGCGCCCCACCCAATCGCTAAGCGATTCCTTCAGGTTGCGGCTGTAATCATGTGTGCGTTATACACATCGTCGTTCTCGGATCGCCGCTGATTCTATATTTTCAGCGTTTTTTGCTGTGCCGCTTTTTGCCGATGTCCATCTGAATTTATATTTTTAATGGAGCACCCATTTTTGGGGTGAAATACTCTATGAGCAAAACTTTTGCTGATTTTCCTTTACATGAGTCGTTACAACTAGCATTACAAGGTCTAGGTTTTACTACTCCGACTCCAGTGCAAGAACAATCAATTCCAGCTGCATTAGAAGGTAAAGACCTTCTTGTATCAAGCCAAACTGGTTCTGGTAAAACTGCTGCATTCTTACTCCCAACTGTGAATGCTTTGGCTGGTCAAGACACTTTGATGTCTTTCAAAGAGCGCATGAAAGCGGTAACTGCACCGTCTATTCTTGTACTTTGCCCTACACGTGAATTGGCTCAACAGGTTAGCCAAGACGCAATTGCTTTAGTACGTCATATGAAAGGTGTTCGTATTGCTGCAATTATGGGTGGTATGCCTTTCGGTAAACAAATTCAACAGCTTAAAGGTGCACAAGTTGTCGTAGCGACTCCAGGTCGTTTACTTGACTTGGTGAACCGTCGTCAAATTAAACTAGACAACGTTGATGCGTTAATCGTTGACGAAGCTGACCGTATGCTTGACTTAGGTTTCTCTGAAGACCTAGAAGCGATCAGCGACTTGGCTGCTAACCGTAAACAAACATTAATGTTCTCTGCAACATTTGCGCCGCGTATCATTACACTTGCAGAACGCATGATGAATGATCCACAGCGTATTGCGATTGAAACTGGTCACTCTACAAATACTGACATTACTCAGACTCTTCATTGGACTGACGGTTTCGAACACAAGAAAAAACTTTTGACCCACTGGTTATCTGATGAGTCTGTAGATCAAGCAGTTGTATTCGCATCTACTCAAGAAGATACAGATATGTTGGCTGAAGAACTTGCAGAAGCAGGTCACTCAGTTGTCGCTCTTCATGGAGCAATGCCACAAACTGTACGTAACCGTCGTTTACGTAGCATTCGTGAAGGTCGTGCAAAAATCTTAGTTGCGACTGACGTTGCTGCACGTGGTCTAGACGTACCAACAATTTCTCACGTAATTAACTTCGGTCTTCCAATGAAGAACGAAGACTATGTACACCGTATCGGTCGTACAGGTCGTGCGGGCCGTACTGGTAACGCGATTACTTTAGCGACTTACCGTGAACGCGGTAAAATCCGTGCTTTAGAAGACTTCTTAGATGCACGTTTAAATGTGTCTGAAATTGAAGGTCTTGAGCCATCTCCACCTCCTGCACGCGGTAGCCGTGATGGCGGTCGTGGTCGTCGTGATGGTGGTCGCGGTGGTCGTGGTGGCTTCGGTGGCGGTCGTCGTTTTGAAGGTGAATCAAACTTCAAACGTCGTGAAGGCAACCGTGATGGCGAACGTCGTTCATTCGGTAGCGAAGATCGTCCACGTCGCGAATACAACAACGATCGTCCACGTCGTGAAGGTGGTTTCGAAGATCGTCCACGTCGCGAATTTAACAACGATCGTCCACGTCGTGAAGGCGGTTTCGAAGATCGTCCACGTCGCGAATTTAACAACGATCGTCCACGTCGTGAAGGCGGTTTTGAAGATCGTCCACGTCGCGAATTTAACAGCGATCGTCCACGTCGTGAAGGTGGTTTTGACCGTCGTTCTAACGATGACAACCGTGGTAACCGTGTAGATTACAAACCAGCTCGTGAAGGTTATGGCGATCGTCCAAAACGTTCATTTGGTGAAGATCGTCCACGTCGTGAATTCAACGGTGACCGTCCTCAACGTTCATTTGGTGAAGATCGTCCAAAACGTTTCGGCGATGACCGTCCAAAACGTTTCGGTGATGATAAACCACGTGGCGAACGCACTTTCGGTGAAGACCGTCCACGTCGTAAATTCAATGACTAATTGAATTTCGAAAGAAATATCGAAAAAACCGGTGGAAACACCGGTTTTTTTTATGGATTTAAATTAGCTTTTTAATCAGAAAAATGTATACTTGATCAAACTTTATGTGTTTAATGATAATTAATATGAACGGAAACGCGTTGGCAAATATGCGTACAGTGATGATCGAGGTACTTATGCCTTATATCGGTTTGACACTCTTATTGTGTAATATCGTTTACTATATATACAATTATTTTAACTAAATTCTTCTATTGGGTTGAAAACACCCTCTATAAAATCGCATTAATAATAAAAAACAATTTACCTGATGGAATGCAGGGATATGCGCTCATGCAATGGTAACATTTTAAACTTCAATCCTTTATAGTATGCATGCTGAAAAAAATGCAGGAAAATCCTCAGCTATGAATAATCAAACGTCTTCTCAGACTCAGGCACTGATCGAAGTGAAAAACCTGAGTTTTAAGCGAGGAGAGCGCGTCATTTATGACAATGTCAGTTTAAAAATTCGTCGTGGTCAGATCACTGCAATTATGGGTCCATCTGGTACAGGTAAAACGACTTTACTCCGTTTAATTGGTGGTCAATTGACTCCCGATAATGGAGAAGTGTTGCTTGATGGGCAGGACATTGCACAGATGTCACGTCAGGAACTCTTCGCTGCGCGTGCGCGTATGGGGATGTTGTTTCAGAGCGGTGCATTATTTACCGATATGTCGGTATATGAAAACGTAGCCTTTCCAATTCGTGCCCATACCAAGTTGCCAGAGCATTTGATCGCTGAAATTGTTGCGTTGAAATTAGAGTCTGTTGGTTTACGTGGTGCGGAACAAATGATGCCCTCTGAACTATCGGGTGGTATGAATCGTCGTGTGGCTTTGGCCCGTGCAATTGCACTGGATCCTGAGTTAATCATGTATGACGAACCTTTTGCAG
Organism: Acinetobacter sp. YH12251; assembly: GCF_013417465.1. NCBI lineage: Bacteria > Pseudomonadati > Pseudomonadota > Gammaproteobacteria > Moraxellales > Moraxellaceae > Acinetobacter > Acinetobacter sp. YH12251. The sequence continues at coordinate 78,714 of NZ_VPDZ01000003.1, read as the reverse complement.
GGCAAGACCCGATTGTGATGGGGGTTTTAACCCGCTTGATTCGTTCGCTACGTGAAGCTTTAGATTTAACCACGATTATTGTCTCGCATGATGTAGCTGAAACTTTATCAATTGCAGATTACATCTACGTCGTGGCTGAAGGGAAAGTGCAGGGCGAGGGAACACCTGAGCAGTTAAAAGCACATGCCTCGCCGTTTGTGAAGCAGTTCTTGACGGGTTCGGTAGAAGGTCCAGTCGATTATCAATTCAGTCATCAGCCCTATTTAAATCATGAGGTTCGTTCATGAATGCTATTGCCGCATTAGGTAGACGCGTCATTGAACGTGTTCGAGGAATCGGCGTAGCAACCATTATGTTGCTGCAGATTCTTTTTTCCATGCCGACTTTACTTGGCGTGAAATTGTTTATTGATCAGATGTACCGTGTTGGTGTGCTTTCATTACTGATTATTGTGGTATCTGGCTTATTTATTGGCTCGGTACTGGGGTTGCAGATGTATAGCATTCTGTCGACTTTTGGTAGTGAAGCGATGCTCGGCACCGCCGTTGCACTGACGTTATTACGTGAACTTGCACCTGTGGTTGCGGCTTTACTCTTTGCAGGTCGTGCAGGTTCAGCTTTAACGGCTGAAATTGGTTTGATGAAAGCCACTGAGCAGTTGTCGAGTATGGAAATGATCGGGGTCGATCCCTTAAAACGGGTGATCTCGCCACGACTTTGGGCCGGTATTTTTAGCTTGCCAATGTTGTCGGTGATTTTCGCTGCAGTCGGCATCATGGGCGGTAAATTGGTGGGTGTTGATTTTCTAGGTGCAGATGAAGGCTCTTATTGGAGTGGCATCGAGAACAGTGTGCAATTCTTTAAAGACGTCTTTAATGGCACCATCATCAAAAGTTTTGTTTTTGCATTAATTTGTACTTGGATTGCGGTCTATCAGGGTTATGCCTGTGTCCCAACTTCAGAAGGTATTGCAACGTCGACCACACGTACTGTCGTGTATTCTTCGTTGTGTGTTTTAGGTTCAGATTTCGTGTTGACTGCGGTCATGTTCGGAGGTATTTAATGAAATCACGTACGAGTGAACTGGCCGTCGGTTTTTTTGTCATTCTGTTTGCTATCGCTATTTTCTTCTTGGCGATGCGTGTGAGTGGTTTGGTCGGCAATAACATCGAAGACAGTTATGAATTGACCGCGACATTTGAAAATGTAAACGGGATTAAACCCCGTGCCAAAGTCACCTTAAGCGGTGTTAAAGTTGGTCAAGTGGAATCGTTGAAACTCGATCCTGTGACGCGTTTAGTGACAGCACATCTCATTATGGATGGCTCATTAACCTCTTACAATGCAGAACAATTAAAAGAAGTGCAAAAGAATGCACTCGAAGAACTGCGTTACACATCAGACTATGAAGCAGCGACACCTGCGAAACAAAAAGAAATGGAACAGCAACTGATTGCTAACATGAAATCCATCACCAATATCGATGAAGATGCTTACATTATGGTGGCAACCAATGGTTTATTGGGCGAGAAATATTTGAAAATTGTACCGGGTGGTGGTGTCAACTTCTTAAAACGTGGTGACCAAATTGGTAATACCCAAGGTACGATGGAAATCGAAGATTTGGTGTCTAAATTTGTGACCGGTGGTGCAGGGAACAAAACTGACAACACAGCAGATGCTGAACAAAAAACAGAAGCTGCTGACACAACAACGGCAGAAGAACCTGCATTTGTTGAATAATTTTTAGGAGAAATTAAGTGAACACATTGTTAAAACATACGCTTACAGCAAGTATCTTATCAACTATGATGGCAGGTACAGCTTTTGCTGCTCCAAGCGAAGCACCACCTGCATTTGTAAAAAAAGTGGCTGATGGCCTCATTACACGTTTAAAAGCAGACCACGCAAAACTACAAAATAACCCTGCGGCTGTGAAAACGATTGTTCGTCAAAACTTAGACCCGTATATCGATTCACAAGCGTTTACACGTATTGTGATGGGTACGTATGCAACGAATCAGTACAGCTCAGCGGCTCAACGTGCGCAGTTTGAACGTAACTTCCGTGCAACACTGATCGAAAACTATGGTTCAGCATTTGCTAAGTTTAGTAACCAAACGTATAGCATGCGTCCATATAAAGCGTCGAACAGTAAGAACCCTGTTGTAACGATTGATTTCCATAACAACGGTGAAAAAATTCCAGTTTCTTTCCAGTTGGCGGATAAAGGTTCACAATGGAAAATCCGTAATATCAACGTTTCGGGTATCGACCTAGGCCTACAATTCCGTAATCAGTTTGCGGCCACTGTAAAACGTAATGGCGGTAACATTGATAAAGCAATTGCGAACTTCAAACCTGATGCTGATGCAGCATTAGACAAGAAAAAATAAGATAGGTGATGTGTGATTAAACTTCATCAACAAGAATTGATGGTTTCAGGCAAAATCGATTACAACAATGCTGAATTGTATTATCAAGACGGCTTGAAATTGATTCAACAACAGCAAGCTTTTCCCTTGGTGGTCAATCTTGCTGAGCTTGAGCATGGCAGTACTTTGGCTTTAGCTGTTTTGGTCCGTTGGTTACGTCAAACGCCAAAAGCGCAAGGTTTACAGTTTAAAGCAGTCCCTGAAAAAATGATGAAGATTATTCAAGCCTGTCATCTTGAGCATGACTTGCAATTGATCTAAAAAAAAGCACCGTAAGGTGCTTTTTTTTATTTTAGCGGGACAAGAAACTCTCGCAAGTCTACGCAATAGGAACGGATTAAATCCATTTCTTCCAGCGGAAGTACATCAATGGGCCAATAAAGAATGCCACGATGATTAAGCTGACCACGATAAAACTGGTTGTACCATGCGCGAAGGGCAGTACATCGGTGTTCATTCCATAGACGCTAGCTACTAACATCGGTGGCGCAAGCATACTTGGTAAAATCGAGAATCGACGAATTGTATCGTTCTGTTCGGTGTTAATGAACCCAGAAGTGGTATCCAGTAAGAATCGAACCTTTTGGAACAAGAAGGCATCATGCTCAACAAGAGAGCGCACGTCTTCACTGAGTTCTCGGATGTCGGCATCATAAATATGACTACCCAAGGCGCGAGGACGTGATAGGAAGGTGAGAACACGACGTAAATCGATCAGACACAGCTGAGCTTTTCCGAGCATATCTTCTAAATGCGCAAGTCGGGTAATCATGTCATCTAAGTCTAAAATCATCTCACGATGACGGTTATTCAGCACTTCTGTGGAATACTTTTCTAAGTCCTTGTGGATATCTTCCAAGATATCCGCAAGCTCATCGAGTTTGGCTTCTAAAAGACCCAATAAAATCCAAGTTGGATCTTTATAGTCAATTTCATAGTCATTACGACGCGCACGGGCACGAAAGGCACGGAAAGCCACCAGCTTTTCACCCCGTAAAGTGAATAAGCGCTCTTTATGCAAAATAAAGGCAACCGTTTGTACGGTAGCTAAGGTGCTAGCATTTTCTTCGGGTTCGCCATCGACCTGAAAATTTTTATTTTTCGTTAAAAAATAGGTGCTGATGTGCAAAATACCGTCGTCATCACGGTAGAATCGTGCACTCGACGAAATATCTTCTAATGATTTTAATGTAGGTAAATTTTGATCATAGGCATCCATAATCCATTGCTGCTCTTCCTGAGACGGGGCAATGAGATCGAGCCAGACTAAATCCTGATGTAAATCGAAGTCACCATTGATGGTGACATCTTCTAAGCTACCGCGCTCTGTCGCGTAAAAGGCTTCAAGCATGTTGTCTTTTCCCCTTACGCAGTAAGTTAAAAATGAATGGGTGTATTTTAGACAAGGATTTGCTGAAAAACACTGTTCTAATGCTTAATTTATGAAAAAATCTGTTTAAAGTTGATTTTTCCAGCATAGCGTTCCTGATCTGATGGTGATTATAAATGAAATCTATCGCAATTTTCTGTGGTTCCGCCCTTGGTAACAATCCTATCTATTTACAGGTTGCTGAAAAAGTCGGTCGTCATTTAGCGGCCCAAGGTATTACATTAGTCTATGGTGGTGGCCGTTCAGGTTTGATGGGTGTCGTGGCAGATAGTGCTTTGCATGCAGGCGGGCAAGTCATTGGGGTGATTCCAAAAGTCCTGGTCGATAAAGAATTGGCACATCCAGATTTAACCGAATTGCATGTGGTAGAAAATATGCAACAACGGAAAACTAAAATGTCTGAACTCTCGGATGGTTTTGTGGCGATTCCAGGTGGAGCAGGGACTTTAGAGGAAATTTTTGAGCAGTGGACGTGGGCTCAATTGGGCATTCATTTAAAGCCATGTGCCTTTCTCAATGTAGATGGTTTTTATGACGATTTATTGAATTTTCTGAAAACTACCGCAGAAAAAGGCTTTACCCATCCGCGTTTTATCGAAGGCTTAATTGCAGAAGATAATATTGAAACGATTGTTGAGCAGTTTCAACATTTCACTGCGCCAGAGCCGAAATGGGGCATGGTTGAACGTACAGCCTTTATCGCCGATTTGGAACAAGATAGATGAAAATTATCACTGTTGCCGCAGCCATTATTTTAAATGAACAGCATGAACTTTTAGTGGTTCGTAAAAAACACACGGCATTCTTTATGCAAGTAGGTGGCAAGTTAGAACCCCATGAAGCTCCTGAAATCACCATGCTGCGTGAAATTCAGGAAGAAATTGGCTGCGCTGCGCAGATTGAGCAATTCATTGGTCGTTTTGAAACGGCTGCTGCGAACGAAGTCGATCATCTACTGGTGAGTTATGTCTATCTGGTCCAGTTGCAAGGTGAACCGAAAATTGATGCGGAAATTGCAGCGATGAAATGGGTCAGCTTGGATGATACACAAACAAAACTCGCCCCTTTAACACGTGAGGTGGTGATTCCTTGGGTGAAGCAGCAGACTCGATCTCTTGCTGAAAGCTAAACCGCTTCGCTTGTTCATTTTCTTTAGAGGTTGATGTTTGAAACTAAGGCTGTGCCGCAGCAATGCATGCGGCATATACCTGCGTGCAATGTAGCTGATGTAACAGCTTGCTTAATGCATGGATTGAACTCCCTGTGGTCACCACATCATCAATGATGAGGACTTTACGGAAACGGCGTTTTTCAGTTGGGTCGATAATAAATTGTTGTTCGATATTTTCTAGGCGTTCTAGCCGACTCAAGCCTTTTTGAGCGTGCTGTGCTTGACGAATCACGGGTTGCCAAACAGGGATGCGCAATTGCTTTGCCATCATGTGTGCAACGAGCAGCATTTGGTTGTATCCACGGTCCTTGAGGCGTTCAACTGAAATAGGCATGGGAACAATGGCCTGAACTCGAGCTAAGCGCATGCTTAAAAGGCTCTGTGCCAGTAAATTTTGATACTGCAATTGTTGCTCATACTTATAGCTTTGGATGATGCGATCTATTGGAAAATCATAGTGAAAGGCACAAGAGATGCTGTGTTCATGGCGATTAACCATTTGTTTAAACCAAGGCAGTTGTTCCCAGCAGTCAATACAAAGCGAATGATGTTGTTGTCGATCGATACTACAGAGTAGGCAAGGGGAAAAGCTCTGCATCCCTTTTTGGATGAAGTGTTAGATAGATTGGAGCATATTTTTATTCTAATCATTCTTTTTTGAGTATTCTGCACAGTTTGTGGTGAAGTGCAATCACAACACCACAGAAACCTGTTCGACAAGCTTATTGGTTAAAGCCAATCTTATTTTTAGGATGATCGAAACATCATCCTAATTATACATAGGCATAACGGGGTGCTTCAGGCAGCCATCGTTTTAAAAGTGCTTGAGCCTGTGCAGGATAATCATTTAGGACTTGTTGAGCCACATAGTGTGCCTGATTGAGTAAATGGTCATCTCGCTCCAATTTGGCTACACGAAAGCCCATATCTCCCGTTTGTTTGGTGCCGAGAAGTTCACCAGGGCCGCGAATTTCCAAATCTTTTTCAGCAATAATAAAGCCGTCATTGGTTTCACGCATGATGCGTAAACGCTCTTGCCCATTTTGCGATAAAGGATTTTTATACAGCAAAGCACAGAAACTGGCTTTGGCACCACGCCCTACACGACCACGTAGCTGATGTAATTGTGAAAGCCCTAAGCGTTCTGCATTTTCAATTACCATGATCGAGGCATTTGGGACGTCAACACCGACTTCAATCACTGTGGTTGCAATCAGTAATTGCAATTCATTATTTTTAAATTGCTGCATCACTGATTGTTTTTCATCGGCCTTCATTTTGCCGTGAACCAGACCAATATTGAGGTCTGGAAAGCGTTCTTTAATTTCATTAAAAGTCGCTTCAGCGGCCTGAGCATCTAAAGTTTCTGATTGTTCAACTAAGGTACAGACCCAATAGGCTTGTTTACCTTCAGCACAATTGCTGGCAATCCGCTGTAGCACTTCTTCACGACGGTCAAGTGGAATAGTGACTGTTTGAATCGGTGTACGACCGGGTGGCAGTTCATCAATGACGGAGGTATCTAAATCGCCATAAGCCGACATGGCCAAGGTACGAGGAATAGGGGTTGCTGTCATCACCAGTTGATGCGGTGTCATGCCATTGAGACCTTTGTTTCGTAGCGCCAAACGCTGATCGACGCCAAAACGGTGTTGTTCATCAATAATCACTAAACCCAATTTGGCAAATTGTACATTGTCTTGAAATAAAGCATGTGTGCCGACCACTAAATTGGCTGAACCATCTTGAATACTTTGTTCTGCAGCAGCTCGAGCTTTACCTTTTTGCTTGCCGGAAAGCCAAGACACGGTTAGACCCATCGGCTCAAACCATTTTTTGAAATTTAGATAATGCTGTTCGGCCAAAATTTCTGTTGGCGCCATCATGGCCACTTGCCAACCTTCCTCGAGCGCATGACAGGCTGCAACGCCTGCGACTAGGGTTTTACCTGCACCTACATCACCTTGTACGAGTCGCAGCATAGGTTTGTTTTTTTTCAGATCGACTGCAATTTCTTTGGACACGCGTTTTTGTGCGCCGGTCATTTCAAACGGTAGTGTACTTAAAAGTTGTTTGGTGAAGTTCTTACTTGTAGAGAATGACGGTGCTTCGATTTGTTGAATATAAGCACGGCGGCTGAGCAAACTGACCTGATGGGCAACCAATTCTTCGAAAATTAAACGTTGCTGTGCAGGATGAGAACCTTGGCTCAGTTGCAACATATTGGCATCGACAGGGGGATGATGAATATAGTCCAAAGCCTGTTTTAGTGCATAGCCATTGGTGAATTTTTCTGGCAGTAATTCAGGTAAGTCATCACTATATAACTGTAGTGCTTGTTTGACGTATTCACGTAGTTTGGGCTGTGTTAAGCCTTCGGTTGCAGGGTAAATCGCAGTGAGTTGGGTTTGTGGTAAAGGCGTGTGTTCAGTAATCACCTGTAGTTCAGGATGATACATTTCTAAGCCACGAGCACCAACACGGACTTCACCAAAAATCCGTAAACGATTTCCCGGTTTTACCCGATCAGTAATGCCTTTGTAGATATGGTAAAAACGTAAAGTAACTTTGCCACAGTCGTCATCCAGTAGGGCGGCCATCGATTTACGCTTTCCGGGTGGAAAGTCGATACTTTTGACTGTACCTTCCAGTAAATAACTTCGACCCACGGTCAATTGGTTCATGGGGATGATCGTGCTACGATCTTCATAGTCGCGTGGCAGATGAAACAAAAGATCATCTGTCGTGAAAATATTTAGTTTTTCAAGTAAAGCAGCGGCGGCATTGCCAACCCCTTGCAATTGATGGACGGAAGCCATGTCCCCTCAACTTCGGTTTATATGATCTAAATGGATCAGTTCTGAGAATAGGTCGTTTGATGCATATTCTATTTATCGGTTATGGTAAAACATCGCAACGTGTTGCTAAACAATTATTTCAGCAAGGTCACCAAATTACCACAGTGAGTCGTAGTGCGAAAGAGGATGATTTTGCAGAACATTTAATCCAAGATGTTCACCAACTGGATTTATCGCAGGTTCAACCGATTGATGCTGTCTATGTTCTTTTGGCTTCTGCACGTCATGCTCAATTCAATGCTGTGGATGCTTATCGATACACTTATGTCGATTCTGTACAGCCGATTGTTCAAGCATTAGCAAGTCATCCAATACAACGTTTAATCGTGGTGTCGTCCACTCGTGTCTATGGTGAGCATGCGGGGGAGCGCATTGATGATGACACTGTGCCACAACCGATCGATGAGCAGGGGATGTTGTTACGCGAAATGGAGCATCGCTACTCACAAGCATTTCCTACCGAATGCGTGATTGTACGTCCATCAGGGATTTATGGCACATCGACAAAACGAATGCAGAAACTGGCCGAAACGACTCATCGCTATCCCAATATCCATTGGTCCAATCGAATACATATCGATGATTTGGCAAAATTTCTGTGTCATCTACTTCACGTGGAACATCCTGAGAAATCATATATTTGTTCTAATAAACAACCTCAACCATTACATGAGCGGATCTTGGAATTACAAAGAGCTATGCATTTACCCGAATTGGTTTTAGAGAGCGAAGTAGAAACAGGTAAAAAGATTTATGCAACGCGGATGATGGAGAGTGGTTTTAAGTTGGAGTGTTGAGTATTTTGGGGTATTTAGATTTTGAATTTAAATAATTATTGAGTTTATTTGATAAAAACAAATGGTGCTTTAATATTTATTTATAAAGAATAATTCAATTCAGTTAACTATAAGGGGATTTATGTCGAGCTATATTGATTATATTAAGCTTTCCACAAGTGCTATTTGTGATGCTGTCATGACCTTTGATCAAGCACGTTCTGCTGAAAAAATGATGGGATGGGAATATATGGGAGAAGATAATTCTGCTTGGAAGGAAGGCCCTTATTTGTCATTGGGAGCAAATCAGAAAGATATGGATAGGAGCCAGCCATATTGTATGAGATCAAGTATTTATATGCGTGCAATAGCAGGAGTTGTTTTAGATAATCAATTTCATAATACGGGGAAAACACAGATACCTACATCAAAGCTTGAACCGCATCAATCGAGGGTTGAGCCTGTAATATCAAAGTTGATTATGATTGAACAATTTGAAATTTTTAAAGATTTTATGGTTTCGTGTGATGGTCCATATAATAAGAAACAAGTAGCAAAATGGGAGGGGAAGCTTCCAAATGATATTTTGAATGAAATATCAAGTTTAACAATAAGAAGAAATGCATTAACTCATGACATTGATTATGAACTTCCAACAATGAAAGAGGCTGTAGAGTTTTTTTATGCTTTAAGATACATAGTAAATAATTACTTTAATTTTTCTTCTGAAAAAAATGAAGATTCCAAAATTTAAAGCTCATTATCTCTAATGAACAGAGACAAGCCTTTTACAACTTGTCCCTGATTCTGCTTATATTCTTCCACTTTTATAGCGAAAAAATCAAAACGGTTTATTTCTTCTTACGTTTCAAGCGTTTTTTGGCTTGTTCCGCAGCAACTTTATCAAGTGCTTCTTTTAACTCTTCATCACTAAAGGTCGTAATGTGCTGCAACATTTGCAGGGTCACATCATCCAAAACGAGGTTGGCATATTGCGCAACATTTTGGAAATTTTCATCAAACACAATGGCGTTGTTTTCATTGGTGCTGATATAACCTTGTTGTGTTAAGACTTTAATAAAGCTTTGGAACAAGGCCTTATCAAAGAACTCTGGCGAGTTAAATTCATACAACACAGATAGACGTTGACCAACCAAGTGACTGAGTTCTTCAACCTGACGCGTAGAGATATTGCCCGAACCACGTTGTGTAATTAAAGCCAAAGTCATGTAGTAACGCTCAAGACTTTGCATTACAGGTGCAGCCAAGACTACTAACTGATTGTGCTGCTCTGAGTTAGGCGCAGGGGAGATCAGGTTGCCTTCTGTATCTTCAGAAATCAGTTTAGCTTTGATCAGTACTTCTGCATACGCACAGATCTGATCTTTAAGCTCTTCATTATTCCATTTGAGGAATAACTCAGCTTTTAAGAACGGATACAGTGTACGAATGACATTAATCAAATCACCACGGCGAATAGAACCATTATGTTCAACCAAAGCAGCAATGAGTGATGGCAAAATAAATGCGTGCAGGATGTTGTTACGGAAGTAGGTTAACAGCACCGCTTGATTATCAGCAATGGCAATAATATCGCCAAGGACATGATTAACACGTTTGATCAGCTTGAGTTTTAAACCATAAGCAATGATTTCTTTACCTGACAGCGGTGTCACTTGCATGCGCTCATCGTAAGGTAAGGCAGTTAAAAGATCGCGATAGGTATCTAACTGCTTAATGCAAATCTCTTCATCTAAAGTGTGTTTAGATGTTGCCAATAAAATCAGTGAAAGCAATGAAACTGGGTTCACCACTGCTGCACGGTTAATATTTTCTAAAATCACGTGTGCAGAACTGTTAATGGCATCCGAAACTTCTGGCGGAATTGGATCGTCATTCTTCTCGATTTTGATGTTGCTTGCATTGTGCTTTTTCAGCATATCATCAAGGAAAACTGGCTCACCAAAGTTCAAATGAACTTTACCGAAAATACGTTCGATCTTACGCAGAGTTTTCATAATCCCAATGATCGATTCGCCTTCTTTCGGCTTACCATTCATTTCGCCAACGTAGGTCGCACCTTCCATTAAACGCTCATAACCAATATAGGTCGGTAAGAACACGATTGGTTTGGCTGGATTGCGTAAATGACCATGGACAGTCATGGCGAGCATGCCGGTCTTCGGTGGTAATAAACGACCGGTACGTGAACGCCCACCTTCGATGAAGTATTCCAGCGGCGTATTACGCGCCAAAATACTGTAGAGGTATTCTTTAAATACGGTGGTGTAGAGACCATTGCCACGGAATGAACGACGAATAAAGAACGCGCCGCCGCCACGTAAAATTTGCCCGACAAATGGCATGTTCAAGTTATCACCCGCAGCAATGTACGGCACCATCAAGCCACGTTTATAGATCACATATGACAATAATAAATAGTCGATATGACTACGATGGCATGGGGTGTAAATGATCTCATAGTCTTTGGCCAGTTCACGAACGGTACTGAAGTTATGCACTTCGACGCCATCATAAAGCTGTGTCCACAGACGAGTCAGTGCTAAGTCAGCAAAACGTACTGTTGATGCAGAATAGTCAGAAACGATTTCATTTAAATAACCAATCGCACGACGTTCAGCTTCAACCATACTGATTTTACTGCGAATGCTTTCACGACGAATCGCATCTTGCACATCCGTAGATTTGATCAGGCCGTGCATCACATTACGACGGTCAGATAAATCCGGCCCCAAAACCACTTCACGCTGTGCATCTAAATAATCATTCAGTGTGCTGACAATATAAGTCGCAGGTGACAGGTTCGGATGTGTAGTTTTGGCATATTCAACCAAACGACGCAAAGACTGTGGTTCATGGAATTCAAGGTACGATTGACGACCGTGCAAACCAATATTGACCAGCTGCTTCACTTTGCTTGGTGTAGACCATGTATCGGTAAATAATAATTTAAACCAAGAATCTTCTTTATCGGGTTCACGACCCCACAGCACGGTTACAGGAACGAGCTCAACATCCGCATCAGGATTTTTTTCCAAAACCTCAATTAAACGCAATAAACGAGGTGGAAAGGCATGTGGCGGTGGATTGAGTAAGTTGTCTTCATCATGATGTTGTAAAAACACCACAGATGCTTTTTCTGTTTGCGTACCCACTGTCATTGGGTCGAGTGCAGGGTGTAGCTTTAAACGACGGGTTTCACCATCGACAATTAAAGCATTACTCCGTGAATGATTTTGCAGAACGTAGCAGGTAATTTTCGTTGTCTGTACGCCGGTATCTGTATCGGTTTCAGTCACTACAGGTTCTACAGGGACTTCACCTAAAACATGCGGTGTTACCACAAGGTCAAGCAGTTTACTCGAAAGCTTTCGATACATCTGACCAAAGCCGCTCTTGGACATACAAACTCCTACTTTTCATGACCAAACCACAGAGATTCTGAGGGGAATCTATTCTGCGTAATTGTACTTAAAAACTGTATGTCATTTTCTGACAAATTGCATAGATATTGTAAGATTTTATCGTTAAAAAACGTATTTTTAGCAGTTATATTGCATCAGCAAGGTGACAGATCAGTCAGCGAATCTTTAGGGTTTTAGTCTGGATTTATGGCAAAATGGAAAATATATTTAAACATCTGTTGATGTTGCCTGCATTAGCTTAATCCCGAATGATAGATAGGTTTGTTATGAATGCCTTAACACAAGAGTTGGTTGATTTACTCAGCCTTGAAAAATTAGAAGAAAATATTTTTCGTGGGCAAAGCCGAAATTTGGTCGGGAAACGTGTCTTTGGTGGACAGGTTTTAGGTCAGGCGCTACGTGCGGCATCTTATACGACAGATCGACCTGCTCATTCTTTACATGCCTATTTCTTATTTGGCGGTGATATCAGTGCACCAATCATTTATGAAGTAGATCGTATTCGCGATGGACGCAGTTTTGTGAGTCGTCAGGTTCGTGCGATTCAACATGGTAAAACCATTTTTATGTGTATGGTGTCATTTGCAGAGCAAGAAGACGGGTTGAACTACCAAGTTGCAGAGCCAGAATATCCAGCCGTCGAAGATTTAAAATCTGAAGCAGAGCTGAAACGAATGATGGTGGAGTTTGTCCCTGAAAACGTCCGTGCGTCTTTTATGCGCGACCGTCACGTAGAAATTCGCCCGATTGATCCACAAAACCCGTACCAACCGCAGCCTGCTGCGCCATCGTATGCACACTATATTCGTACCCATGATACGATTGCTGCCGATGTTGATGACATCTCTTTACATCAGGCTATTGCGGCATTCTATTCAGACTTTACGCTGATGACGACTGCACTACGTCCACATGGTTTAAGTTATTTATCACCAAGTTTGCAGTGTGCGAGTATTGACCATGCCATGTATTTCCATAAGCCATTCCGTGTGGATGAGTGGATGCTTTATGACATGGATGCCACCGTCAGTGCTAGTTCACGTGGTCTAAATTTCGGTCGCATGTGGCAAAACGGTGAGTTGGTCTGTAGTACGACACAAGAAGGCTTGATCCGTTTACGCGAAATTGAAACCCAATAAGCTTTGAGCACTATGTGTTAAGTCGTAAAAGCTGAATACTGGAAAAAACCGAATCTTCTGATTCGGTTTTTTTATGTCCATCATTTATTTGTATGAACTTAATTGCAGAATGGAGTTATCTAGTTAGGTTACAGTATACGTTGAATGGGGCTGAATTCGTGCTTTGCAGAATTGCAGCAGTACATGTGACAAAAAATTCCTCGATTCCCGGTGGGGCGCATGGCATAGTGCCTGAATAAAGGATGATAAATGCAAGGCACAATGAGCTTAAATACGCAGATTTTAATTGCCGCAATATTGGGTGTGGCATTTGGGTTTTTATTAATTCAGTTTCCAGAGACGCAGTTTTTATCCGCCAGCCTGTATGGCTTGGGGATTGCCAGTAGTATTTTTATTGGTTTGCTGAAAATGATCTTGGTTCCGCTGATCTTTAGTTCGATCGTGGTGGGGGTATCGAATTTACAAGCGGGTGGTCAGCTGAGTCGAACGTGGAAAATTACCTTAGCGTGCTGTGTCACTACCACAACTTTGGCACTGATCTTGGGTCTAGCATGCGCGCATATTTTTAAAGTCGGGCAGGGCGTGGACATCGTCATGTTCCAAGATGCAATGCAACAGCATCAAAGTCCTGACACCCTCACAGCAGGTTCATTCTTTACCAATTTTATTCAAAATACACTGATTAATCCGTTTAAAGCCTTTAGTGATGGCAACGTACTCGCAGTCGTGGTGTTTTCACTATTTCTCGGTGTGGCCTTGGTCAAAGGCGGTGAAAAGTTCCGAAGTGTGAGAAAGCTCAGTCAGCAATTTTTCGACATCATGATGATGATCATCGGCTGGGTGATGAAGCTTGCACCGATTGGTATTTTTGCATTATTGGCTAAATTGATTGCTACCGAAGATATTTCGGTGTTGAGTCGCCTCGCGGAGTTTGCTGCGGTGGTCACTGGCACGACGATTTTCCATGGGGCAGTGGTGTTACCTCTGCTGCTATGGATTTTTGGGAAAATGAGCCCACTGACATTTTTTAGAGGAACACGAGCTGCCTTAATCACTGCTTTTGCAACTAGTTCAAGTTCAGCAACGATGCCACTGTCGATGAAATGTGCGCAGGAAAATTTAGGCGTACGTCCTCAAACAGCAGGTTTTGTGATTCCATTGGGCACACAGTTGAATATGGATGGTACAGCGCTGTATGAAGCTGCTGCTGCCTTGTTTATTGCCAACTTGATGGGCTTAGATTTAACCTTGGGTCAGCAGTTAATTGTCTGTGCAACCGCCATGATTGCGTCACTCGGCGCGCCGGGTATTCCAAGCGCTGGAATGGTGACGATGATTATGGTTTTACAATCAGTCGGACTCCCTGCAGAAGCGATTGCGATATTGCTGCCGATAGATCGACTCTTAGATACGGTACGGACTGTGGTGAATGTACAGGGTGATATGATGATTAGCGTGGTGGTTGATCGTCATACGCGAGATGTAGATGAACCTGCGTTGTCGAATTAAGCAGATAAAGAACTAAAATGTGGGTTGTAGACGATCTCCCACAGATGCCCATCTAAGTCTTGAAAATAGCCTGTATAACCACCGTAAAACGTGGGCTGTGCGGGGTTAATTGTTTTTGCACCTGCGCGTTGGGCTTGGTGCATGATTTGATCGACGGCTGCGGGACTTTTAAAGTTATGTCCAAGAGACATTTGCGTTGGACAAAACGCTGAAGTGCTGATTTCTGTGTCATGACTAAGGCTATATTGTGGCCAGAGTGCGAGCTTTAAACCGTGTTGTAAATCAAATAATGCCACAGCGCCATGTTCAAATTCAGTCCCAATAATCCCTGCGCTATTAAGGCCTAAACCGTCCTGATAAAACGCGAATGCAGAGTGTAAATCTTTCACGGCCAGTGTGATGACGGAGATGTGAGCGTGCAGGGAGATGCTCCTGAATGGCTTATTTTTATTTTAGGATGAGGCTGAGTATAAATGCATTTTAAAGAGAATAGGGAGTTCGGAAGAACTATACTTTAAACCTCGAACTTATGACGACCCTATTCATCTTAAGTTTGTTGATTGCTCAATAAAAAAATAGAGCGTAATGGAAGTGAGCACAAAAAAAAGCAGGGCGAACCCTGCTTAATACAGATTTTAAATGGTGTTTATGCAACTTTCAGTGCGGCACGTTTTGCAGCAGGAGAGTTGTCGAGGTAAGCAATCGCATCTTCAGTTTTCGCTTCATGCACAGGATCGTACCAAGGCATTAAATACCCCAATTGCTGTGACACTAGCCAAAGCGGATGTGGCAATAAGCGATTGTCTTTTTGCGCGATACGCGCCCATTCACGCCAAATCCACGGTTTATATACGGCAGGTTTAATCGATGCATAGCGCGCGTCTTGCTGCATGATATGTGCTGCACCATCGACCCATAGACCAAGTACGGCTGCAATCACGATCACACTTTGATAATAGCGAGAAATATAGCCCCCACCGAGATGACGATACAAATCAAAGGCCACGGTACGATGCTCAATTTCTTCTGCACCATGCCATTTTACTAGATCGAGCATATTCGGATCGGCACCGAGGCGTTCCCACTCTTTGTTGTATAAAGCATATTTACCTAGTACACAGGTCATGTGCTCAACCGTTGCAATCACCCCTAAACGAAAGAGATCCCATTGATGATCCAATGCTTTGGGTACGTTGAACCCTAAAGGTTGATCCGCAAGCAGTTTGCCAAAGAGGAAGTCCATGATTTCAAGGTTGCGTTGAATACTGATATTACGCTGAGATAGATATTCTTTATTAGCAGAGTTATGCGCCTGAGCATGCATAGCTTCTTGGCGGATAAATGCTTTAACGTCCTCTGCTAATTTTTCATCTCTAATTTGTGGCAATACTTTGTTATACAGACGGCAAAACCAAAACTCACCTGCCGGTAAGATCATATTAATTTCATTAATAAAATAGCTGACAAAAGGTTGGTTAGGCACCCAGTCAACTTGAGTATCTTGCCACTCAAATTTCACTTTACGTGGCTTAATTTTATATTCGATTGATGATCCAAGTTTTGTGGTTCTCAAGCGGGAGAGTAATTTCATGACCTATCCTTGTTTTTATGTGATCGAGTACACATCTGATGTATTCAGTATCCAAAAAAAATCCTGCATTGTGATTAGCAATACAGGACATTTCATTATCTTCAGAAGATACTTTTTGTCAGACAATCATCTTTGTACCGACTTTAAAATTACTCGATTAGTGGTCTGAATTTTTGCCTTCAGCTTGGGGTAAGTCTTCAGATGTAGTGTGGAAGTCATCGAATGCTTCCGCGTCCACATCGATTTCAATATCATCTTCCGATGCTTCAGGTATGCTGTCGAGATCAAACTCTGTCGATTGTTCTAGAGTGAAGTTTAGACGACCCGCCATGACACTCGCTAACTCTTCTAAGCCTTGTTTATTCAATGATGAGAACAATTGGATAGAGAAGTTCAGCTTCATTTTTTTCAATGCTGCTTTCACTTCTTGTAGTGCTTTAGAGGCTGGGCCACGGTTTAGTTTATCTGATTTGGTGAGCAGTACATGCACGAACAATTTACGTGAATGTGCCCATTCCAACATCATGACATCAAAGTGTTGTAGTGGATGACGGATATCCATCAACAGCACAAGACCTTGTAAACTTTCACGGTGTATTAGATAGTTTTCTAGCTCTTTTTGCCACACGATTTTCATCGCTTCAGGTACAGCAGCATAGCCATAACCCGGTAAGTCGACCAAACGCTGATCAGGATTTCCTAAACTGAAAAAGTTGATCATTTGGGTACGACCCGGTTTTTTCGACGCACGAGCCAATTGCTTTTGGTTGGTGAGCGCATTAATGGCACTTGACTTCCCAGCATTTGAGCGGCCAGCAAAGGCAATTTCATAGCCGGTATCTTCAACGCAGAGGTTGAGTTTAGGCGCACTCATTAAGAACTCAGCTTTGCGTAGCCAGTTGAGCGAGCGCACAGCATATTCAGTAATCGCAGAGTCTACTTTTTTCTCGTAAGTAATCTTTTGCTTCGGCGCATTGGCCGCTTTACTGTTTCGTGATTTTCCTCTGTGCTGATGCATAACCCAACTTCAATAACTGATTTAACAACACGCATTATAAAGGAAGTCGGGCAGGCAAGCGAATTTTGTCGCAGGCAAAGTGAAATTAGAGATTGAGCAGTTGAATCGGAGATTGTGTTGTAAATTTAGATGCGCTGCTTGGTTGTAAGACGTCAGCAAGTTTGTACTGATCGAGACTTTGATAAAACTGTTCTAAAGCTTGGTCTAAGAGGCTTTTTAAACCACACTGACTGCGTAGTACGCAGGGTGGGTCATTGCATTCTACTATCTGGTGATGGCCTTGCAGAATTCGTACGATTTGACCGAGCTGAGCGTCAAGTGCTTCAGGGTTTAAGCGAATGCCGCCACCTTTGCCGCGGCTGGTGATTAACCAGTTTTGTTTTGCCATAAAATGCACAATTTTCACCAAGTGATTACGCGAAACATGCAGGTCTTCTGCAATTTCAGCAATGTTATAAGGCACATCACGAGGACGTGCGATATAGAGCAAAATGCGTAATGCATAATCGGTGAATTTATTGAGTTGCATGATAATACTGTGAGTCTGAGAGAAATAAATAAGGGCTAGTCTAGCATAACTAAACTAACCCTTTGTATTTCAGGTGAATAGCTTAGTTAGTGTTTTACACCACCAGTGCCGAAAGCTTCGCTGTGAATATTGCTAGCAGGAATACCACGAGCAATTAAAGCTTTCTGTTGTTCAGCCATAAATGGCATTGGACCGCAAAGGTAATAATCCGCATTGATCGGTAACAGTGCAGTATCCATGCTGCCTAAGTCTAGACGACCAGCAGCATCATAATCTTCACCTAATTTATCATTAGCATGAGGGAACTCATACGCTGTAAAAGTGCTAAGACGTGGGTATTTTGCTTCCAAATCCTGAATGTGTTTATGCATTGCATGCACTTGTTTGCTACGGCAGGCATGGATAAAGGTTACAGGTTGTGGCATGTCTAAAGTCACCAACTGATTCAGCATCGCAATCATTGGTGTTAGACCTACACCACCACTGATAAAGACATTGCGTTTTTGTGAATCAATCAGGAAGAAATTACCTGTTGGTGCAGACACTTCGATTTCTGAACCGATCTCCAAGCCATGCAGTGTATTTGATACCCAACCTGGAACCAAGTCACCTTTCTGATCTTCACGTTTTACAGAGATACGTAAGTAGTTGTCTTGTGGGCTGGTAGACAGTGTATATTGACGTGGTTGTTTTAGACCCAGCTCATCGACCAATACACGTACAGAGATGTACTGACCTGCTTCATATTTTGGTAAATCACCACCATCAGAAGGCTCAAGGTAGAATGAGGTGATTTCATCACTTTCAGCCACTTTTTTCGCGATTTTGAAATTACGCCAACCTAACCAACTGCCTTTAGTTTGCTGATGTTGCTCATAAATCGCTTTTTCAGTGCTGATAAACAAGTCTGCCAATTGTCCATATGCTGCTGCCCAAGCTGCAATCAGTGGATCTTCCATTGAAATGCTTAATACTTCACTGATCGAGTGCAGCAAATTTTCGCCGACAATATTATAGTCTGGAGCTTGAATGTTAAGACTCACATGTTTATGCGCAATTAATTCTACAACTGGTAAAAGTACAGATGGGTCCTCAATATTTTCAGCATAAGCCAATACAGCACCCGCCAAAGCTTGTGCCTGAGCACCGCTGCGCTGATGTCCCATGTTAAAGGTTTCTTTGAGGTCAGGGTTATTGCCCAACATACGATTATAGAAGTAACCAGTCAGCGCGACACCATTTTCACGTAGAACAGGAACAGTAGCTTTTACTAGGTCAATTTGCTGCGGAGTCATAGCTGATCTCTCATGGCTGTTATTTATAAGATGTATTTAAAATACATTTTTAAATACATCCGCGCAATACATGTTTTAGTAAAAACCATAAAAAAAATATGGGATATTAAAATATCCCATAAATTCAGCATAGATAATCGTAATGGCGAATTATTTTTTACCAAACAGTGAACCTAGCAAACCGCGTACGATTTTCTGACCTGTCGACCCACCCAAGCTGCGTGCAGCACTTTTTGCAAAAGTTCCTACCGTGTCTTGAATCAGTTTTTCACGTTGTTTGGCTGAACGCTCAGCTTCTTTTTGTTGTTCGCGTGCAAGTCGTTCTTGTTCACGCGCTTGCTGTTTGGCGAGTGCATCTGCTTCTTTGGCTTGTTGTTTGGCTAACGCTTCTTGTACTTTGGCTTGTATTTTATCTTGTTCCGCTTGGACGGCTTGTTGTTGGCGCTCCGCCACTTTATTTTGTAAAAGTTCATAGGCACTTTCACGGTCTACTTCGGTGTCATACACGCCTGCAACAACGCTATTTGTCATGAGTGCTTTGCGTTCTTCTACAGCAATTGGGCTAAATGATGAGTAGGGTGGCATCACCCAAGCACGTTCAACGATTTGTGGTGTGCCTTGTTCATCTAAACAGCTAATTAATGCTTCACCTACAGCCAGTTCCGTAATTACTTGATCGACTTTAAACGCAGGATTAGCTCGGAAAGTATCTGCTGCCGTTTTAACTGCTTTCTGATCTTTTGGGGTAAATGCACGTAGCGCATGCTGAACGCGGTTACCCAGTTGTCCTAAAACACTCTCAGGTAGGTCAAGTGGGTTTTGCGTTACAAAGTAAATCCCAACGCCTTTAGAGCGAATCAGACGAACCACTTGCTCAATTTTTTCTTGTAAAGCAGGGCTGGCATTATCAAACAATAAATGCGCTTCATCGAAGAAGAACACTAGTTTGGGTTTATCCATATCTCCAACTTCGGGCAATTGTTCAAACAGTTCTGACAGCATCCAAAGTAAGAAAGTCGCATAGAGCTTAGGGGTATTCATTAACTTGTCGGCTGCGAGCAGGTTGATGTTGCCACGACCTTGCGCATCCGTTTGAATGAAATCCATGATATTGAGCGCAGGCTCACCAAAGAACTTGTCACCGCCTTGATCTGCCAATGCAAGCAAATTACGTTGAATTGCACCTAAGCTTGCAGGTGATAAATTGCCATATTCATTTTTAAATTCGGATGCATGTTCACTGACGTAGCTGATCATGGCTTTTAAGTCTTTAAAGTCGATGAGCAATAAGCCCTGATCATCGGCAATACGAAAGACCGCAGATAGCACACCTTCTTGCGTGTCGTTTAAATTTAGAATTCGGGCAAGGAGCAGTGGACCAATTTCAGAAATGGTGGTGCGAATGGGATGTCCTTGTTCACCAAACAAATCCCAAAACACCACAGGGGAGGCAGCAAAAGGAATGCTCTCGATATTTAAGCTTTTAATTCGTTCGTCAAACTTAGGATTGCTTTCACCTGCTTTGGCAAGGCTAGAAACATCCCCTTTGGCATCAGCTAAAAATACAGGTACACCCAGCCGAGAAAAACTTTCTGCCAACACCTTCAACGTCACCGTCTTACCAGTGCCTGTTGCTCCAGCAATTAAACCATGGCGGTTTGCAAATTGTGAATAAAGCACCACATCTTGTGTGGTGTCTTGTGTTTTTTTGCCAATAATAATTGGTGTACCCATAGATGTTCCTGTATTTATTCGGGTTGCTGTTTATTAAAATGTTGTAGTGCGTTTTCTATATCTTGTATTAAATCTGCAGGATGTTCTAGTCCTATACAGAAGCGAACCAGTAAGCCGGCTTGAATATGTGAATGTTCGAGTACACGCATATCTTTTAAGTTATATAGCATGACTAAACTGACTGGGCCACCCCAGCTAAAACCGAGTTTAAATAGTTTCAGCGCATCACAAAAGCGGCGTACATCTTGCAAGCTATATTTTTCATTAAATACCACGCTGACCAAGCCGGCACTGTGTTGTTCTGTACAAATTTCTTTCCAATACTGATGTCCTGCGGAAGCTTCATCAGCAGGATGTAAAACCTGTACAAAGGCTGGTTGCTGTTTTAGCCAATTTAATAAAGTTAAAGCACTTTGTGACTGGTGTTCATAGCGCAGGCGCATAGAAGCCAGACTGCGTTGTACTTGCGCGGCGTCATCACCAGAGATACTAATGCCTTGAATGGCGTGCGCACGAAACAGTTTGTGATGAAGCTTTTTATCTCGTGTAATTACCGAACCCATCAAAATATCCCCGCCGCCACTTGGGTATTTGGTCAAGGCATGCACACTGATATCGACACCCAGGTGCTCAGCACTAAAATCAAAAGCATTAAAGGCAAGTCCTGCGCCCCACGTATTGTCCAGTGCAGTGAGAATGTTCTGCGCTTGAGCTTTTTTGACCAAGCCAACTAAATCTGGAAACTCTAAAGTGACAGAACCCGCGGCTTCTAACCAGATAAGCTTGGCTTGCGCTGAAGGGCTAAATGAATCGACATCAATAGGGTTATAAACCTTGACCACGATGCCATAGCGGGTTTCTAAATTGCGTAAATGGTCCATATTTGGGCCATAGATATTATCTGCGACCCACACTTCATCCCCTTGACTTAAAAAACATGAATTGACCAAATTAATTGCAGATAAACCGCTTGGTGCGAGTAAGTGATACAAGCCACCTTCAATCTGAGCAATCTGATCGCCTAGGGTAAATGTTGTGGGGGTACCATGTGTGCCATAGCTATAGTCATAATCATCAGTCCAATGGCGATTAAATAGCGCATCTGTATTTTCGAAAATTATAGTGGATGCACGAAACAGGGGAGGTTGAACACTATTGATGTATTGCGGTGCCTTTCTTGGTGCATGAATGAGTTCGGTTTGAGGATTCTTTTTCACGTGGCGCTCTGAAATGATCAAAATAATAATGAATGTTCAAAAGAATACGACTAAAACGCATGGATTTACGATGCTTTTGTATAGAAAATTAAGTGAAAAGCAAAGTTGGCTTCATTCTTGCAAAACCGATATCAGAGCAACAACAATAGGTTTAGCGCATGAAGTCGCATTTAAAAGTACATTATTTTCAGCATATTGCTGGCGAAGGGTTCGGCAGTTG
The DNA here is from genome assembly GCF_013417465.1 of Acinetobacter sp. YH12251. Lineage (NCBI taxonomy): Bacteria > Pseudomonadati > Pseudomonadota > Gammaproteobacteria > Moraxellales > Moraxellaceae > Acinetobacter > Acinetobacter sp. YH12251. The sequence goes on along the minus strand of NZ_VPDZ01000003.1, from coordinate 56,386 downwards.
TTATGAATTTTTAAAACAGCATCAGGCCAAAATTACGGCCACAGAATTCTTTGCATTACCTGTCGATCAAGCCTTAGATCTCGAGGCTTTGCCGCATGTTGAAGATGTCGATTTACTTATCATTATGGGTGGAACCATGAGCGTAAATGATGAGGCAAATTTCCCATGGTTAAAAATAGAAAAACGTTGGCTGCGACGCTATTTAGCCATCGGTAAACCCGCAATCGGCCTTTGTTTAGGTGGGCAATTGATTGCCAATGCTTTGGGTGGTGCGGTGAGTCGAAATGCACAACAAGAATTGGGTTGGACGACCATCCGTAAGGTCGCTAACGTACCGCATGGCTGTTTCAAACTACCGGAAGAGTTTAAAGTCATGCAGTGGCACAGTGAAACATTTGAAATTCCTAAAGGAGCGGTATTACTGGCGGAAAATGATGCATGTCGTAATCAAATGTATCAAATTGGACAAAATGTTTTGGGCTTTCAATTTCATCCTGAAATTACCCCTGAAGTACTCGATTTATTTTTGGAAAATGATGAAGAAGTGGCATTTTTTTCAGGAACACATGTACAGCCAGTACATGATCTGCGGAAAAGCGCAAAAAACAAATTTATTGAGGGAAATCAAATACTAAACCAAGCAATAGAGTATGTATTAAGAAAAAATGCCTGTTGATTAAAAGTTAAGCAATTGATCTTGCATAAAAAATGAAAAATATAAGAAAAACAGCAAAAGGGATTTGCTTATGCATTAAACAATAGCTATAATGGGCGACCCTTTGATGAAGGGGGTTAGCTACGAATAAAGTAGTTAACATCGTGACAGTCGCGGCATCGATCGTGACCTTAGTGATATTTCACTGCTCTTGACACTTGCCTCTTTTAAAGTGGGGTGAGATGCGTCAAGGGTGATTCTTTATATATTTGGCTTGGAGTTAACTGGTATGTCTAACCAGAGAATTCGTATCCGTCTTAAGTCTTTTGATCACCGTTTAATTGATCAATCAGCTCAAGAAATCGTAGAAACAGCAAAACGTACTGGTGCACAAGTTTGTGGTCCAATCCCGATGCCTACACGTATCGAACGTTTTAACGTTTTAACATCACCACACGTTAACAAAGATGCGCGTGACCAATACGAGATCCGCACTTACAAACGTTTGATCGACATCGTTCAACCTACAGATAAAACTGTTGATGCATTGATGAAGTTAGATCTTGCAGCTGGTGTTGATGTTCAGATCGCTTTGGGTTAAGGCTTTCGGTTAATTAACGCTCTAAGTTAATTAGGCCGCTTTTTTAGAGGTTTATGCACATGGCTATTGGTTTAGTCGGTCGCAAGTGCGGTATGACACGTATCTTTACAGATGCTGGTGTTTCTGTACCTGTAACAGTGATTGAGGTTGATCCTAACCGCATCACACAAATCAAAACGCTTGAAACTGATGGTTATCAAGCGATTCAAATCACTACTGGTGAACGTCGCGAATCTCGTGTAACTAACGCTCAGAAAGGTCACTTTGCGAAAGCTGGTGTTGCTGCTGGTCGTCTAGTTCAAGAATTCCGCGCTACAGAAGCTGATCTTGAAGGTCGTGAAGTTGGCGGAACTATCGGTGTAGATGTGTTCACAGTGGGTCAAATTGTTGACGTTACTGGTACATCTAAAGGTAAAGGTTTCCAAGGTGGTGTTAAGCGTTGGAACTTCCGTACTCAAGACGCTACACATGGTAACTCTGTATCTCACCGTGTTATCGGTTCTACAGGTCAAAACCAGACTCCTGGTCGCGTGTTCAAAGGCAAAAAAATGCCTGGTCACTTAGGTGCTGAACGTGTAACTACACAGGGTCTTGAAATCGTTGCTATCGACGCAGAACGTTCAGTTCTAGTTGTTAAAGGCGCGGTTCCTGGTGCTACTGGTGGCGACGTTACTGTTCGTCCTACTATCAAGGCCTGAGGGGAAATAACGTGAATTTAAATACTGTTTCCGGCTCTGCTGTTGAGTTATCTGAAGTTGCGTTTGGTCGTGATTTTAACGAAGCTCTTGTACACCAAGTTGTTACAGCTTACTTAGCTGGTGGTCGTCAAGGTTCTAAAGCGCAAAAATCACGTGCTGACGTTTCTGGCGGTGGTAAAAAACCTTTCCGTCAAAAAGGTACTGGCCGCGCTCGTGCTGGTTCTATTCGTAGCCCAATCTGGGTTGGCGGTGGTAAAACTTTTGCTGCTCGTCCACAAGACTGGTCTCAAAAAGTAAACCGTAAAATGTATCGCGGTGCTATGCAATGCATCCTGGCTGAGCTTGTTCGTCAAGATCGCCTTATTTTAGTTGAAGAGATTGCTGTTGCAGCTCCAAAAACTAAAGAATTGCTTGCAAAACTTAACGACTTGAATGCACCTCGTGCATTAATCGTTACAGATGCTGTTGATGAGAACTTGTATCTTGCTGCTCGCAACATTCCACACGTTGATGTGGTTGATGCTGCTGCAATCGATCCTGTTAGCTTGATCGCGTTCGATAAAGTTGTTATGTCTGTTGCTGCTGCTAAGAAAATTGAGGTAGAACTCGGATGAACAACGAACGTATCTATCAAGTCCTACAAGGACCTGTATTCTCAGAAAAAGCACAAGTTTTAGGCGAAACTGCTGGTGTTCAAGTGTTCAAAGTTGCACTAGATGCAAACAAACTTGAAATCAAAAAAGCTGTTGAGCAACTATTTGGTGTTCAAGTTGTTAAAGTTAACACAACGATCACTAAAGGTAAGACTAAACGCTTTGGTAAAACATTAGGACGTCGTTCTGATGTTAAAAAAGCATACGTCACCCTGAAAGCTGGCCAAGATGTTGAAATGGCTGACTTGGGCGATACCGCTGAAAACGCAGCGGAATAAGGACGAAAATTATGCCGATTCAAAAATGTAAGCCAACGTCTCCAGGACGTCGCTTTGTAGAGAAAGTGGTTCATAACCACCTTCACAAAGGCGCGCCATATGCTCCGTTGGTTGAAGCTAAAAAACGTACTGGCGGTCGTAATAACAACGGTCACATTACAACTCGTCACGTTGGTGGTGGTCATAAACAGCACTACCGTATCGTAGACTTCAAACGTAACAAAGACAGCATCCCTGCTGTAGTTGAGCGTATTGAATACGATCCAAACCGTACAGCTCATATTGCTTTATTGAAATATGCTGACGGTGAACGTCGCTATATTATTGCACCTAAAGGCCTTCGCGCTGGTGATCAAGTTCAGTCTGGTAACGATGCTCCAATCCGTCCAGGTAACTGCTTGCCACTTCGCAACATGCCTATCGGTTCTACTCTTCACAACATCGAGCTTAAAATCGGTAAAGGCGCACAATTAGTACGTTCTGCTGGTACATCTGCTCAATTGTTGGGTCGTGACGGTTCTTACGCTATCATTCGTCTTCGTTCAGGCGAAATGCGTAAAGTACACGTTGAATGCCGTGCTGTGTTAGGTGAAGTTTCTAACTCAGAAAGCAACCTTCGTTCACTTGGTAAAGCAGGTGCATCACGCTGGCGTGGCGTTCGTCCTACCGTACGTGGTATGGCGATGAACCCAGTAGACCATCCACATGGTGGTGGTGAAGGACGTAACAAAGGTATTCAACCTGTAAGTCCATGGGGTCAAAAAGCTAAAGGGTACAAAACACGTACCAACAAGCGTACGACTAAGATGATCATTCGCGACCGTCGCGTTAAGTAACAAGTAAAGGAATCTGACAATGCCTCGTTCTCTGAAAAAAGGCCCATTCGTCGATGCGCACTTGTTCGCTAAGGTTGAAGCGGCTATCGCGGCTAATAACCGTAAGCCGATCAAAACTTGGTCGCGTCGTTCGATGATCTTACCGGATTTTGTTGGTCTAACAATTTCTGTACACAATGGCCGTAACCATGTTCCAGTGATCGTATCTGAGCATATGGTTGGTCATAAATTAGGTGAATTCGCGCCAACTCGTACCTATCGTGGTCACGGTGTTGACAAGAAGTCTAAACGTTAATAGGTGCTATGATGGAAGTAACTGCTAAATTACGCGGTGCCGCTATCTCGGCACAAAAAGCACGTTTGGTTGCAGACCTAATTCGCGGCAAATCTGTTGCGCATGCTTTGAATATCTTAAACTTCAGCAACAAAAAAGCTGCAGTTTTAGTTAAAAAAGCATTGGAATCTGCGATTGCAAACGCTGAACACAATAACAGTTTAGATGTAGACGACCTTAAAGTTTCTACGATCTACGTTGATGAAGGCATGAGCCTGAAACGTATTTTGCCACGTGCTAAAGGCCGTGCAGATCGTATTACTAAGCGTACTTGTCACATTACCGTTAAGGTAGGGGTTTGATATGGGTCAGAAGGTTCATCCAATCGGTATCCGCCTAGGTGTTGTGAAACGTCATAACGCTAACTGGTATGCGAATCCGAAACAATATGCTGAATATTTGCTAAAAGATCTTCAAGTTCGTGAGTTTTTAACTAAAAAACTTAAGAATGCGATGGTAAGCAATATTCTTATCGAACGCCCTACAGGCGCAGCTAAAGTAACTATTAGCACTGCACGTCCTGGTATCGTGATCGGTAAAAAAGGCGAAGACATTGAGAAATTACAACGCGAATTAACAGCCATTATGGGTGTTCCTGCGCAAGTAAGTATCAACGAAATCGATCGCCCAGATTTAGACGCTCGTTTAGTTGCTGAAGCAATCGCTTCTCAATTAGAAAAACGTGTAATGTTCCGTCGTGCTATGAAGCGTGCGGTTCAAAACTCTATGCGTGCTGGTGCTAAAGGTATCAAAGTAGAAGTTTCAGGCCGTCTAGGTGGTGCTGAGATTGCTCGTACTGAATGGTATCGTGAAGGTCGTGTACCTCTTCATACTCTTCGTGCTGACATCGACTATGCTACTATGCGTGCTGAGACTACTTACGGTACGATCGGCGTTAAAGTATGGATCTTCCGTGGTGAGATCTTGGGCGGCATGAAACAAGTCATGAACCCAGCTCCAGCTGAAGAACGTCCAGCTAAACGTGGTCGTGGTCGTGGTGAAGGTCAAGAGCGTCGTGGTCGTCGCAATGATCGTTCTGCTGAAAAAGGAGAATAATCCATGTTACAACCTAAACGTACTAAATTCCGTAAAGTGCAAAAAGGCCGTAACACTGGTCTAGCACATCGCGGTAGCTCAGTATCTTTTGGTACTATTGCACTTAAATCAGTTGAACGTGGTCAAATGACAGCACGTCAAATTGAAGCAGCGCGTCGTACAATCAGCCGTCGTATTAAACGTGGTGGTAAGATCTTTATCCGTGTTTTCCCAGACAAACCAATTACTGAAAAACCATTAGAAGTTCGTATGGGTAAAGGTAAAGGTTCTGTGGAATACTGGGTTTGCCAAATCAAACCAGGTAAAGTCTTGTACGAAATTGATGGTGTTAACGAAGAACTTGCTCGCGAAGCGTTTACGCTTGCTGCTGCAAAACTTCCGTTTAAAACCACTATCGTGACTCGGACGGTAATGTAATGAAAACTAATGATCTACGTGAAAAGTCGGTAGAAGAGTTGACAGCTTTGCTTGATGAGCAACAGCTTAACCAATTCCGTCTTCGTATGGCGAAAGCAACTGGTCAATTGGGTAAATCGCACGAAGTTGCGCTTACTCGTAAGACAATTGCTCGTATTAAGACCCTCCTTACCGAAAAACAGGGGAACGGACAATGAGTGAACAAACAGTTCGCACGTTAACCGGTAAAGTAGTTAGCGACAAGATGGACAAGTCTATCGTTGTTCTTATCGAACGCCGCGTTCAACACCCGTTGTATGGCAAATTAATCCGCCGTTCAACTAAATTACACGCTCATGATGAAAACAATGTTGCTAAAGTTGGCGACGTAGTAAGCATCAAAGAAAGCCGCCCAATGTCTAAAACTAAGTCTTGGACTTTAGTTGAAGTTGTTGAAGCTGCTGCTGAGTAATTAAACGTTCTTGCATCATCGGTCAATTTCGAGTACTCTTTGAGCCTTTCGAAATTGCGACCGGTGATGCTCGGTTTTGGAGTAGGGCAATGATTCAAACCGAAAGTATGCTCGACGTAGCAGACAACAGTGGTGCTCGCCGCGTACAATGTATTAAAGTACTTGGTGGTTCACATCGTCGTTATGCTTCTGTTGGCGACATTATTAAAGTTACTGTAAAAGAAGCTATTCCACGCGCACGTGTTAAAAAAGGTGACGTGATGAATGCTGTAGTTGTACGTACAAAATTCGGCATCCGTCGTGCAGATGGTTCAGTTATTCGTTTCGACGATAACGCAGCTGTTATTTTGAACAACAACAAAGCGCCGATTGCAACTCGTATTTTCGGACCAGTGACTCGTGAACTTCGTACTGAACAGTTCATGAAAATTATTTCATTGGCTCCTGAAGTTCTATAAGAGGCACTCATGGCTAAGATTAAAAAGGGCGATCAAGTAATTGTGATCGCAGGTAAAGAAAAAGGCAAACAAGGTACTGTTTTGTCTGTTTCAAATGACCGTGTTAAGGTTGAAGGCCTTAACTTGGTAACGAAGCATCAAAAGCCTAACCGAGCTACTGGCGCTGAAGGCGGCATCGTAACTCAAGAAGCTGAGCTTCATATCTCTAACGTGGCAATTTTTAATGCTACAACCCAAAAGGCTGACCGTGTTGGTTACCAAGTGATTGAAGGCGTGAAAACTCGCGTATTCAAATCTAATGGTGAATCAGTGGCGGTAGCGAAGTAATAGGTTGACTAGGCAATGGCCAGACTTAAAACGCGTTACAACGACGAACTTAAGGCTCAATTAAAAGAAACATTGGGCGTTAAGAATGTGATGGATATCCCTCGCATTACAAAAATTACCATCAACATGGGTGTTGGTGCTGCATCAGCTGACAAGAAATTGTTAGATGGCGCTCTTTCTGATATGCAAGCAATTGCTGGTCAAAAACCAGTACTTACTTTAGCTCGTAAATCTATCGCTGGTTTCAAAATCCGTGATGGTTGGCCGATCGGCTGTAAAGTTACTTTACGTGGCGAACGTATGTACGAATTCTTAGACCGTTTGATCTCTATCGCGATCCCTCGTATCCGTGACTTCCGTGGTTTCTCTGCGAAATCATTTGATGGTCGTGGTAACTACTCAATGGGTCTTAAGGAACAAATCATGTTCCCTGAAATCGATTTTGATAAGATTGATCGTATTCGTGGTATGGACATTACCATCACTACGACTGCTCGCACCGATGACGAAGGCCGTGCGCTTATGCGTGCATTCGGCTTCCCGTTCAAATAAGAGGTCGATATGGCTAAGAAAGGTATGATTAATCGCGAATTGAAACGCGAAGCTACTGTTGCTAAATACGCTGCGAAACGTGCTGAATTAAAAGCAATTATCGCAAACGTAAATGCATCAGACGAAGAACGTTTCGAAGCGATGATGAAATTTCAAGCATTACCACGTAATGCGTCTCCAGTACGTCTACGTAACCGTTGTGGTTTAACTGGTCGTCCTCATGGTTACTTCCGTAAGTTCGGTTTAAGCCGTAACAAATTACGTGAAACAGTAATGCAAGGTGATGTACCGGGCGTTGTTAAGGCAAGCTGGTAAGGAGCACTATAAATGAGTATGCAAGATACCGTTGCCGACATGCTAACACGTGTTCGTAACGCACAAATGGCAAAGAAACAAACTGTTTCTATGCCAAACTCAAAGTTGAAAGTTGCGATTGCTAACGTACTTCAACAAGAAGGTTATATCGCTGATGTAGCTGTTGCTGATAATGAAGGCAAAGCGACTTTAACGATTACTTTAAAATATTTCGAAGGCAAACCAGTTATTGATACTGTGAAACGCGTAAGCCGTCCAGGTCTACGTCAATATCGCGGTAAAGATGCACTTCCTAGCGTTAAGCAAGGTTTAGGTATTGCAATTGTTTCTACAAGCAAAGGCATCATGACTGATCGCGCTGCACGTGCTGCAGGTATCGGTGGTGAAGTTATTGCTTTTGTTTCTTAATAGGTGATTCCTCATGTCTCGTGTGGCTAAAGCCCCAGTAACTGTACCTAACGGTGTTACAGTTACTCAGAACGGCCGGCAGGTCGAAGTGAAAGGCAGCAAAGGTACATTGTCTTTCAACCTGCATGCGCTGGTCGAGCTAAAACAGGAAGACGGTACTCTAGTTATTGCTCCTAAAGCTGAATCTAAAGATGCTTGGATGCAGGCTGGTACTGCTCGCGCTGTGCTTAACAATCTTGTAAAAGGTGTTAACGAAGGTTTCGAACGTAAGTTGCAACTGATTGGTGTTGGTTATAAAGCTGCGGTTAAAGGTAATATTGTTAACCTTAACCTTGGTTTCTCTCACCCGATCGACTACAACCTTCCTGAAGGTGTAACTGCAGAAACTCCTACTGCAACTGAAATTGTACTTAAATCAGCTGATAAAGCTAAATTAGGTCAAGTTGCTGCAGAAATCCGTGGTTACCGTCCGCCAGAGCCTTATAAAGGTAAAGGTGTTCGTTATTCTGACGAAGTTGTACTTCGTAAAGAAGCTAAGAAGAAATAAGGCGCGAGGTTCTTATGAACGAAAAGAAACAATCCCGTTTGCGTCGTGCGAAAAGCACACGCTTGCACATCCGTGCATTGGGTGCGACTCGTTTGTGTGTAAACCGCACTCCGCGTCACATCTATGCTCAAGTTATCTCTGCAGATGGTGGCAAAGTATTAGCGCAAGCTTCTACTTTAGACGCTACTCTACGTGCTGGTACTACTGGTAACGTTGAATCGGCTCAGAAAGTTGGTGCTTTAATTGCAGAACGTGCTAAAGCGGCTGGTGTAACTAAAGTTGCATTTGACCGTTCTGGTTTCAAATATCATGGTCGTATCAAAGCCTTGGCTGATGCTGCTCGTGAAAACGGCTTGGAGTTCTAATCATGGCTAAAGTTGAACAAAACGAAGGTCTTGTTGAAAAGCTGGTTGCCGTTGATCGTGTAGCCAAAGTTGTTAAGGGTGGTCGTATTTTCTCTTTCACAGCATTAACTGTTGTGGGTGATGGTAATGGTCGCGTAGGTTTTGGTCGTGGTAAAGCACGTGAAGTTCCAGCTGCTATTTCTAAAGCACTTGAAGCTGCTCGTCGCAACATGATTACTGTTGACCTTGTTGACGGTACTGTTCAGCACCCTATCAATGCTCGTCACGGTGCAAGCCGCGTTTACATGCAACCTGCTTCTGAAGGTACTGGTGTAATTGCTGGTGGCGCTATGCGTGCAGTTTTAGAAGCTGTAGGTGTACGTAACGTATTAACTAAGTGTTATGGTTCTACTAACGCTGCTAACGTAGTAAACGCAACTTTTAACGGTTTGCGTGATATGACTTCTCCTGAGAAAGTTGCTGCGAAACGTGGTTTATCAGTAGCACAAATTCAAGGGTAATCAATCATGAAAACGATTAAAGTTACCCAGACTAAATCTTCATCGCATCGCTTGAAAAATCACAAGCTTAGCCTTAAAGGTTTAGGTCTGCGTCGTATTGGTCATACAGTTGAAGTGCAAGATACGCCTTCTAACCGTGGTATGATCAACCAAGTTTACTATATGGTTAGTGTAGAGGAATAAGCCATGACTCTGCGTTTAAATACAATTGCACCTGCAGAAGGTGCTAAGCGTGACAACCTACGTTTAGGCCGTGGTATCGGTTCTGGCGTTGGTAAGACTGGTGGCCGTGGTGTCAAAGGTCAAAACTCACGTAAGAGCGGTGGTACACGTCCTGGTTTCGAAGGTGGTCAAACTGCGTTATATCGTCGTTTACCTAAATTCGGTTTCACTAGCCAAATGGCTTTGAAAACTGCTGAAGTACGTTTATCAGAACTCGCTAAAGTTGAAGGCGACATCGTGTCTCTTGAAACTTTAAAAGCTGCTAACGTTGTACGTAAAGATATGTTACGTGCACGTATCGTACTTTCTGGTGAAATTACTCGTGCGTTCACTGTTCAAGGTGTTGCATTGACTAAAGGCGCTAAAGCTGCTGTTGAAGCTGCTGGCGGTAAAGTCGAGGAGTAATCCCCAGTGTCTATGACTCCTAGTTCGACAGGTCATGTTAACATGATGAAAGGCCAGCCTTTTCATGTGAAATATCGTGAAATTATCCGCCGTATGATGTTCCTCATCGGGGCGTTGTTGGTTTTTCGACTGGGAGCACATATTCCAGTACCGGGCATTAACAATGCCGCACTAGAGAATCTGTTTAATGCAAACCAAGGTACGATCCTTGGTTTGTTTAACATGTTCTCAGGTGGTGCATTAGAGCGTATGTCAATTCTTGCTCTTGGGATTATGCCGTATATCTCTGCATCGATTATCGTGCAGTTAATGTCTACGGTTGTTCCTTCGCTGGAAGCTTTAAAGAAAGAAGGCGAACAAGGTAAGCGTAAGATCAATCAATATACGCGACAAGGCACATTGTTTCTTGCACTTGTGCAAGCTGTTGGGATGTGTGCAGGTTTGATTAGTCAAAATATTACTTTGACTAGTGGACTTGCTTTTTACGTTCCTGCTGTAACTTCTTTAGTTGCAGGTACAATGTTCCTGATGTGGTTAGGTGAGCAAATTACAGAGCGTGGAGTAGGGAATGGTATTTCCATGATCATCTTCGCTGGTATTGTTGCTGGTTTGCCGAACTTGGTTCTGCAATCTTTAACCTCAGTAGATAATGGCCAATCAAGTTTAATTGGTCTTGCAATTTTTGCATTGCTGTCTGTTGCAGTGTTAGCAGCAATTGTGTTTATTGAGAAGGCGCAGCGTCGTATTCCGGTAAACTATGCTCAAAAACAACAAGGTCGTCGTGTATTTACTGCCCAGCAAACACATTTGCCATTAAAAATTAATATGGCGGGTGTGATTCCTGCAATTTTTGCTAGTTCATTGCTATTGTTCCCAGCGAGCTTAGGGCAATGGGTAGGCAGCGCAGATCCAAATGCTGGCGTGATTAAACGTGGCCTACAAGATTTGGCACTCGTATTGTCGCCGGGTCAACCGATGTATTTGGTGCTATTTGGCGCATTAATTATCTTCTTCTGTTACTTCTATACTGCGCTAGTATTTAGCCCGAAAGAAGTGTCAGAGAATTTAAAACGTAGTGGTGCTTATGTACCGGGTATTCGTCCTGGTGAGCAAACTGCACGCTATTTAGATCATATTTTGAATCGTTTGACTTTTATTGGCGCGGTTTATATCACAATCATCTGTTTAATGCCGATGATTCTACAAAGTTCATTTGGTATTCCATTTAGCTTAGGTGGTACGTCTTTACTGATCGTAGTGGTGGTGGTGATGGACTTTATGGCTCAGCTTCAAGCTCATCTCACATCGCATCAATATGACAATCAATCGTTAATGCGTAAAACGACTGCTCATCCGAAAGGATAAGCGCACTTAGAGGTTTCATTATGAAAGTTCAAGCTTCTGTAAAGAAAATTTGTGGTAGCTGTAAAGTTATCCGTCGTAATGGGGTTATTCGCGTAATTTGCAGCGCAGAACCTCGTCATAAGCAGCGTCAAGGTTAATCTGATCAAGACCTGTTGATTTCAGTAGGCTAATTAGGTTATTATCCGCCCCTCAAAGATTTTGTCGGGCGGTTGATTATCTTAACTGCCTTTTTGGAGAAAATTGAATGGCTCGTATTGCCGGTGTAAACATTCCGGATAACAAGCATGCTGTTATCTCTCTAACGTACATTTTTGGTATTGGTCGCCACACTGCAAAAGCTATCTTAGCTGCTGCTGGTATTGCACCAACAACTAAAATTCGTGAATTAGATGACGCTCAGCTTGATGCGATTCGTGCAGAAGTTACTAAGGTTCCTACCGAAGGTGATTTACGTCGCGAAATTTCCATGAACATTAAACGTTTAATGGATTTAGGCTGCTACCGCGGTCTTCGTCATCGTCGCAGCTTGCCTGTCCGTGGTCAACGCACCAAAACTAACGCACGTACCCGTAAAGGTCCGCGCAAACCTATTAAGAAATAAGATTTCTGGAAGCTAAAAGATGGCTAAAGATACTCGCACACGCAAGAAGGTCACTCGTACCGTCTCTGAAGGTGTTGCACACATTCACGCTTCTTTTAATAACACCATTGTGACTATTACCGATCGTCAAGGTAATGCACTGGCTTGGGCTACCTCTGGTGGACAAGGCTTCCGTGGATCACGTAAATCAACTCCGTTTGCTGCTCAGGTAGCTGCTGAGGTTGCTGGTAAAGCTGCTTTAGATTACGGTTTGAAAAACTTGGACGTCCTTGTAAAAGGTCCTGGTCCAGGTCGTGAATCTGCGGTTCGTGCTTTAGGTGCAGTGGGTTATAAAATTAACAGCATTACCGATGTGACGCCAATCCCGCACAACGGTTGCCGTCCACCTAAAAAACGTCGCGTGTAAGGAGAAACATTCATGGCTCGTTATATTGGTCCAAAATGCAAACTCTCTCGCCGCGAAGGGACAGACCTGCAATTAAAATCTGGCGTTAAACCATTTGACGTCAAAACAAAAAAAGCTGCTAAAGCACCTGGCCAACATGGTGGCGCTCGTGGCGGCAAACAATCTGAGTACTCACTACAATTACGTGAAAAACAAAAAGTACGTCGTATGTACGGTGTTTTAGAGCGTCAATTTAGTAACTACTACAAAGAAGCTGCTCGTGTTAAAGGCGCAACAGGTGAAAACTTGTTGAAACTTCTTGAAAGCCGTCTAGATAACGTTGTTTATCGCATGGGTTTTGGTTCTACACGTGCAGAAGCTCGTCAGCTTGTATCTCACCGTTCAATCACTTTAAATGGTCGTCGTGTTAACATCGCGTCTATCCAAGTTAAAGCTGGTGACGTTGTTGCGGTTCACGAAGGTGCTAAACAACAATTGCGTATTAAAAACGCAGTTGAGTTAGCGACTCAACGTGGCATTCCATCTTGGATTGAAATTGATCATTCTAAATTGGAAGGTACATTCAAAGCTGCACCAGATCGCTCTGATTTACCTGCTGAAATCAACGAAAGCTTGATTGTAGAATTGTATTCTAAATAATCCTTGAGGTAGCAATAATGACGCGTACTGCAAATGAGTTTCTAACTCCGCAAGCGATTAAGGTCGAAGCGGCAAGCGGGACCTCGGCAAAAGTTATTCTAGAACCATTAGAGCGTGGCTTTGGTCATACTCTTGGTAATGCTTTACGTCGTATCCTTTTGTCTTCTTTACCTGGCGCAGCCGTGGTTGAAGTAGAGATTGAAGGTGTCGAGCACGAGTACAGTACTTTGGAAGGCTTGCAGCAGGACATCGTCGAGCTCTTGCTGAACCTAAAAGGATTGTCTATTAAGCTGTTCGATCAAAATGAAGCTTATCTGACATTGGAAAAACAAGGTCCTGGCGACGTTACAGCCGCTGACCTTCGTTTACCACACAATGTTGAAGTGGTTAACCCTGAACATTTGATCGGTACTTTAAGTGCTTCTGGCTCATTAAAAATGCGCCTGAAAGTTTCTCAAGGTCGTGGTTATGAGACTTCTGATTCACGCTTCCCTGAGGGCGAAACTCGCCCAGTGGGTCGTTTGCAATTAGATGCTTCTTACAGCCCAATCAAACGTGTGTCTTACACAGTGGAAAACGCTCGTGTAGAACAACGTACTGATCTTGATAAACTGATCATTGATCTTGAAACCAACGGTACTGTTGATCCTGAAGAAGCAATCCGCAAAGCGGCAACAATCTTGCAACAACAAATTGCAATTTTTGTTGATCTTCAGAAAGATCAAGCACCAGTTGCTCAAGAGCCTCGTGAAGAAGTTGATCCGATTTTGCTTCGTCCAGTAGATGATCTAGAGCTTACTGTTCGTTCTGCTAACTGTTTGAAAGCAGAAAATATTTACTACATTGGCGATCTTGTTCAACGTACTGAAGTTGAGTTGCTTAAAACTCCTAACTTAGGTAAAAAATCGTTGACTGAGATTAAAGATGTTCTGGCATCGAAAGGCTTGCAATTGGGCATGCGTTTAGAGAACTGGCCACCGGCTAGCCTCCGCATGGACGATCGCTTTGCTTATCGTAGCCGTTAATTAAGTAGGACTATCACCATGCGTCATCGTAATAGTGGTGTGAAATTAGGCCGTACAAGCAGTCATCGTAAAGCGATGTTCCAAAACATGGCTAATTCTTTGTTCGAACACGAGTTAATTAAAACTACTGTTCCTAAAGCAAAAGAATTACGTCGTGTTGCTGAGCCTTTAATCACTTTAGCTAAAGTCGATTCTGTAGCAAACCGTCGTTTAGCGTTTGCTCGTACTCGTTCAGCTGCAACTGTTGGTAAATTATTTACCGTTCTTGGCCCTCGTTACAAAGAGCGTAACGGCGGTTATCTACGTGTTCTTAAAGCGGGCTTCCGTGCAGGTGATGCTGCACCGATGGCTTACGTTGAGCTAGTAGATCGCGAAGTTAACTAATTTCGTGAAGAGCAGCGTACGTTGTTCTAAAAAGGTCGGTTTTTAACCGACCTTTTTTAATGCCTGCAGTTTTGTGGTGGCTATATATTGTTAGACAATAATTCAATTTGTCCTTAAAAGATAAAAATAAAACGCCTTTTGCTTAAACTTGACATTGTTCATTGTCAAAAATGTGATTTAATAAATATAAATCTAAGATAGGTTAAAAGAACAACATGGAAAAACAAGTTGATATTCTCATTGTAGGTGCAGGTATCTCCGGTGTAGGTTTGGCTGCTCATCTTTCAAAAAATTGTCCTAATCGTTCATTTGAAATTATTGAACGTCGTGAAAGTTTCGGTGGTACATGGGATCTTTTTAAATATCCTGGTATTCGTTCTGATTCGGACATGTCAACTTTTGGCTTTAATTTTAAGCCGTGGAAAAAATCTAGTGTGCTTGCAGACGGGCCTTCGATCAAAGGCTATCTTTCTGAAGTAATTGACGAATATAAGATTAAAGAAAAAATTCATTTTCAACACCGTGTTGTGAGTGCAAATTACGACTCACAGACTCGTAAGTGGTCTGTTGTTATTGAAGATGCGAAGAAGAAGCAACAAACCTGGGTTGCAAATTTCGTCTTTGGCTGTACGGGTTATTATAATTATGACCAAGGGTTCCAACCTGAGTTCGCAGGGCAAGAAAAGTTCAAAGGTACCTTTATTCATCCACAACATTGGCCTGAAAATTTTAATTACGCAGGTAAAAAAGTGGTCATTATTGGCAGTGGTGCAACAGCGATTACCTTGGTCCCTGCCATGGCAAAAGGAGGTGCAGCTCATGTAACGATGTTACAGCGCTCTCCAACTTATATTGCCTCAGTACCTTCTATTGACATCATTTATGACAAGATGCGTAAAGTATTACCTGAAGATGTTGCTTATAAACTTACCCGTGCACGAAATATCGGTGTCCAACGGGCTGTTTATGCTGTTGCACAAAAGCAACCTAAATTACTCCGTAAATTTTTATTAAAATCAATTGAGTTGCAGTTGAAAGGTAAAGTGGATATGAAGCACTTTTCCCCAGATTACAATCCTTGGGATCAGCGCCTTTGTGTGGTGCCAGATGGTGATTTGTTTAAAATTTTACGCGAAGGCCGTGCATCTGTTGAAACCGATCAAATTGAAAGTTTTACTGAAAATGGCATTCAATTGAAATCAGGCAAGCATCTTGATGCGGACGTAGTAATTTCAGCTACAGGTCTAAATATTCAAATTTTAGGCGGGATTAGTGCCACAATCGATGGACAGCCATTAAATACCTCTAAACATATGTTGTACCATGGCGTGATGGTCAGTGATGTACCCAATATGGCGATGATTATTGGCTATATTAATGCTTCATGGACATTAAAAGTCGATATTGCTTCTGAATACATCTGTAAATTGATTAACTATATGGATCAAAATGGTTATAACCAAGTGATTCCACAAGGCGATGCGACCGAGTTGTTAGAAGATACCGTAATGGGAAGTTTGACTTCAGGCTATATTGCACGTGCAGCAGATGTGATGCCAAAACAGGGTAAACATGCACCGTGGAAAGTCAGCAATAACTATTTGGCAGATCGTAAAGAATTAAAGCATGCTTCATTTGAAGATGGAGTGCTGAAATTTGAAAAAAAGTCTGATCAAGTGGCTGCTAAACCCAGATTAGTTTCTTAAGTCTATTACATAAAAAAGGAGCATGATGCTCCTTTTTTTGCTTTAAATGAGTGACTTTAGGGTTTTATTTGATGCGTATTATTTGTCGAAAAATATATCATGTTGAAATAAGGAAAAGCACACAGGGTTAATGTGAATATTCAACAACATTCAGAATTTATAAAATTAAATGATTATGAGCTATATATTAAAGCTTGGCAGCCTGAAATAGCAGATAATGATGCAACTTTGGCTCCGATTATATTGATGCATGATTCACTGGGGAGTGTGGATTTGTGGCGTGATTTTCCTGCGCAATTGGCTTCTGCGTCTGGCAGAAAGGTCATTGCTTATGATCGGTTGGGTTTTGGTCGTTCGTCAGCAAATCCTGATGTATTAAGTACTGATTTTGTCTATGCCGAAGCACAGCAGGGCTTTAAGGCGCTACTTCAACATTATTCCATTCAACAGTTTATCGTGATGAGGCATAGTGTTGGCGGAGGAATGTCTGTTGTGATTGCCAGTGAATATACTGAACAATGTCGAGGTCTGATTACTATATCAGCACAGTATGAAGTGGAAGAACTCACATTATCGGGTATACGTGAAGCTAAAACAGGGTTTGCGCAGCCTGGACAGCTTGAACGCTTGGCTAAATACCATGGGGATAAAGCCCAATGGGTTTTGGATGCTTGGACTGAAACTTGGCTCTCACCGAGTTTTCGTCAATGGAACCTCGAGCATTATGCTGGAAAAGTACAGTGTCCAAGCTTGATCATTCATGGAGAACTGGATGAATACGGGACGACAGCACAAGCTCAGAAACTTTTTTCGGGTATACAAGGCGATACCGAGCTAGAGATTTTGGAAGGGCTTCATCACATGCCGCACAAAGAGCAACCTGCTTTGGTCACTGCACTGATCTGTGATTTTGTGAATGATTTAAGTTGATATCGAAAGAATGTAAAAAGCCCATCTGATGATGGGCTTTGTTGTTATAAAGATCGGGAAATGAGCTCTTTCATAATTTCATTGGTTCCGGCATAGATACGGTTGGCACGATTGTCGATATAAGCGCGAGCAATTGGATATTCAAGCATATAGCCATAGCCACCATGCAACTGCAGACATTCATCCACAACTTTGGAAAACATTTCTGAAATTTTGTATTTAGCAGCGGCTGCAGCGTCAATACCGAGCTGTTCCTCAAGTTGTAGTTCCATACAGCGATCTAGATAAGCTCGACAAAAATCGATCTCAGTACGTAGTTCTGCCAATTTAAAACGGGTGTTTTGGAAACTTGATACGGTCTTGCCAAATGCCTTACGTTCTTTGGTGTATTGAACTGTGTGCGCAAAGGCTGCTTCTGCACCGGCTTGGCAAATAATCGCAACCAACATACGCTCCCAAGCCAATTCCTTCATCAGCATCATAAAGCCCATACCTTGCATGCCGAGTAAGTTGCTTTTAGGGACGTGGACATTATCAAAGAACAGTTCACAGGTATCCTGACCTTTCATGCCAATTTTGTTTAAAGGTTTGCCTTTACTAAAACCGACGCGATCTGCCTCGACGATAATTAGCGATAAATTAGCTGAGCCTTTTTCACTATTGCCTGTCTTACAGACCACAATCGCCATGTCACATAAATAGCCATTGGTGATAAAAATCTTTGACCCATTAATAATATAGTCATCACCATCTTCTGTAGCAGTTGTGCGTACGGCTTGTAGGTCTGAACCTGTGCCCGGTTCGGTCATTGCAATGGCAGTCACGGTTTCGCCAGAAGCCATTTTCGGCAGCCAATGCAGCTTTTGTTCTTCATTGCCAAAGTTATGAATATAATTGGCCACGATGTCGGAATGCAGTGAAAAGCCGGTAGAGGAGTCCATAGCATAGGCCTGCTCTTCAATCAGAATCATGCTATAGAGTCGGTCTACACCATAGCCGCCATAAGCTTCGGGCATGGTCGGGCAAAGCAAGCCCATGGCACCGGCTTTATTCCATAAGTCACGGTCTACATGTTGTTGTTTTTCATACTTTTCGATATTGGGCACAACTTCTTTTTCATAAAATTTTCGTACTGTTTCACGAAATGCATCATGTTCTGCATTAAATAATTGACGTGGCAGCATGTTGTTGAGTGGGCGAATCGCTCCAGATTGCATTTTGAATATCCTATTCATTTTTATGGCTTTGTCTCAACTTATAAGATGCAGCGAGTGACTGCAATGTGCAGAACATTCAAAAGCAGGAAATGCGATGAAGCATTCGGTCAATCTGTGAAAACACTCCACTTCAATGGGGTGGATGAGTTACACTAGACGGGTTCAACGATTGGGGAAGACAATGACTGATGAAATCAGCTTAGAAGAGCGTAAAGTGATCTACCGTGCACGTCGTGGTTTAAAAGAGATTGATGTTTATTTTGATCCCTACGTCAAAAATTACTATTTACAAGCCGATGCAGCTGAAAAAGACATGTTTGCAGAACTCGTTGCTGCAGAAGATCCAGATTTGTTGGATTGGTTTATGGAAGTTAGTGAACCGCCACGTCCTGAATTAAAAACGTTTATTCAAAAATTAAAACATTACGTTCATGGATAATCGGCAATTCAAACTGAAACGCAGTTTTTTATCGCATGCGTTTCAGTTTTTTATTTTTGCGGTATTGATGACGCTGCTTTATCAGTTACTAACACCCATGCTTTGGGGGATATTTTTCCTCATCGGGCTAGTGGTTTATGTTCTGTTTTTCCGTAAGCATTTACACGTCACCAGTCTAGATTATTTGGATGGAACTGATTGGTCTTTGCAACGACTGAACCGCCCAGTGCAACGCGTTCAAATTAGTCATATTTTGGATCATCAAATGTATATCGTGGTGTATTTTATGCATGCGCGTGCAAAACCGGTGATTATTTGGCGCGATCAATTGTCATTGAAACAGTGGAAATCACTCAAAGTATTGGCCAAAATGATCTAATTGTTAGACAGCCTGTATTTTTAAAATTCTATAAAATGTAAATATTTCATTACCTTGTGTTGTGGTTAAAATAATCTTGTCTGACAGGATTGGATTTTATTGGCAAAATATTTAAATTGTCTGACAATTTTAAGCTGTGCGGTGATTCTCTGCCTATATATTAGCCTTACCAACAGCCGTTAAAGGAAATCATCATGATGATGCCAACTTGGATGTTTCTGGTAATAGCGATTGTGTTAGCAATTGTTATAGGACGACTAGGAACAGTGCTGAAGGAACAGTTAACTCAAAAATAAGCAGTCAAACGCTTTCACAGTTAATAAGTAGCATGTGCCGAACCGTCGCTATGCTACTTTTTTTTGCCTAAAATTTAGTCTTTGTAAAAAATCAGTCAATTGCATTCAGCTTGATTCGTGGCACAGTGTGTCGTTCAAATTAGAGCAAATACTCTTTTATTCATTTTTTGCTTCTGATATGTTTGTCGTGATGGACATAAACACAATTATAGAGGACAGGAAAATGTCGAGCGTCCAAAAAATATGCCAGGGTGTGGCAGTTGTAGCAATAACAAGTACATTATTCGCGGGTTGTTCGCAGGTTGTAAAAACCGGTGCTAATGTCGCACTCGGATTTACTGAAAAACATATTGTGCCACCCATTTTAGCCATGGAAGATGCTGAAATGGTGTGTAATTCAGGTAATTCATTAACTCCAGCTATTATGGCCACCAAAGATATGGGCGCAGACCCAACACGTGTGGCTGTGTTGATGTATTCAGCAGCAGGGATTTGTGCAGAACAAAAAGCCTTGGACGCAGAGTTACGCTATTTACGTGCATCTAAAGCCAACCAAGTGACCGAAGCACAGGATGCCCGTGTTGAGCAAAAGCGTTGGGCGGCACTTGCGGCACAGCGTCAATATACCGGCTATCAATTATTTCAAGATCGTTTTGAAAAGAAGTATAAGAAAAGTCTAGGTGAAGGCTGTCCAAAAATGAACAGCGACATTGACCAAACAGTGTATATGTTGGGAATGTTAAGTGGCTTACAGGCCATGACCAATGATATTAACTCAGGTGGGGCGGTAAACGTTCCTAAAGACATTGCTGCGATCGTTGAACGCGGTATGGTGTGTCTGAATAATGAAAAATTCTGGGGCGCACCAAATGCAACCCGCGCTGTGATCTGGACGTTATTGCCGGGTGCAGGAGATGGAAAACCTGATCCATACCAAACCTTAAAACAATCGGCGCAAATTGGTGAGCAAAAAGGCGTAAGACTGTCACATGCGTTATATGCAGTTGCTGCACAAGCCAGTGGCGATGATGCGAAAATCCGTGATGCCTTACGTACTTTTGCACAGGCACGTAGCGATGAAAAACCTGTTAACCCGCAATTTAAGCTTATCGACAGTATGGCTGAAAGCATGGTGAAAGGGATTTCAGATCGTTATTGGACTGAACATACAGGCGTTCGTACCGGTGATGATGGTATGGAACATTTCTGGGATGAAAGTGCCAATAGTTCCGAGCTTGATGATTTGTTTAGTGGTGATGCTGAAAGCAGTGGTGCTACAGAAACGAGTGGTGCTGCAACAAATTAATAAAGCATGTAGTCCAAATGTGAGGTACAGGAGGAGCGAAAATGAAAACACAATTTTTAATTCCGAAAATTGTCTTTCTTGCCGTATTCGTTTCGATCTGTGCCTCGCTACAGGTATTTAAAGACTATTTTATCTACTGGCAAGATGATTTATTTCATGACTTTTGGCGCTTATGGACGGCCCATTGGGTTCATGTTGGTTGGATTCATTTTGCTTTAAATATGTTGGCCTTTATCTGCTTACCGTTTATTTTTCCAAGAGTTTCAATATGGCACTTTGTTGCCATCTTATTGATTTTATCCCCTTTAATCAGTCTAAGTTTCTATTTTTTCCTTCCCGATATTGAAGCCTATGCAGGATTATCTGGTGTCTTGCATGGCGCCTATGTTGCGGTCGCTTGCGTACATTTAATGTATAAGCGGGAGCGAAATTTTGCAGCCTTTGTCCTCTTGCTGATTTTGGCAAAATTGGTCTGGGAAAATACCGTAGGGAATACCGGAACGGCAGAATTAATAGGAAGTCCCGTTTTAGTCGAAGCTCATTTATTGGGGGTGATTTGGGGCATTGTCATCGCCGTGTTTTATCTTATTGGTAATTATTTCTGGGATCGCTAGCGCACTTTAGGTGATTGGGTTGACAAAAAAAACCGAAAAGAAAATACATATTGTCATTTTAATGTTTTGAATATTGATGCAAATTTAAACGTAATAATAAAACAGTTAGGTCAGGGAAAGGAACTTCTCGAGCCGATAAGGAAAAGGATGCTTGGCTCCGCTAGGCTCCAAAATAAAAAATAGGAAGACTCATGCAAAATGATGCACAAAACAGATCCGGCATCGTCGGGCTGTTAAGGTATGTCTGGACAGAATGGATTTCGACTCTAGTCGTGTTGATCTTGCTTCTGCTTACATTGATTATCGGGACAGGGGAGATGATTCATGGTCAGCTTCTGCGTACTGGTGAGCGTTTGTATGGTAATGAAAGCATTGGGATGCAGTATTCATTTTTACGTGCAGAACCGACCAAGCCAGATTGTGACCGCCACCCAGATGTAGATAAAATGGTGCAAACGCAAATGAAAGCCAATGCGGCTGACGAATTTGCAGATATTTTTGGTACAGCATCTGAATCCGATGTACGTGCATCAGTCATGGCAGGTGTACAGCAATGTGAAGAAAAATTCCAATTTTATGACAAAGCAAAAGCTTATTTAGATGAGCATCCAAGTATTCGTACTTATCGTGCGATTGAAACGACATTCTTTGGCATCTTTAAATTTGGTTCTGAAAACCGTGTATTGATTCTTTTACTGATGGTCTTGGTGTCTGCCATTACTGCTTCAGTAAAGTTCCATCATATTGGTCTACGTGCGCCAACAACACGCTTGGATTATAAAGTCTATGCTTTATTCATGGGGATTGGTAATGGCCTATTAACCTTCTCGGTATATAGTCAGTTTAATTCAGTCCTAAATTCTGGGGTGAAATCGACCACAGAAACTTTGGCTGTATATTGGTTGTGGCTAGCCCTGTTTGGTATTGTCACCCTCATCAGTATTTATCAGTTCTTTAAACCACCTGCGGCGAAAGAGCCGGGTCCGGGGAATATTGGTTTTGCGCTATTGAGTGTACCGCTGTATGCCTTTATGGCGATTATTACGGGTGTGGCGTTTACCTTCTTTATGGACTATCCAATGGGTCAGGGGATTTACCTTGGGCAATTGGTCGAGTTCTCTGGGATTTTCCTGAACCTTGCACTGTTTATTTGGGCCGGGATGTTATTGACCCAAACGCGCGTGATGGATTTGTTCTTGGGGATTTTACGTCCATGGAACTTAGCACCTGAGACTTTGACGTGGTTAATTCTGATTGCCGCGGCGATTCCAACCGCTTATACCGGTGCTTCAGGGATCTTCGTTGTAGCAGCCGGTGCAATTATTTATAAAGAAGTGTGGAACTCCGGCTCTCGTCGTCAGTTCGCACTCGCTGTATCTGCAATGTCAGGTTCCTTAGGTGTGGTCATCCGTCCATGTCTATTGATTATCTTGATCTCGATGCTTGATAGCCGCCATGTCACGTCAGATGAACTATTTGATCACGGTATCTATGTGTTCTGGCTCACAGCATTCTTGTTCTTGGGTATTTCACTGTTCTTGGCAGAAACACGTTTCCGTGTGGCATCGCCGAAAGTGGCTATTCCGGGCATGCTGAAAGCATTCATTCCCGTGATTCCGTATATCGTACTGACCTTGCTTGTGATTGCTTTCTACAAGTACGGTTTAGATACGCAAATGGATGAATTCACTGCCCCTGTGGTTCTACCGATCATTCTGATTGTTTACATTATGTTTGACCGTTGGTTTGCAGATCGTTTTACTTCGCAAACTGTAGATGCACATGAACAACTCAGCTTACAACATGAGCAAAGTTCTGAGTTCATGCGTGAACATGGTGGACATGGGGCTAACCGTCGTGGTTTCGGTAGTTCAATTTGGTTTGCTTCTTCAGAAACGGTTGGACACATTGGCGCATTAATTATCTTAATGGCCTTGTCGGCAAGTGTCGGCGGTTTGATTGAACGTACAGAAATCGTTGAATTATTACCAACGCATTTGGGCAATATCTATATTTCATTGGCCTTTATCGCATTGTTGTTGGCGATTATTGGTATGACGACAGATCCATTCGGGGCAGTGATTTTGGTTGCAGCAACGATTGCACCAGTAGCTTATGAAAATGGTATTCATCCGATTCACTTCTGGATGATCGTTTTGGTTGCCTTTGAGCTCGGTTATGTTTCGCCACCTGTAGCGCTGAATCACTTGTTGACACGACTCTCCGTCGGGGATGAGGAGGTGCGGGCAGCAGATGCAGAAGCAAAAGCCCAATACACCAATTTCTATTATCGCTATGAACGTTGGATTTTACCGATCCTTGTATTGTTCCCAGCTTTGGTGATCGTGACTTATGCGCCTTATATTCTGAAACTGTTTGGTTGGTACCAATAAATTCGCAGTGAGCTATAAAAAAGCACCTTCGGGTGCTTTTTTATTGAATAAGGGGACGCGCGATTGATAGTAAATGAATGAGATCTTTACGACTTTTTAAACTTATTTTGTAGGATCGGACTACAAAGCAAAATCGCTAAAAATATAAAAGCAAAGCCGAATAGGCTGTAAATGTCTGGCAATTCTTGCCACAGGGCAAAGCCCCAAATACCCGCAAAAATAATCGCGATATAGTTCACGGGGCCAATTTGACCTGCGGGTGCAAGCTTATAGGCATTGGACATAAAAATTTGACTGATATTGGCCAAAAGCCCCGCTGTAATCAGAAAGGCTAACTCCTTTAAACTATAAGGACGCCAAAGCCAGAACATCGGGATCATGGAAATGAGCGTGCCAAAAAAGCAGAAATAAAACACAATGCGTTCAGGCGGCTCGGTTGCTGTAAGGGCACGGACAGTGACAAATGCCATGGCTGCCAAGAAGCTTGCGGTCAGTCCGATCAGTGATAACTGATTAAACATTCCTGCATCGGGCTTTGCGACGAAGAGCACGCCGATTAAACCAATGACTGCGGCAATGAGCATACTCAGGGTCATTTTTTCTTTTAAAAATAACCATGCAATTAAGGGGATGAAGATCGGCGAGGAATAGGTGAAGACCATGGCATTGGAGAGTTTTAAGTGGGCAATGGCATAAAAAAAGCCATACATTGCCACCAAGCCTACGATTGAACGCCAGGTATGCATCCACAATTTTTCAGTTCTAAAAAATGTGCTGCCCTTTTGTAGGATCAAAGGTAGAAAGATCAATAAGCCAACCGCATTGCGAAAAAATACGATGGTGGCATTATCTACTGTGTGGGATGCGTAGCGTATACAAACCCCCATGATGGAAAAAAGCAGCGCTGACAGCATGAGAAAGCCAATTGCTTTGGGGATATTTTGTGGCGTTGTAGTAGTGGACATAACAAAAAGGCTAGAAAATCTGATGATATTCTAGCCTATAAGTACGCATGGTGTAGCAGAAGTCAGTTATTTTGCTTGTTGCGCTAACTGTGCTTCGAGTAATTTAATTTGTTCTTCTTTCAGTTTAATCAGCTCATCTGCATCTGAATGTTGCTGTTTTAAGCTTTGCTCCTGATCATTCAATTGTTGTTGAATGTCATCTAATTTGGCAATTTCTTCTTTGGCTAAAGAGGCATTTTCAGGTACAGCTGCATCTAAAATGTCTTCTTCGACCAATTTAAGGGTTTCAGTCTCTGCGACAGGGACTGATGCTTCAGTTTCAGATTGGACTGGGACTGCAACAGGCGGTTTAGCCGGTGCAGCGACCATTTCTTCTTGAAGCGCAGATTTATCTGCTGTACTGCTGCTTAACCATTGATATGCAAAAAAGATAGCAATCAATAACGTTAAGCCCCCAATGATTCCAACTAACAATTTTGGATTATGTCTTTGATCTTCTGTCATTGCTTGACCTTAATTTTTATTTAGGCTGACGTGGCTTAAATTGGATCACACCGATATCGTCTGGCACGGCAGGTTGTTCAGGTTGATCGACATGAGTCGGTCGATTTTCACTGTAACCACAATCAATGCATTCGATCCATTCGTCTTCGCCAGAGGTCAGCATGACAACCCGGTCCATCGCTTGGCATTTTGGACATTTTGCACCTGCAATGAAGCGTCGTTTAATGGTCATCATACTTACCTTGAATCTAACTAAGGTCCCTAGTTTAAGCGTTTTTAGATGCGTTCGTCCAACCTTGATGACGCAGCAGAGCATCTATTTTTGGCTCGCGTCCGCGGAAATTGATAAATGCGTCAAGTGCCGTATCTTTTCCGCCAACTGCTAGAATAAATTGTCTAAACGACTTGCCAGTCGAAGTATTAAAAATTCCTTCATTTTCGAATCGGTCGAAGGCATCACTTGCCAAAACCTCTGCCCATTTGTATGAATAATAACCAGCAGCGTAACCACCTGCGAAGATATGACTGAAACCATGTTGGAAACGGTTGTATGAAGTGGTGGGTGCAACTGCATATTTTTGACGAATATCATCTAAGGTTTTTTGGATGCCTGTAGCGTCCAAAGCAGGGTTGGCCTTATGGATATTTAAGTCAAACATGGCAAATTCAATTTGACGTAACGTTTGCATCCCTGACTGGAAGAAACGCGCATCTTGTAGTGCTTTTAACAGATCGGCTGGTAAAGTTTGCTTTGATTCTATATGTTCACTAAGTAAATCTAAACTTTCTTGATCCCAAGTCCAAAACTCCATGAATTGACTTGGCAGCTCTACAGCATCCCACGCCACGCCATGTGTACCAGCCACAGCAATATTATCGACTTCAGTGAGCATGTGATGTAAGCCATGACCAAATTCGTGGAACAGCGTCGTTACTTCATCATGAGTGAGTAAAGTAGCTTGCTCACCGACAGGTGGGGTAAAGTTGCAGACCATGTAGCAAATTGGTTTTTGCAGACCATTTTCAGTTTGCATGCGTGAACGGAAGCCGCTCATCCATGCGCCGCCACGTTTACCGCTTCGTGCATACAGGTCAAAGTAAAAACCGCCAATCACGCTGCCTTGATCTTCAAGTTCAAAGTAACGTGCATCGGGATGCCAAACAGGCGCTTCACGCTCGATTACATTGATGCCATAGAGACGATTTACAATGCTGAACAAGCCTTGAATAATCTTAGGTGCAGGGAAGTAGGGCTTCAGGTCTTCTTGTGACAAATTAAACTGTTGAACTTTGAGTTTTTCTGAGTAGAAAGTGGCATCCCACGGTTGTAACTCAGTGATACCGTCTTGCGCTGCAATGGCTTTCAGTTCAGCGATTTCTTTCTCTGCTGGCACACGCGCATGTTCTGCCAGTTCAATCAGGAACTGATCTACAGTTGCCACATCGGGTGCCATTTTGCTTGCCAAGGACAATTCGGCGTAATTGTTAAAACCAAGCAGGCTAGCCATTTCCAGACGTAGCTTCAATATTTCTTCCATGACCGCTGTATTGTCAAATTCAGCAGAGTCTGCCTGATCAGAAGCACGTGTGGTATAGGCTTTATAGAGTGCTTCACGCACTTCGCGGTCTTCTGCATAGGTCATAATGGCAATATAAGACGGGAAGTCGAGTGTGGCTACAGCCTGTTCGAGTTCGCGTTGCTGACCATATTGTTTCAGAAGTTCAATACTGCCTTGAGGTAGTCCTTTGAGCTGCGCTTCAGTTAAAGGTTTGAAGTAGGCTTGGGTGGCATCCAATACGTGATTGGAAAAGTCTGATGATAACTGTGAAAGTCGTGCAGATATTTCTGCATAGCGTTTTTTCGCTTCACCTTCTAAGGCTACGCCTGAAAGTTTAAAATCTCGTAACGCAAGTTTAATCGCGCTTTGTTGTGCTGCAGGAAGCGTGTCAAATACACTGT
The DNA here is from genome assembly GCF_013417465.1 of Acinetobacter sp. YH12251. NCBI lineage: Bacteria > Pseudomonadati > Pseudomonadota > Gammaproteobacteria > Moraxellales > Moraxellaceae > Acinetobacter > Acinetobacter sp. YH12251. The sequence goes on along the minus strand of NZ_VPDZ01000003.1, from coordinate 29,179 downwards.
TGTCATGTACATGCTGATACGTTTGATACAACACTGTATGTTGACCTAGCTGCGTATAGTACTCACTCAGGCTGGGTAATAAAGATTGGTAGAGCTCTCGAGTTTCAGCATTATTCATCACGGCGTTCAGATGCGACAGCACGCCCCAAGCTTCACTCATATTATTTTCAAGGTCATCGACCTGTTCTAACGTATTTAGTTGTTTTTGTACCGAATCTGGAACAATCGTCAGTTCATTTAGAAATTGTTGACCGTGTTGAATCGCATTTTGAATTTTTTCTTTGAGTTGATCTAAGGTAATTTGATCAAATTGAGGAACGGGCAATGTTGCCTTTTCTAAAGTCATATTTTTTACTTCATATAAATCCTGAGTTATTTATAGATGTAGGGTTTGTTGCGGGTTAAATCAAGACTAAATTAGGAATTATTCATCTTCTGCAGAGGGCGCGAAGTCTTCACTGACCTTAAGAATCAAAAAGAGCGCCGAAGCGCTCTTTTCTTTCAACCTTAATCCGCAGATGATTTTGCATTGGATTTTTTCTTTTTCGGTTTGGATTTTTTCTTCACTTTATCTTTAGCCTTTGCTTCAGATTTGCTTGCAGATTTTTTAGCAGGCTTTTTACCGAATGAACTGGGCTTAGATTTCGATTTTTTGCGTCGTATGGGCTGTTCTCCATCTTCAGCAGCGTTGGTTTTACGCTCTGAAAAGACTTCTTCTTTGGCTGTAGGCTTTGCAACACGAGGGGCACGCGCTCGAATAGCACGACCTGCATGACTCAATTGTTGAATCAATTCAAAGTCGATTTTGCGCTCTTCTAGATTTACACCAGCGACTTTGATTTTAACTTCATCGCCTAGACTGAAAACTTGACCGCGAGATTGACCAATTAAGCTCTGACTCGGTTGGTCATAGACGAAGAAGTCATCACCCAATTGGCTGACGTGGATCATGCCATCAACATATAAGTCTTTGAGCGTTACAAACAGGCCAAATTCAGCAGTTGCACTGATGGTACCGACAAACTCTTCACCCAAATGTTGCTGCATGTAATGGCACTTCAACCATGTAGTAACAGAACGTGATGCTTCATCTGCACGGCGCTCAGTCGCAGAGAAGTGTTCACCAGCATCATCCAGCGAAGCGCCAGAAATTGGGTAAGGTTTTTTCTTTAATTGTGCTTTGATGGCACGGTGAAGTAACAAGTCTGGATAACGACGGATTGGAGATGTGAAATGCGTATACGCTTCATAAGCCAAGCCAAAGTGACCTGCATTGTTCGCGCCATAATAGGCTTGCATCATTGAGCGGAGTAAAACGGCATGAATACTTGGAGCATCAATACGGTCTTTGGTGGCATCAATCACGGCTTGATAGTCAGCTTGAGTCGGCTGTTCAGGGAATGGCAGCCCCAATAACTTCACAAAATCACGAACCTTTTGAATGCGTGAAAACTCAGGTGGCTCATGCACACGGTACAGCATTGGAATTTCATTTTTTAATGCATATTCTGCCGCTGCGACGTTTGCCAACAACATACATTCTTCAATTAGCTTATGTGCATCATTACGGCTGCGCGGTAGGATTTCATTAATACCGCCTAGCTTATCAAAGGTCATATAAGTTTCAACGGTTTCAAATTCCATCGCGTGGCGTTCAGCACGTAAGCCTTTCAACACTTGATACAATTGGAATAAGGTATTGACCGATTTACGCACATCACGGTCTTCAGGAATGGCTTGACTATTACCCTCAAAATATTCGGCCACTTGAGTATAGGTCAAACGAGCTTTTGAATGCATTACACCCGGATAGAACTCAAACTTAGTGACACGACCCGCGCGAGATAAGTTTAAATCACAGACCATACATAAACGGTCTACGTGTGGGTTCAAAGAACATAAACCATTCGACAGCGCCTCAGGCAACATCGGCAATACAAAATGAGGGAAGTACACCGATGTACCGCGCTCTTGAGCTTCGTCATCGAGCGGTTTACCCGGACGTACATAATGGCTGACATCGGCAATTGCCACGACAACACGATAACCACCACCCGGACGTTTTTCCGCATACACGGCATCATCGAAGTCGCGTGCATCTTCACCATCAATGGTGACAAGTGCTAAATCACGTAAATCGACACGACCTTCACGGTCTTGTTCTGATGGTTCTTTAAAGCTGTCGGCTTCTTGTTGTACCGCTTCAGGGAATTCGTAAGGTAAACCAAACTCTAAAATGGTTTGTGGAATAATAATTTCAGTGTCTGCTTTATCAGCCATCGACTGAACAATATGACCTGTCGCAAATTCTTCTTTGGTTGGGTAGCTGTCAATCGCAATACGTACAGAGTCGCCGAGTTTGACTTTGGCATGCTCGATTAATTCTTTTTCTAAAGTAATCGGTTGGTGTGCATTGGGATTTGCCGGCTGAATAAAATATTCACCTTCATACTCAGACACTTTACCGATAATTTCTTTGACACGATGCTGTAGAACTTCAGTAATAAAGCCCCATGCTTTGCCTTTACGGTCTACCGAAGTTTGGCGGACTTTAACACGGTCACCATTAAACACCTGACGCAACTCACGTTCAGGAAGTAAAAGGTCATCTTCACCACTAATATTGGCTGTGCCTAAACCTTTTGAATTGATATAAACCGTTGCTTCATGAGTCGGTTGCTCAGCTGCAAGCTGGAACTTAAATCCATCTTTCATCAACTGACCATCTCGAACCATCGCAATCAGACGATGACTCAGTGCATCAATACTTTTTTGATCGGCAATTTCAAAATGTTCTACAAGATCGGCATGCGACATTGCAGTTTTCAGTTGTTCAATCGTCTCTTGAATTAGAGTACGGCTTGGAATTGGATTGTCATAACGTTCGGCTTCAGCTTTTGCTTCAGGGTCGACCCAGTTTTTCATATGTATTTGGCTTCAAATCAGAAGATTAGGATTAGCATAAGTCATGCAAGCAGATACTGCACGCAATTGATTGCAATAAAGTGTTTTATGCCGATATTTTATAATGTTTAAAGCTGAAAAGTAGGGGATAGCAGCGCGTGCTGAACTAATTTTGCACTAATTTTTTGAAAATCGTTTAAAAAATATCTAATTGAGTAAAAAAATGAAAAAAATATAACGACTGTGCTTGCAGTCGTATCATGATCTTTGTATTATGGCGGCACGTTACGGTGAGATGGGTGAGTGGCTGAAACCACATCCCTGCTAAGGATGCATACGGGCAACTGTATCGAGGGTTCGAATCCCTCTCTCACCGCCACGATTTACTTATGTCGCGCTCATAGCTCAGCTGGATAGAGCACTTGGCTACGAACTAAGGGGTCGGGAGTTCGAATCTCTCTGAGCGCACCAATAAGTAAATCTGAAAACGTAGTCTTTTAAGACGACACAAGTTACGCGCTCATAGCTCAGCTGGATAGAGCACTTGGCTACGAACTAAGGGGTCGGGAGTTCGAATCTCTCTGAGCGCACCAACTTGAACAAATTACCGCACATGTTGCGGTTTTTTTGTGCCTGTGATTTATCGTTTTGATGCAGCCTGTCTTTTGTCTTTTGTCTTTTGTCTTTTGTCTTTTACTTAGATTGTATAAAGCGTTCTATTTCATAAGACAAACTATCAGTATATTTCATTTTGCTTTCTTCAATAGATTCACCCTCATTTCAATTGTTCATGGTCATGCATTTTTTTAAAGCTAAGATAAAGAAAAGTTGGGTGAGTTGAAGCCGCGATTCAATGATGGCGATAGATTTGTTATTTATCTTGAGCATTTATACGTGACTACAGCTAACTGTAGATTCTAAACTCGTGATGCAAAAGCCTTTAAAAAATTAAATCTAGCTGATTTTTAGCGTGTTTAAAGGGTAATTGTTTATTTGCTGTGCGTTTGGTTAAATTTATATGAAAAAGCTCTTAACAAAAAATAAAAATCACGTATAATGAGCCTCATCAAGACGTCGCGCTCATAGCTCAGCTGGATAGAGCACTTGGCTACGAACTAAGGGGTCGGGAGTTCGAATCTCTCTGAGCGCACCAACTTGATCAAGATTGAAATAACCGCACATGTTGCGGTTTTTTTGTGTCTGAAATATAGCTAAAAACAATAAATTCAGCTCATCAATCAAGGTTCTAACTTAACTTCTGTTTAACTTTAAGTGCAAAGACCGTATTTCCGCCTAAAGCCGGCAACATGTCGTGATACGGCATACTGCGCATAGCACGAAGTAAAAAAGGCGCTTTGTCATCAATCTTCATCGCACTGGTCAATTGTAATAACGACCCTTGTTGTAAGGGGCGAATATGCATGGCACCTCGGACAAACTTTAAGTCCCCACCTGTCGCGGTATATTGATTTTGCAGTAAGTCGGGATAGTTAAAACGCATTTTAAAATCAAATGGAATATTGATCACACCTAAACCCACCGAAATTTTATAGTCGGCATCCATGAGGTGCGGATTAATTTTCTGCACTTGCATATGTTTAACTTGTCTTGGAAATAAGTGCTTGAACGAAGACACATTAATCCAGCGCTGTAAGCTCGAAGGCTCTTGTGCATAATATTGAAAACTGGTGCTAAAGCGCATCAATTCATAATTTTGCCCAAAGGGAACGCGTTGCGCTGTCAAAATAAAGGACACAGGTTCTTTTGAGCTTTGACTTAATTGGGTGACTTTGTCGAGTTGAGAGGCATTTAATTTGAGTTCAGGTAATTGATTTGCAGCGAGAGTTTCGCTGCTAAAGGCTTTAAATCGGCGCTGTAATGATTCGAGTAAAAAACCATTGGTTCCCGCAGGAATCCCTAATTTGGCATCGGGTAAGGCATTTAATATTTTGCTAAACAAAAAACCTTTGGGCTGATTTAAATCGCCCCATTGGGTCACACTAATCAAGGTGTGTTGAGCATCGATCTCAAACCATTCAATTTTCCCTGCACCAAAGGGCACCGGTGCTTGTAGAACCAAACTATTAATGCTGTTGTGATCAATTTGGTGCTGCATCACCACGGTTTCTTTAAAGTTTAAAACCGGAATTGGTGTTGGAATATGGATGCGATATTCAACTTGGCTGGTTGAACCTTGCTGTTGCAAAACCTCAGCAGATTTTAGCGTGGGAAATAAGCCGGCATAGTTTGGATAATTACTGAGTAATCTCGCCACATTTTTGCTGTTGGTTGGGATAACCACGGCGGCACTTTGAAATTTACCAATGACTTTTTGGCCTCCTTTCATCGTGGGCAGACTAATCTGCTGTGAGGGATGTGCAAAAATCACGATGTGATCACCGGCAAGATTTGCCAAGGCTTTGGCATTGCCATTAAACAAGTCCAAACTACTAGGAATCTGGGGTTGCCATTGAACGAATTTGGCCCAACTGGTCGATATGCTCAGTCCACTCAGAAACACCAGTACCATGATTATTTTTGTTATCTGCATGTCACATCCTGCGTATGCAATCTTTTATTTGTTGCTGTTTTTAACGTATTTCTAGAGGGAAGGGAAGTAGTGAAGTGTTACAACCGACCATTAAAAAGCATGAAGCAAGTTTGAATTGTGGTGTAGTATTTAGCGCAATTCATTTTTAAATATTCATACGCTTATGTCTGAAAATCTACCTGCATTATCGCTGCGCTATTTTTTAAATCTAGAAGAATCACAGGATGGTTTTGCACTAGCAACTTTTGGCAAAAAGCAATTTACGCGTTTTTTAACGCCAGCGATTAGCCTTGGGATTATCATCTGGGGTTTTTACTTGGGTGTAGATGGTGTCGGTGCATACTATATTGGGCTGGGTGCTTTCTTTTTACTCCTTCAAGGCATCATGCGTTATTGGTTTTTACCGATGATGTTTAAACGCCAGTTTGTAAAATACCAATTAGGCAAAAGTGAACAAGGTATTGATTTATTTCAAGACTATGCAGAAATTCATGCCAATGGGCGTAAGAATGTCTTTCATTATGCTGAAGTGGCAAATTTTGCTGAAGGCAAATTGACCTATATGCTTGAGCTGAAAAATAAAACCGTGATTATTGTGCCGAAAAGTGCATTTAAAGATACTGCGGACCAAGCGATTTTTACCAATACTTTTCAACACTAAGACAATCTATTCATAACAAAAGAGGGAGTCGTATGCAGTCACGTCCATCTAAAATTGTTTGCGTCGGTCGTAGTTATGCAGATCATGCCAAAGAATTAGGCAATGCAATTCCTGACCGTCCTGTACTTTTTATGAAGCCGCCAAGTGCATTAACCGCATTAGACCAAGGCATCTCATGGAATCCTGTATGGGGCAGTTGTCACTATGAATGTGAATTAAGTTTACGTATTGATCGTCCTTTATCGGCTGAAACTGATCCACGCAAAGCCTTAGAAGCAGTCGGAGCTGTGACTTTGGGGCTAGACCTGACCTTGCGTGATCTACAAGATGACTTAAAGAAAAAAGGTCAGCCGTGGGAACGTGCCAAAGCTTATGATGGTTCTTGCATCCTTGCGGATTGGATCGATGTCCAAGAAGTGGTTCAAGATTGGAAAGATGTGCATTATACCTTGCATGTCAATGATGAACTGCGTCAGAACGGTGATACTGCATTGCTGATTTTTGATGTGGGTACATTACTGGCCGATATTAGCCAAGTGTTTAGTCTTGAAGCGGGTGATGTGGTCATGACAGGTACGCCTGCAGGTGTCGCGGCACTACAGTCAGGTGAGCAGTTGAAAATGACCCTGAAAGGCAAAAATCAGGATTTTGTTTGGACAACTTTTGTCAAATAATCTGTGAACGAAATACAAAAAAGGCTGCTTAATGCAGCCTTTTTTGATTGATCTATTCAGTGCTACTTGATGGCGGTGGCTCATTTGGTTGTAAAGGACCAATGTCTTTCCATGTTTCATAGGTGCCGGCCATATGCTGTGAGTCGGTGTCTCCCAATGCACCTGCTTTGGCATACCATAGTCGCGCTTTTTCACCATCTCGAATATCATAATGATAATAATGTGCCATTTTCATCGCCGCGTCAGCATCTTGCCCTTGTTCTGCGGCATAGCTTAAATATTCAGCTGCTTTGTCGGGTGTTGACGAAGGATGTTCAGAAAAATAATGTTGATTTCCCAAGACTTTGATCGCTTCGACATTCTTTTGTTTGGCAGCTTTTTCATACCAAATTTGCGCTTGGTGCTTATCTTGAATTAAGCCTTTTCCAGTGTCGTACATCCAACCAACGGTATATTCAGCAGCAGGATCATGAGTTTTTTTTTGCAAGGTCTAGCACCCAGTGTGCAAGGAAAATATTGCCATCTTGCTGCATCTTTCGAATCACTTGATCTGCATGAGAGTTTCCTTGGTAGGCTTGAGTCATTAACCATGCAAATGCGACCGTAGTGCCTTGATCCGCAGCAGCTTTGTACCAATGTACACTTTGTTCGATATTTTGTTCTGTGCCCGTTCCACTGAGGTATAAATCACCCACTTTCATTTGTGCGGTCGCATCACCACTTTGAGCTATTTTGAGCGCGGATTTAAATTCACGCTGTTCTTTGGAACTACAAGCCATTAAAAATACGGCAGATAAACACAGCGCTAAAATGGTTTTTTTATTCATTCGAAATGGAGTCTTTATCATTTTTCGTAGATTTTTTGATCTTAACGGATTGTTGAATCACTTTATAGAGACCCTTATAGCTAAATTTAAACACATTTAGGGCTTTAAGGTAGATTTCCTAAACTGATCTGGGGTGCAAAGCATCCATTTTTTAAACATATTTATAAACGCTGAGGCATTGGCATAGCCAAGTTCTAAGGCAATATTTTCGATGGTTTGGCCTGCGTTGAGCATGGACATGGCTTTCATGACTTTGAGACGTTGTCGCCATTCATGCAGTGACATCCCAAGTTCTTTTTGACAATAACGCGCAAGAGTACGTTCCGTCATATTTATCCGCTGTGCCAATTGCTCAAGCGCGCTCTGATCTGCAGGATGTTGATGTAAATAATCAAGCAGCTGTTTGAGGGCAGGGTGATCCGAATGCGGTAAATAACTACTGACCAGTTTGGCTTGATGCAGTTGATCTAAGATCACATGGAGTAAGCGTTGATACTCGGCCGTATTTTCCATGAGATCGGCTTGTTGATGCAACAGACGCAAATGGCTGAATATCGCTGTAACTAAAGGTGAGCTGAGTAAAATCCCCGGTTGTTTCGGTAAGTGAGTACATAGCGATTCATGTACATATAAGGTTCCATGTGAAACCGCTGTACGATTTAAACCACTATGTTCTAAATGTGGGGGAAGCCAGATACCATAAGGTGGAGGGGTAATATAGTCTATTTGATTGATGTTCACTTCCATTACGCCATTAAAGGCATAGACAAACTCGCCCCAAGCATGTCCATGAACGGGATAAACAGACAGTGCAGGATCGTCACGAAAACTGATCCACAGTGCTGCTTGAATTTCATCGTTGGTGGGAAGTTGTTGCAACTGCGTATGATCTGCACGAGCTTTATGACGCATGAGAAATTTTGCCTGAATAAGAAGATCACTTGTCTATTTTGAAGTATATATTTTATTTCTGACAGTTCTATAGTGTTGCGTGTCGTATTGTCGAGTAAATAGTGTGGAACAGCGTAAGGCGCTAGATGCAAAAGCTTCTGGTTTGATGATTATTTTGTGCATGATTTTAGGGATTCAACAGGTCATTTTGAAATTGGCCGCGGTTGATATTGCGCCGATCATGCAAATTGCCATCCGATCGGGTTTGGCTGCGCTGTTGGTCTTTCCACTGATTCGTCTTAAGCCGGGAACACATTTATATACACGCGAATACTTGCTGCCGGGTATCTGGGTGTCGTTTTTATTTTCAGCCGAATTTATTTTAGTGGCAGAATCCCTGCGCTATACCTCTGCATCACATACCGTTGTCTTGCTCTATACCGCACCGATTTTTGTGGCATTAGGTTTACATTGGAAGTTGCCTGAAGAAAAACTCACAGCGATCCAATGGGTCGGTATTTTTATTGCCTTTTCAGGTATTGTTCTATCGTTTATGGGACGTGAAAGTAGCACTACAGTCAACACTCAAGCACTGTTGGGTGATGCGATGGCGCTACTTGCAGGGGTGATGTGGGCCTTGACCACTATTTCATTAAGACTCACCAAACTCTCTAATGCACCTCCGACTCAGACCTTGTTTTATCAATTGGTTGGTGGTTGTGTATTTTTATTACCCGTGGCGTGGCTGACAGGACAAATGACTGTACATTGGACGGTGTTGTCCATCAGCAGTATGATTTTTCATGTGCTCATTATTTCATTTTTTAGCCTGATGCTTTGGTTTTGGCTGTTAAGTAAATATCTGGCCAATGGTCTGGGCGTTTTTTCATTCCTTACCCCAATCTTTGGACTGGTCTTTGGCGTATTGATCTTAAACGAAACGATTGAACTGAACTTTATTTTGGGAACGGCCTTAGTAATGGTTGGAGTGATGACGGTAACCTTGCATCGGTGGTTGTCTAAATTGATGGGACATCAGTGCACAGCGATCTAATATCATGTATAAATTAAAAGGGAGAGCTACGGCTCTCCTTTTTTTATTTACGCTTATTTTTCTTCAAAAATAGTCGCAAGCGGTATCGAGAGTTTGGCCGCAAGATAATCATCAGATTCGACCAATTGCGGCCCAATTTTTTCCATCCAAAAATCATCTGGATCGACGCGACCTAAATCTTGCCGTTTAGGGAGCGGATAGGGCAGCTTACTGTAAAAACTCCAAAAGTCCACTTGGGTTAAATTACGAACTAAAACATAATGATCATCATCTGTACGTTTAATCAGGTGTTGCTCTTCAAACAATAAAATATAGCTTGGCAGGCGGCCGATTTCATCACGCCCTAAAACCTCAAGTGCTTCTTTTTCTGTCACGCTCTGACCGAGTTTTTGCTTTTTATAAAATAATTCAAGCAAATCCATCAACATAATCACAGGATGGCGTTTTTGGTCGTTGCCCGAATTGAAAGCGGTCAGTGCATAACTAATTTCTACCCCAATCAGTACGATATTCCATGAAAGGAATATCCAAAGCAGGAAAATTGGCACCGCAGCAAATGCACCATAAACGATTTGATAACTGGTGAAATTTGACATGACAAAGCCAAAGAGGTTTTTGAGCAGTTCAAAGACCACCGCACTAAAGACACCCGCGATCAGCGCGGCCTTAATCGGCACACTGCGGTTGGGAATCGTCCAATACAGAATGAAAAAACCTAAAATAGTCAATGAAAAAGACAAGATCCACAGCAGAAAAGCCCCATCCAGTTCATAGCCGGCAAAATTATTGCTGAGGACATTCATAGAGGCCAAGGTAGATGACACAACAAATGCGCTACCCAGTAAGATTGGGCCTAATGAGATAATAGTCCAATAGCGCATAAAGCCAATAATGCCGCCACGTGTCTCACGCACCCGCCAAATTCGGTTAAATACTGTCTCAATGCTGGTCAGCATCATAACTGTGGTAATGAATAAAAACAGTACACCAATAACAGTCAGGTTACTGGATTTATCGGTGAATGCATTCAGTGCTTTATCAAAAGCAATTGTCGTTTTCGGTAGGAAATTACTATAAATCAATTGTTGAAGCTGTTGACGAGCAGGTTCTAAAGCTTTAATTGAGGAGATGATGACCAAGAATACGGTCAACATGGGTACCACTGCAAACAAGGTGGTATAGGTTAATGATCCTGCTTGTTCACGGCAGCGATCGGCTTCAAAACGTCGAATGACAAATAAAACAAACTGAAACCATTTCTTGTCGTAAAAGGGAAGTTTTTTTAAAAATGCTTCGATCATTCGTTCAAGTCTCGAGTTATTTTAGTCATGTTTATGCAATTTTCATCACTTAGCTTAACCAAAAAATAGGAAAAATACCGTATAGTTTTCTTTTTTCATTGAATTTATAAAAATGACGCAAGCTTATGTACTAGTGCTGTATTACAGCAAATATGGTTCAACACGTGAGATGGCACATTTGATTGCCAATGGAATTGAAGCGTCGGGAATGGCGGTAAAAATACGAACCGTTCCAAATTTATCCGCTGTGGTGACTGACGTGCAGCCCAGTATTCCTGCCGAAGGCGATATTTACTGTAGCTTAGATGACTTAGCGCATTGCTCAGGTTTAGCCCTTGGTTCGCCAACACGTTTTGGTAATATGGCGTCGGAAATGAAATATTTCTGGGATCAAACCACAGCGCTTTGGCTCAATGGCGCATTACATGGCAAACCTGCCTGTGTGTTTACCAGTTCAGGTTCAATGCATGGGGGACAGGAAAGTACTTTGCTGACCATGCTGCCGCCTTTGTTTCATCACGGAATGATGGTTATGGGTTTAAGTAATGCCCATCCGGCATTATCGAATACCAAAACGGGTGGTACACCTTATGGTGCAAGCCATGTCAGTGGTCCACGCCATGATCAGTTATTGAGTCAAGATGAGCGTAACTTGTGTGAAGAGCTGGGTAAACGCCTAGGCGAAGTCGTCAAAAAGTTGATTTGATACTTACATGTTCTAGGAAGTTGCGCTAACTTTGTAGCGAACGGGCAAGAAAAGGCTTAAATATTTCACTTTTCTTGCTTTATTTACGTGTGACGTCTTTTTATTTATGTCGTTGTATACCGACCAAAATATAAAAATAAATCTGTCGAACTATTCCTGAAATATTAAAAATAAATGATATCAACAATATATTGAAAGTTTTTAAATACAGCCTGCTCAGTGATGGTTTCGAGTCGAATATTGCTCTCTCTTTGGGCGCGTTATTTTTATTTTTTGATTACATGATTTGTATTTAAATTTCTTCTTTGGGGTGTGTGATGTCTATTGTTAATTTTCTAATGACTTTCCTGTGTTCCGTATTGGCTGCATCTTCCTTGTGTACGGCAATGCCAGTTTATACAGTATGGATTTCCCGCAAAAGAAAAAGCCGAAGAAAAAGAATTTTTAGCGAAACAAGATCAAGTTAAAGTGGACTCAAAATCTTTAACTGATGTTTCAAAATAATTGATTCGCCATGGTTTTCGAATAGCATTTCAATAGACTAGAAATACATATTAGAAAAACAATAACCTATTAAAAAAGAGCGCTGAAGCGCTCTTTTTTAATATCCAAATTAGTCTTAATCCGAAGTCTTTGCAGCGTCTTCAGGCTGTTGCTCAACTTCAAAGCGCTGTTTGCAATCTAAACATTGGTAGTCGAGAAAAATATTTTGATCGACCATCACGCCGGCTTTTTTACCAAAACGGTGTCCGAGAAAACCGCCTGTAATACCGACGCTAATTGCACCAACAAAAGTCCCGATGGTTCCGCCCATAATCACGCCAAGTGGGCCAGCAGTCACGCCACCAATCGCAGCACCAATAGATGCGCCAGATGCCGCACCACCGACAGTCCCTGCAGCAGTTCCTGCACCACTGAGTAAGACACCACCAATTTTTTGTAAGTTTTGTTCATGGTTACGCTTTTCAATATGGGTTGATCCACATTTTGGACATTTAACTGTCGATTCCATGTTTTGCTCTTCTGTATTCATAACTTTCCATAGCCTTAAAAAATAAAGTGGCCGAATTTATGGTGCAGCATAATGTAATTTGACAGATGAGTAGTTGACTCATTCGATCAAATGTGACGATTTTCCTGAATTTTATCGAGTTTTGCACACCGATGTTTTGTCTGCTTGTAACTAAGGCGTTAAAAAGTGCGCTTTATGTCACCTTAATGGCAAATTTTTAGCAAAAAAAAGAACACCTGATGTGTTCTTTTTTCTTTTGAACGCAAACTAGTCACGTACAAATTCAACTGTACCATTCGCCAGTGATTTCACACGTGCCAATGATTCAACGCGATAGCCTTTTTCAAGCAAAATATCACGACCAGGTTGGAATGATTTTTCAATCACGATACCGATACCCAATACTTCAGCACTTGCTTGATGAATAAGATCTGCAAGACCTAAAGCCGCTTGACCATTGGCCAAAAAGTCATCAATCACTAAAACTTTATCTTCAGCATTGATGTGCTTTTTAGAAATCGCGATAGTGCTTTCAGTTTGTTTTGTGAAAGAAAACACTTTTGAGCGATACAAATCATCTTTTAAGGTTAAAGATTGATATTTACGTGCAAAAATCACAGGAACACCAAGTTCAAGACCAGCCATTACTGCAGGTGCAATACCTGATGCTTCAATCGTAATGATTTTTGTGATGCCAGCATCTTTAAAAAGACGGGCAAATTCTTGACCAATTTGCTGCATCATCACAGGGTCAATTTGGTGGTTCAGGAAAGAATCGACTTTCAGAACTTCTTCAGAGAGAACGATACCTTCAGCTAAGATTTTCTGTTCCAGAGCGTGCACGGGAGAATCCTCGAGGGGGCAGGTGCTTTTTAAAGCAAAAGCGTATTTTAAAAAGCACCGTGAAAAATGCAAGCGAAATTGATCAAATCAATTAATTTGTTGCACCTTTATAGCCCGTTAACAATAAACCGTAAGAGGTTTTATTGTCTTGGTGGGAAACTTTGACAGGTAGATAATCTAGTTTTGGTGCTAACCAGAAGGTGGTTTGACGGCCAGGTTTGTCATGGCGCATCACGACTTTCACGGTGTCAAAAGTCCCGTAAGTGGTTTTCACTTTTTCAGTGCCTTGTTTCACGAACTTACGAGCTTCAACCTCTTTGGCATCGGCAATGTAGTAATTCGATTTCAAACCACCATTTTTTAAATCCTCACGAATTTGCAATTCAGCATTGAGTTCATCTAACACACCTGATTTCCACGCAAATGAACGCGCTTTATCATCTTTTTTGGTATTAATGGTTTTTGCGCCAGCATTAAAATTAATATTCATGGTGTTGTTGTGCACCAAAATTTTGCTGCTGCGGCTAAAGCTGTTCGAGTGAATTTGGCTGCCATTTAAACTAAAACGACTGGTTTCAGTTGCAGAGGCCATCGCACCAGCTTTTGCTGCGAAAACATACGTCCAGTTATTCCCAGATTGTTTTAGGGTACGTGTTGCAGAACCCAAGTTTTTGCCGTTGTAATTAAACTGGTAGCTTGCTTGGAATGGACTCATGGCAAATGACTGACTTGAGAAACCAGTCAAAAGCAGTGTAGTCGATACCCCAGCAACAAGACCTAAATTTTTCAAAACTGAATGTGCCATAAGTATGGTTTTCCTATTCAATAGAAGTGCGATGGGCTAAACCACCTGATATGTTTATTATGCGGCTGGATTGTGGAGAATCACGTCACAAATCCGTGCCTAATGTATATGTTGTGTAGCGTTTTATAGGCTCAAGATATCTAAGTACAGGATAAGTCTAGCTTTCCTTTTGCTTAATTGGCGTGACTTCATCGTCTTTTAAATTTGAGTCATCCCAGTCTTCTATCCGTTCTTGCGACATCTTGGTGAACAATGCGGTTAAATTAACATTACCAATCACCACCAATTCGGCCTCACGTAAAACAGCATGGTTGACATGGACTTTGCCCAGTGTGTCGATAATTGATCGACTTTTACCGAGCCAGCGATTCAGGTCTAAATACAGTAAATCATCTTTAACTTTGATCACATTGAGCTTTTCCAAAATCATACCCAATGGATCTTGGTTGAGTACTTTTTGATAGAACCATAACGCCATGCGCACGCCCATCTTATACAGAACATTTGGATACTTCGCTTCAATCACTTGTGTATCACTAATTTGTTCAAATACGATCAATTGGGTTTGTTTGTTGAGTTCCATCTGTACCAGTTTTAAATCGACAGAGAGTGTTATGATCAGCCCGTTATAATCCAATGTGGCATACAGTCGAAGCCAGTCATCATGCAGGTCAGCATGCAAGTCTTTGAGCATTTTCACATTATCGGTCACAAAGCGCTGAAATGTCGCATTTAAAAACACTTGAGACATTGGGAATTCACGCTCATCTTCAATAAATCCTTCAGCTTTTTGGTACACTTGGCGTATACGTTTAGCGATATTGGAAACTAGCGTTTGCATAAGAAGTGCATCCTGACAAATTATGTTTTTTGACGATGTTTATCTTGTCGATTTCTATAAAAACACAAGGTTTTGATCTTGCAGTTTAGCAAAATAAATTGCACCATTTTCATGATTTTAATTGTGCATTATCTATGTGTTGATGGATTTCTCGTTTTCATCAAAAAATGAATACGAGTTTTATTTTATACTGTTTTAAGCAGTTTGGGGAATGCGGCAAATTGTCGGTTTAATGTGATGCTGAAAAAAATAACGTTCATGCCCTTGATGAAAGAGTGGTGGAAAGATCCCATATTTGCAACTGCATTGGCGTTTGCTGCTGTGTTGCATTTGGCTTTTTTAACCATGCAATTTTCCATGCCCCAAGAGGCGGATTATAACACCAAAGAAATTGCAGTTTCTTTACGTTCTACGACGGAAAAAATTGAACATGCAGACTTTTTAGCACAAGCCGATCAGCAGGGCTCAGGGACATTCCGTGAGTCACATCGTATGTCGAGTGACATGCCTGCACCGATGATCGAACAAAAAGCCGGGGAGCAAAAAAGCGAAGCTTTAGAACAACTGCAACAAAAGAAAGAGCTGAGCTTTGAAGACAAAGTGTTGATGACAACCTTGAGTTGGCAAAAACAAGCGGAAGAAAACAGTCGCAAAAAAGCCGTTGAGGAGTTGAATAGTCAGTTTCAGGCCAAGGCTGCGATGGTGGCGAGTATCGAAGCTCAATATTTACAACGCCAACAAAATTTTAGCCGTCAGCAAAAAATTAAAACCATTGATGGTATTCAAGCCAAGCAAGATGTTTCTGCTGCTTACATGGAAAAATTTCGCGAAAAAGTCGAATTTTACGGTAACCGTTATTATCCTGAAGCGGCAAAACAGCAACAGCTACGCGGTGAAGTACGTTTAATGGTTATTTTGAACAGTAATGGCGGGATTCGTGCCATTCGTTTGATCGAAAGTTCAGGTTCAAACTTATTGGACGAAGCTGCAAAAACCTCTGTACGTAAGGCGGCACCTTTTGGTTTGTTTGATGCCAAAATGAAAGACATCTCAGAACTTCGTATTGTGCGTACTTGGCGCTTCGATCCTGCAGAAGCAGAATTTGAGGTGCGTTAAAATTCAGTCGCGATAGCGTCGCAAAACTTCGCAGATTTCGGCGCTAAAACTCGCATGCCATTGGTTTTTCCCCAATTGTTGCGCCACTAGATGTTGTGCATCTTGCTGCCAAGCTCGAATGTCTTCTAATGTATTCCAGTAGGAAAGGGCGATTTCATGCTCACCCTCTGTCAGCGCTTCAAAATGTTGACAGTTAAAGTGTGTCAAGGCTTTGTCTCTAAGCTGCTGTGCAGTCGAAAAATACAGCTCATCAAGCGTACAAATGCGTGCTTTAAAAATCACGATATATTGCATATCTTTCCTTCCTTGGTTTTTATGACGATAAAAAAAGCGAGCCGTAGCTCGCTTTTTTGTTCTTAATCTCTTTCCAGATAAGGGTTATCAAACCCTAATTTGGCTAAAATCTCGATTTCCAACGCTTCCATTTCTTCAGCATCTTCATCAGAGGTTTCATGGTCGTAACCCATGAGGTGCAACGTACCGTGTACCAGCATATGCGTAAAGTGGGTCAGGGGTGCTTTGCTTTGTTCTTGTGCTTCACGAAGAACCACAGGAATACAAATCACCAAGTCGCCAATCGGAAATGAGTCTAAAACTGCAGCCATTTCATCGGGGAGATCGCTCGGAAAAGACAACACATTAGTCGGTTTGTCTTTACCACGATATTCCAAGTTCAATTTGTGGCTTTCGTCATTGTCCACACATGCAATACCGATCTCACAATCACTTTGTGTATCGATATGACGTAAAGCCGTTTCCACGACTTTTTTGATATGCGCACGTTTCACCACCAATTCAGGTGACTGAAAATTTTGCTGCAAGGAGAGATTAAGTTTCAAAATGAATCCTTAAATGTTTTCGTCTTGATGCTGCCCATCAGCTTTAGCATCATTGTCCGCCACCAAAGCTTCCTGACGTGCTTTACGTTCTGCACGTTGTTCAGCCGTGAGGCGATGTTGTTCGCTGTCCCATCCCTCATAAGCTTCAACAATTTTTTGAACCAATTGATGACGTACCACGTCACGAGAGTGGAAGCGAGTAATATGAATTTCTTTGATTTTTTCAATCACACGTAAGGCATGTGCCAAACCAGATTGTTGACCACGAGGTAAATCGACCTGTGTAATGTCGCCCGTGATCACCGCTCGAGAACCAAAGCCTAAACGGGTGAGGAACATTTTCATCTGTTCAGGGGTAGTGTTCTGTGCTTCATCTAAAATCACAAAAGAATGATTTAAGGTACGACCACGCATGTAGGCCAGTGGTGCAACTTCAATCACTTGACGTTCAATCAGTTTTGCGACTTTTTCAAAACCGAGCATTTCATACAAAGCGTCATATAGCGGACGTAAGTAAGGGTCAATTTTTTGGCTCAAATCACCGGGTAAAAAACCCAATTTTTCACCGGCTTCAACCGCAGGGCGAACCAATAAAATGCGTTGAATTTCGTTACGTTCTAGCATATCTACAGCAGCGGCGACCGCGAGATAAGTTTTACCTGTACCCGCTGGGCCGATACCAAATGAAATATCGCTTTGTAAAATACGCTGTACATAGCGTTTTTGATTGGCACCACGTGGATTGATCCGACCTTTACGGGTTTGTAGATAAACATTGTCTAAACCGGTATGCTCATTTTCAGAAAAATCTTCCTGAATTTCGCGGTCAGTCTGACTGCCTTGAATCATCATGTGTAAAATGTCCGCACTAATCTGTGGATTGGTTTCGGACTCTTCATAAAGACGGTGAAGGAGACTTTCGGCTCTCTCTACCGCATCGATTTCCCCATCGACAAAAAAAGCATCTGCACGATGAGAAATTTTGACATCTAAACGTTGTTCAATTTGTTTGAGATGACCGTTATAGGCACCGAGCATGCTTTGTAAACGGTCAAGTGGAATACCAGCAAAAGTTACAGTACGTCGAATCGCTGCAGTCAAGAGAATTCCTTTAAATTGGTCTGACGATTAAGCTTACATTACGCCACGTCAGGCTCAAGATTCAAGAGTTCACCGTAAACAAACTTCAAAGTTTTAATATCTGTCACTTCAATCTCTGCAAAACGCCCAACCCATGCAGGATCACCGATAAAGCTAACCAAACGTGTATTGTCTGCAGTACCAATCAGCAAGTTCGGATCTTTGTCTGAAACAGACTCAATCAAGACACGTTGAATGGTCCCTAGCATTGCATCAGTTTTATCGATACTGGATTGTTTAATCCATTGTTGAACTTTTGCAAGACGTTCTTTTTTCACATCTTCAGGGGTCGTGTCTTCAAGTTCTGAAGCAGGAGTACCCGGACGTTTTGAGTAGATGAAACTGTATGAATGATCGAAATCCATATCTTGGATAAATTGATAAGTTTCTTCGAAGTTTTCGTCAGTCTCACCCGGAAAGCCAATAATAAAGTCGCTAGATAAATGCATATCAGGGCGAACTTGACGTAATTTAGCAATTTTATCGATATATACATCAATCGTGTGGTTACGTTTCATGGCTTGTAGAACGTCATTCGAACCACTTTGAACCGGTAGATGCAAGTGAGAAACCATTTGCGGTAAGTCACGGTAGCATTGAATCAAGTCATCGTTAAATTCAAGCGGGTGCGAGGTTGTGTAACGAATACGTCCAATGCCCGGAATTTCGGCCACTAAACGCAGTAACTCTGCAAAGGTGCATATATTACCTTCGAAGGTTTCACCACGGTAGCCATTCACGTTTTGGCCGAGTAATGAAATTTCACGTACACCTTTTTCAGCTAAAGTGGCAATTTCAGCCAATACGTCATCGAGTGGGCGAGAAACTTCTTCACCACGGGTATAGGGAACCACGCAGAATGAACAGTATTTAGAACAGCCTTCCATGATAGAAACAAACGCTTTAAAGCCTTCTACACGCGGTTCAGGTAAAAAGTCGAATTTTTCAATATCAGGGAATGAAATATCCACCAACTGAATTTTTTCTTTTTTCGGTTTGACCACTTGCTCAGTATGTTGATCAAGCATTTGTGGTAAACGATGCAAAGTTTGTGGGCCAAAGACCATATCGACATAAGGCGCACGTTTTTGAATGTTGTCGCCTTCTTGAGATGCCACACAACCACCGACACCAATCACCAAGTCAGGATTTTTTTCTTTCAGCTTGCGCCAGCGGCCTAACTCAGAAAATACTTTTTCTTGTGCTTTTTCACGGATAGAGCAGGTATTCATCAGGAGAATATCCGCTTCTTTTGGATCGTTTGTCAGCACATAGCCGTGAGAATCACCTAAAAGGTCGCCCATACGTTGACTGTCATACTCATTCATCTGACACCCTTGCGTTTCGATGTACAGTTTTTTCACTGCTCCATCTTGAGCTGGGGTGTGCTGTGGCTGGGTAACAGTGTTATCTGGGGCAGCTTGGGCACTATTCGGGATGAAGGTTTGAACCGTCATGTAGGCTCCTAAAGGAATTTTATGAAAATCAATAACCATACGTGGCTGACAGACAATTCAATCAATTGAATTGTGCAGCTGCGGAGGTCAAAAAGGGGATTTTAAGAATGGGCAATATTTTAGCAGTAATTTACTAGAAACTTACAGCCTAAAATGACAACTCTGCCATATTGATTTATGAAGTAAAAATGTTTGAAAATTAATATTGGCTAATCATAAGGTTACATAACAGAACACAATGCAGAGTTTAGAATTATTAAACTAATTCCTAAACAAAGTTCGATGTGCTGTAACTGAGCAGAATGACATGAAAGAAGGCAAGTGGATGTTAAAACATAATTTTAAACAGAAAAATTACGCTAAATTACTTGCTTTGAGTGTCGGGCTCTCCGGAATTTCTGCGTTTTCCCAAGCCGCAGATGAGCAGTTTAACGATGCTTTACGTGCTGCGAATGCAGGCAATATTAGTTTATTACAACAATACCAATCATCCATGCAAAATGATGTTTTGGGCTATTATCCAGAATATTGGTTACTGAATAACAATTTGGCTTCACAACCTGCAAGTGCCATTATTAATTTTGCACAGCGCTATCCAAACTCGGCAATGGCAGAAAAATTAGCCGCAGATTATGTTGAAGAAAAAGTCAAACAAGCTGATTTCGCTACAGCACAGCCTGTTTTGCAATATGTGACTAATGCTGACCGTGCTGAAACATGTGCCATGGCTCAAGTCCGCGCAAAGTCGGGCGACCCTCTGGTTTACGCAGAATTTAAAGATGTATGGTTGACCACAAACTCACAACCTGACTCGTGTACGGGCTTGGGCCGTATGATGCTGTCGAGTCCTTTAATGACTCAAGATGACCGCCATCAACGGATGTGGGGACAGTTAAGAGCGGGTCAGTCAGGACAAGCGATTGCGACTGCGCAAACCATTGGCGTAAATATTAATTTGTCACAACTCAACACCATTCAAGCCAATCCACTGAATTATTTATGGTCTGCACCCAAAGCCACAGCTGAAGATCATGCATACCTGATTTATGCGATGGGACGCTTGGCCGATAGCGACTTAAATGGCGCAATTTCTTCGGTGAAACGTGCAGCAGAAGGCACACCAGCCGATGTACAAAAAGCCCTATACCGTAGTGTCGGGTATATCGGTGGTACAACGGTAATGAAAAATAATTTCAACCGTGAAGTTCTAAATTATCTTGATTTGAGTTATGGCTTGCCTTTTAGTGCAGAAGAAGCCGAGATTTATGCGCGACAAGCCATTCGTTTTGGCGCATGGGAAAGTGTCATTCGTGCAATTGATGCGATGAGCGTTTCGCAAAAGCAAGAAGATCGTTGGCAATATTGGTTAGCACGTGCCTCTGAACAACGTGGCGATGCCTCATCTAAACGTGCGGCAAAAGAAATTTATCGTAAGCTTGCCATTGGCGATGATTACCATAATTTGTTAGCACGTGACAAAATTGGTCAGTCTTATAACAATATTCCGTCAAATGTGCAGCCTTCGTCACAAGATGCGCAGCGTCTCAGTCAGGATATTCACTTCCGTCGTGCCTTTGCATTGCGCAATATTAATGCATCTGACAGCTATATTAACCGTGAATGGAACTGGGCAGTGCGTCAAGCCTACTTAAAGCATGATGATGGCATGATTCTTGCCGCAGCTAAACGTGCAACCGATATGGGGTGGTATGATCGGGCGATTTATGCGGCAGATCGAACCACTAAACAGCACAATTATGCTTTACGTTATGCTATGCCGCATCAAAATTATGTGGTGAGTCATAGTCGTAATGCAGGGATTGACCCTGCATGGGCTTATGGCTTGATGCGTCAAGAAAGTCGGTTTGTCACTAGCGCACGTTCACATGTCGGTGCTGGTGGTTTAATGCAAATTATGCCAGACACCGCAAAATTGGTGGCTCGTCAGATGGGGGAGAGTTATAACCCCGCTGCATTAACGGATATGAATACCAATATCCGTTATGGCACTTTCTATTTATCGATGATTCAACGTCAATTGAGTAATAGTCCAGTATTAGCGACTGCAGGCTACAATGCGGGTCCAAATCGTGCTCGACGCTGGCAGCCTGAGTATCAAGCGATTGCAGCGGACCAATATACAGAATCGATCCCATTAACGGAAACTCGAGAGTATGTAAAACATGTGATGACCAATGCAACCCATTACGGCCTTTTATTGGGTCAGGGACCGCAATCGATTGAAAAACGAATGCAAATGATTCCATTACGGAATGCGCAATAAGCATTGAAGCAACGCGCCTGTTTTGAGGCGCAATATGGGTAAATAATGAATGCCGAATTGAACATTAGACCTGTTTATCGAATACTGACATCACTGCTCATTGGCAGTGGTGCAGGCTTTGGTGTGTCTGTGCTTTCGGCAGCACCCGTGGTTAATGGCTATGTGATGGATGTGCAAATGGTGCCAGCTGTTTGCGCCTATGATCCTTTAAAAAGTAAAAAACGTAAATGTCTGGAAGGGTATTCACTCAATATCACGGGACTATATCCAGAAACTTCTACCCGTGATTGCACTACCAATAGTTCAGCTAAACTTTCTCCGTTGCAAGCCAAAGTGGTTGCACGGATTATGCCTGATGAAAATGCTCGCGTGGCGCTTTGGCACACTACCGGCGGCTGTATCCCAATGAATGCTAGTCAGTATTTCAGAACCATTATTAATCATGCAGATAAGCTAAAAATTCCAGATGAATTGACTAGCCAAGAAACCCAATCCATTCAAGCCAATGTCTTGCGTAATAAAATGTTGCGTATGAACAGCGGATTGGTATCCCAAAGTATTGAATTTAACTGTATGCAAACCCGTGGTGGCAGTTTACTGACCGAGATTAAAATTTGCTATAAAAACAATGGGCAGTATAAAAGTTGCCCTACGACTATTGTCGGAAATTGTCCTGCAACTTTCATAATTAAAGGTTCTTTCTAAGCTTTTTTCGGCATTTTATTTATATTTCCTATCATACTTTTGTTGAAAAGCATTCTCTTTTACATGCAAGCGTCAAAAGATTGGAGTACAATCTTTGCCGTTTATGATTATTAAGATTAGATAGAACAGCTATTTAATCATTATGACCTTCCTCAATTGGAGATAATTACATGAAGCAAGCAGTTCGTGTTGCCGTTACTGGCGCAGCTGGTCAAATCGGTTATAGCTTATTATTCCGTATCGCAAGCGGTGAAATGTTGGGTAAAGACCAACCAGTTATCCTTCAATTATTAGAAATTCCAGTTGAGAAAGCTCAACAAGCGCTTAAAGGCGTAATGATGGAACTTGATGACTGCGCATTCCCTCTTTTAGAAGGTATGATCGGTACTGATGATCCTAAAGTTGCATTCAAAGATGCTGACTACGCTCTTCTTGTAGGTTCACGTCCACGTGGTCCTGGTATGGAACGTGCTGACCTTCTTAAAGTAAACGGTGAAATCTTCATCGGTCAAGGCCAAGCACTTAACGAAGTTGCTAGCCGTGACGTTAAAGTTCTTGTTGTAGGTAACCCTGCAAACACTAACGCTTACATCGCAATGAAATCTGCTCCAGATCTTCCAGCGAAAAACTTCACAGCAATGTTACGTCTTGACCACAACCGTGCGTTAACTCAACTTGCTCAAAAAGCGGGTGTTGCAGTTTCTGACATCGAAAACATGACAGTTTGGGGTAACCACTCTCCAACAATGTATGCTGACTACCGTTTTGCAAATGTAAACGGCGAAAGCTTAAAAGACAAAATCAACGATGCTGCTTGGAACAAAGACGTATTCCTTCCAACTGTTGGTAAACGTGGTGCTGCGATCATCGAAGCGCGTGGTCTTTCTTCTGCTGCTTCTGCTGCAAATGCTGCAATCGACCATATGCGCGATTGGGCTCTTGGCACAAACGGCAAATGGGTAACTATGGGTATTCCTTCTGACGGTTCTTATGGTATTCCTGAAGGCGTAATGTTCGGTTTCCCTGTAACTTGTGAAAATGGCGAATACAAAATCGTTCAAGGTCTTGAAATCGACGAATTCAGCCGTGAACGTATCAACGTCACTCTAAACGAGCTTGAAGAAGAACGTGCAGCAGTTGCTGACATGGTTAAATAATTTAATTTTTTAAATTAAATTATAAAAAAAAGCACTCCATTTGGGGTGCTTTTTTATGGCCTGCGAAAAATACCAAGCTTAAGTTTTGAACAAAAAATAACACGTTGAGATGTAGTTGCAACTGACAAAGTCAATTAAACAGATAACTATGAAGTGGAAGAAATGTTTTTGGCTTGAGGAGAACGGCAATGTTTGATCAACAACCGACGTTGGAACTATTTTTTGAACAATTGGGGTTAGATGCAAGTCCGGAAGGCATTGATCAATTTATCGAAACGCATCAAATCACCATGGATGTTCCATTGCATGAAGCGCCATTTTGGACGAAGTCACAGCGTGACTTCATTATCAGTCATTGGAAAAAAGATGATGACTGGGCCATAGTGGTCGATATTTTAAATGAACAATTGCATACAGAACATAAGCTTTCCGGATCATGCAAAATCTAAATACAATTTGAAACAACAAACCTAGTTTTAACGCTAGGTTTTTTTAGCTTCATCATATAAGTTAATTAAATAATAAATGACAGATTAGTTGATAAGGAGGGCGAGATGCTCAATCAAAATAAACCATCCTTAGCTTTATTGTTTTCTCAATTGGGGTTAGCTAGCAGTCCAGCTGCGATCGAATTATACGTGCGTACGCATCAGCTTGCTGCAAGTGAAAATTTACATGATGCGCCGTTTTGGAATAAAGCGCAGCGTGATTTTCTAATCAGTCATTTAGTACAAGATGATGATTGGGCTATATGGATTGATGAGCTGAATCAACAGTTGCATATGGATGCATATAAGCTGCAGCCAGCATAGATTTCATTTTTCCACAAATAAAAAAACACCTCCTCAGAGGTGTTTTTTTATTTAGTGCAGTTTGCTTTGGCGTAACTCTGCAAACCAATCTTCTTGGCGATATGGATTAAATGCAGGATGCTCAAGTAATGTGGTCAGTTTGAATTCTTGAGATTTGCAGTATTTATTTAACCAGTGGCGGGTTAACGCAGGTTCCTGTTTTACCGCAGAGGCATAGGCCAAGTAGAAGTAAATGTCGCCATGTTCAGCTTTGGACATCGGTTTCATAATCTGCTGGGTAATCAGGGCATAGCGCTGCTCTTGGGTAATTTCAAAAAATATCATATAAGCTTTGGCTAAATGTACAGACAAATTGATGTATAGCTCAATCGGCATTTCTTCAAATTCAATCCGGCTTTGCTCAAGTAGAACAATGGCTTCTTGCAGAAAATACACTTGTTCTTGATGGTTCTTACTTAAATTAACCAATTGCAGGCGTAAGTCTGCACGCTCAAGGGCAAGTTCAGGGCTGTTGCCTTGTAGAAATAATTGATCGGTTTCGCCAATACGCTGAATAATTTTATGACTGTTTTGACGCATCGGGTACATCCTCATCTATGAATGACTCATATATGAGGATAGTTTAAGGGATTTAAAGGAGGAATCTCGAATTACCACATCGAGTTGTCATTACGTAGCCAAGCCGTAATCGATAAACGTTGATGTTTAGCTTCGAGTACCTCGTGTAATAGGTCACTTTGGAATAACGCAATGCGATTCGGTTTAGGTTCTATAATATGCCAAACATCATTCTTATCCTGTAAGCGCAATTCACCGCCCCAGTCGGCTTGCCAATATTCATGCAAATAATAAACCGCTGAAATGACACGTCCATTTTTGCCTTGAGGATTATCTTTGTGTAGTGCATAAAACTCACCTGCGTTATAACAAGCAAAATGTGCTTCGACTTCGTGAATGTTAGAAAAAAATGCGCGATTAAATTGTTCTGATAAATGTTCTAAGGCTTGAACGTGTTCTTGTGCGACATCTAATGTGTCGTTAATCCATAAAATATGATCACTTCTAATTTTACTGATGACTCCATTTTGTACGGCTGCATCCCTAAATTTATTTAAATTTGACATACATTCTTCAACAAGTGCATGTATATATTCAGCAGGATAAGCGTCATCAATAATGCTAAACCCGTGTTGATCTAAATCATCGAGGATTTGATCAACCGGCCAAGACTTTGGGAGAAAGGCTGTTTCCATATACGATCCATAAAGTTGTGGAAAAAAAGGTGACGTATTCTAGAGCAAGAATAGCATCGGAATGAAACTATTTTTCATGCTAAAATGTCCGTTGATATTAGGAATTAAAGAAACATGAATTACCGTCACCATTTCCATGCAGGCAACTTTGCCGACGTGATGAAGCACGTTTTGCTGCTTCAGTTATTAAGTCGATTGAATGCAAAAGATAAACCTTATCGCTATGTAGATACACATGGTGGTGCAGGTAAATATGATCTTTCGACCTCTGAAGCACAGAAATCAGGTGAGTTTTTAAATGGTATTCATCGTTTAGTTAAGCTCGATGATTCGATTAAACGCAATGCGCCTGAAGGTGTTCAACAATATTTAAAAGTTGTTGAAAAAATGCGTGAAAACTTTGGCAAAGGCGCTTATCCAGGCTCTCCGTGGTTCGCACTTGAAGGCATGCGTGAAACTGATAAGGCAACGATTTTTGAAATGCAGCGCGATGTATTCCAACAATTGCGCCACAATATTTTTGATAAACGTGCAGGCTTGCATGAGCGTGATGCTTACGAAGGTTTACTGGGTGTAATTCCACCAAAAGAAAAACGTGGTTTAGTCATGATTGACCCGCCTTACGAATTAGAACGTAAAGATTTTCCACAGCTTGTAGAATTGTTGGTGGCTGCTTATAAAAAATGGCCGACAGGCGTTTTTGCGGTATGGTATCCAATTAAAGACCGCGCGATGATTGAACGTTTTGAAAAGAAAATGTACAAAACCGGCATTCGTCGTCAGTTAGTTTGCGAAATTTGTGTATGGCCAGATGACACTCCAGTCGGACTGAATGGTTGTGGTTTATTGGTGATTAACCCACCTTGGAAATTCTCTGAAGATGCGGACGAAGCATTACAATGGTTGTTCCCACATCTTCGTATGAATGAAAATGGTGGTCATGCAGCCGTACGTTGGTTGGTTGGCGAATAATTTTAAACTTGAAAAAGAAAGGTCACAGTTAGGATCGAACAATGACAAATACAAATAAACCTGAGCGGGAAATTTCTTCAAAGGATGAAAATGCATTTGATGGCATTACATTTGAAGTTGAAGAAGAGGAGCATACCCATGAAGGGCATAAAGTGAAACGTCGTGGGATCTATCTGTGGCCAAACTTGATTACAACTGCAGCGTTGTTATCCGGCTTTTATTCAATAATTGCCAGTATGAATGGTGAGTTTCAACAAGCCATTTATGCCATTTTCCTTGCAGCATTATTTGATGGTTTGGATGGACGTGTCGCACGTGCTATCGGCGCACAAAGTCCTTTTGGTGAACAGTTTGACTCGTTGTCGGACTTGCTAGCATTTGGTGTTGCACCTGCCGTTTTAATGTATAGCTGGAGTCTAAATGACTTAGGCCGTATTGGCCTGGCAGCATGTTTTGTTTACACCGCATGTGCAGCCTTCCGTTTGGCACGTTTTAACGTACAAATTGGGGTTGTCGATAAACGTTATTTTATTGGTGTTGCAAGTCCACTCGCAGCCGTTATGATTATTTCATTGGTATGGGTAGGTATGGATATCCCTGCGGTCTTCGACTTACGCGAAACAGGTATTCAGATTTTTAATGCGGTAGTGATTATTGCAGTGGGTCTATTGATGATCTCAAATGTAAAATACTATTCATTTAAAACTGTGGATCGTCGCCGTGTTCCATTTGCGGTGTTGCCAATCATAGTCTTCATTTTAGCTGCCGTAACGTATAATATTCCAATGGGTATTTTAATTATTTCAGTAATTTATGCATTGTCTGGCTTTGTCACAACCTTAATGGCAAAAAAGGCTGAAGCATGAGTTAAAACATGAAATAAAAATTAAAAGGAGCTTGATATGCATATATTTCAAGATTTCTTGGATCAATCAAGACGACTGAATCAAGCTCCAGATTTACAACATAAAAAAATAAATCTACATGCGCCGAATACGCCTTACCCTTCAGTCCATTATGGACTCTGTCTACCGAATCTTCCTGCGCCCTTACATTATCTTAACTTTATAAGTTGGCTCGGTCAGCCTCAGATTCCCGCTTTTCAAAATCCTGTGTCCATTCAACAAGACGAACTCAATACAGCCACAGTATTGACCAGTGTGAGCGGTCATATGGTTGGGCAATTACAATCATATTCCATCAAAGACGACTGTAGTCTGAGTGATACCGTCTTTAAATTTAGAGATAAAGAGCAGATTGGTTGGGATGGAGCGGTATTTCAAATCCATCGAGAAGATACTGAACTCAGTTTAGATTTGTCCGTGCAAACTACCGATATTTCTTCGTGTTTAATTAAGTTGAGATTAGGTCTTGCTGAGTATTGGTCGGTGATGTGCCAATGTGAAGGTCAAATCAAATTTCAGGGCCAGATGTATGATGTAAATCAGCTGGCGGTATTATCCTATGCACAAATACGCAAGTTCCCATATTTACCTTTAGCGTTTTATACCCATCAGGTGATTAACCTTAGTCGACAACGTCAAATTATCTTTATGCAAACGCGAGATCGTTATAACAATATTTTGAGTTCGCGTTTATATCTAAGAGATTTAAATCAGCAGCAAGTGTTCATGGCAGACCAAGGTGTGTTCTTTAAAGTCATGCGCGTTTATCCCGCTGTTAAAACCCCAAATTTGCAAAAAATGTATTTGCCACGTGAATTTGAATGGATTTACCAAAATGACAAAATGAAAATACATATACAAGCGCAGAGTCGTGGGGATTTTAAATTTGGACTCGGCGCTGGCTATGCAGGAAGCTTTAACTATCAAATTAAAATTAACGACGAAATCGAGTGTGGGGAGGGTGGCTACTGTGAATATGTCGATTGCCGAGCTTTAAAATGGCAAGAAAAGAATGAAAAAGATAAATTAACGGACAAATATGGAAATATCGTCCCTTTTATGCTCAAAAAATAGTAAAAAAACTTAATTTAGTAGAATAAATAAACAAACGTAATGAAAAAATAAAAATAAATGAAAAAGGGTGTTGCAACGGATGTGAAATGCTGTAGAATGCACATCCATCGGCGGTGATGAAGATTAAAACTTCTGATAAAACAATGACTTGGTTGAATTGATTAAGTTGGGTTTTATTTTTTAAGTTTAAAAATAATTTGAATTACCAGTTGACTCTTTAGAAATAAAGAGTAATATAGCCGACCTAGCTTGCTGGTGACGAACCAACAAGAAGATCATTAAGAGATTATGAAGAACAACTTGTGTGGATTTTTACTGATTGATCGATCGAAATTATTTTCATTGATTGATGGTAGAAATTACTCGAAGTTTATTTGAGCAAATTTTTGTCAGTA